>PABI01000079.1 GCA_002699125.1 Anaerolineaceae bacterium
GAGCGCAGCCGAACCATTTCGCAGATTATTTTTCTCTTTTCCTCTGCGTTCTCCGCGCTCTCCGCGGTTCGTTTTTAGAGGAGGATAGAGATTAAATGTTACTTGAAAATGATGTGGCCATCGTAACCGGGGCCGGCAATGGCATTGGCCGGGCAACGGCCGTTCGCTTCGCCAAAGAAGGGGCCAGTGTGGTCATTAACGACATGGATGAGGCCGGGCTGGCCGAAACAAAGCAGCAGATCGAAGCCGATTGCGGCAAGGTCAGCGTTGTTAAGGGTAACGTGGCGTCACGCGAGGACGTGCAGCAGATCGTGAACACAGCTTTAACCGACTACGGCAAGCTCACCGTCCTCATCAACAACGCCGGGATCACCCGTGACGGCCTCACCACCCGCCTGAAGGAAGGCGAACTGCGCCTGATGTCCGATGACAAATGGGATGCCGTTTTGGACGTGAACTTAAAAGGTACCTGGCTCTGCTGCCAGCTGGCCGCCGTGCCGATGATTGAGGGGGGATACGGCCGTATCGTCAACACCGCCTCCATCTCTGCCCTGGGCAACATTGGCCAGGCCAACTACGCGGCCTCTAAAGCGGGCGTGATGGGCCTCACCCGAACCCTGGCTCTAGAATGGGCCAGGTACGGCATCGCCGTCAACTGCATCGCCCCCGGCGGCACCAAAACCAACATGACCGCCGCCATTCCCGAAAAAATTCTAGAAAACGCCGTCAAAAGCATTCCTTTGCAGCGTTTTGCCGAGCCGGAAGAAATTGCGGCCGTTCACGCCTTCCTCGCCTCAAGAGAAGCCTCTTTCATCACCGGACAAACGCTCTTTGTAGACGGTGGCGCTTCAAGAAGATAATAAAACCACAGATTAACGCAGATTTCGCAGATTAAAGGCAAAAAATCTGCGAGCGCAATTTGCGCCGATCTGCGAAATCTGCGGATCATTTTTTTGACACAACGTTAAGTCTAATCAGGAATCATGATGAGCCAGACGACCACCTCGCAGCCAATCGAGAAGGAAACTAGCGGGCTTGCCCGGCTGTTACAGTCACGCATCGCCCCCATCATTGTTGTCATTTTACCCATCGTCCTGGCGCTGTTTCTCATTGGTGGGAGCAACTCGTTGGGCATCTGGCTGGGGGCCACGGCCATCGGCCTGAGCCTGGCGCTGGTTGGCGTGGGCGTTTACATCACCTTTCGCATTCTCGACTTCCCCGATTTAACCATTGACGGCACCTACCCGCTGGGGGCCGCCTTTGCTGCCGTGATGATCATCAACGGCTACTCTCCCTGGCTCACCCTGCCGGCTGCTTTTGTGATGGGTGGGGTGTTTGGGGCGATTACGGCCGTTATCGCCACCAAGTTCAAAATCCACAGCCTGCTGGCCTCCATCATCGTGGCCACCGGACTCATCAGCATCAATCTGCGCCTCATGGGGCGCTCCAATATCCCCCTGCTCAACGAAGCCACCATTTTCTCCCCTTTTGCCGACGGATTTCGTAATTTTGTCGTGGCCCGTTTTGGCGAAGAGGCTGCGCGCCACGCCAACAACTTGCTGACCATTCTGGTCGTTGGCCTCATCGTCATTTTGTGCAAACTGGTTTTTGACTGGTTCACCCAAACCGAGCTGGGTATGGCCATGCGGGCCACGGGCGACAACAGAAAAATGATCAAAGCGCTGGGGCGCAACCCGGACACTTTTTTGATTCTAGGCGTGGCTATCAGCAATGCGATGGTGGGGCTGGCCGGAGCCATCGTGGCTCAATTCCAGGGCTTTGCCGACGTCAACATGGGCTTGGGGCTGATTATTGCCGGGTTAGCCGCCGTGATTGTCGGCGAAACGATTGTGCGCCCCACCAACGTTCAGCGAGCGACCCTGTCGGCCATCATCGGCATGATCATCTACCGCATTGCCATCGCCGCCGCGCTTAGCTTGCGCTTTACGCTGCCTGGCGGGCAAATCTTCCGCATTGAGGCTACCGATGTGAAGTTGGCCACCGCTTTGCTGGTGTTGATTGTCCTCTGGCTGACCAACTTCAGAAAAAAACGGGGGGCCGGCTAGATGTTAAAGTTAGAAAACCTGCACCAAACATTTAATGCCGGCCAGATCAACGAGGTCAAAGCGCTTTGTGGCATTGATCTGCACCTGGCAGCCGAGGAGTTTGTCACCATCATCGGCAGCAACGGAGCAGGCAAGAGCACCCTGTTTAACGCCATTGCCGGAGAATTTGTGCCAACAAACGGCCGTATCACCATCGACGGCACCGATGTGACAACCTGGCCAGAATACAAACGGGCTGCCCTCATTGGCCGCGTATTTCAAAATCCATATCACGGAACGGCCGCCCAGATGACCATCGCCGAAAATATGTCGCTGGCCATGCTGCGCCGCCAACGGTTAGGCCTGCGCCTGGGCGTCAGCCGCCCGCGCCGCCAAAAATTGGCCGATCTGTTAGAACCAATTGGCCTCGGCCTCGAAGATCGGCTTGACGACAAAGTTGATTTGCTCAGTGGCGGCCAGCGCCAGGCGATGACGCTGCTCATGGCCTCCCTTTCCTCGCCCAAGCTGTTGCTGCTCGATGAACACACCGCGGCGCTGGACCCGGCAACGGCCGTGCGCATCCTGGAAATCACCCAATCGGTCATCGCCGAGCAGCGGCTCACCACCATGATGATTACCCACAACATGCAGCAGGCGCTCAACTTCGGCACCCGCACCCTCATGCTGCACAAGGGAGAAATTGTGCTGGATATTGCCCAGGAAGAGCGGCGCGGACTGACCGTACAGGGTTTAGTTGACAAATTCAGCGAAGTCAAACAAGAAGCGCTCATGGATGACGAGCTGCTGCTTTCCAATGAATAGGGTTTACGAAACCTGGCAGGCAGGACTGGCAGTCCTGAACACATTTTACCTTAGCCTGCTATGGGTAGGACTGCCAGTCCTCAACTCGCATAAGTCCAAATCTGTTTATTAATGTGCCACAGGTAAATAATTGACCTCTGCCTGAGGTACAGACGGGAATGATAATTGACCTTTATCTTTCCCACTATTCATAAAGGAGAATGAAATGAAGAAAAAACCTTTTACCCTGTTCCTGGTTGTCCTCCTCCTCCTATTCCTCGCCGCTTGTGGTTCATCCACCGACACTGAATCAACCGATTCGACCGACGAACAAACAGAAGCTGTCTCAGAAACGGCCGATGAACCAGAAGAAACCGAAGAAGAAATGGCCGAAGAAGAAACAATGGAAGAAGCCGAAACAGGCGAATTTACCATCGGCATGATGGTCATCGCCCCCATCCCTGCTCTGGAGACCGTCCAGGAATCTTTCATCAATACACTGGCTGAAGGCGGTTACGTTGAAGGTGAAAATCTAACCATCATCCGGGCCAATGCCGAAGGCGACATTGCCACGCTGAACACCATCGCCCAACAGTTCATCGACGAAGGCGTCGATCTCATCGTCACCACCAGCACCCCAGCTGCCCAGGCAGCCTTAAATGCTACCTCGGACATGCCAGAACCTATTCCCGTCATCTTCACCACCGTCACCGATCCGTACGCCGCCGGTATCGCCGCCGCCCCCGATGATCATCCCGCCTGGATGACCGGTTCACAAATGTATCCGCCGCTGGAAGCCACCTTCGACACCATGTTTGAGATAAACCCGGACGTTTCCGTTGTTGGGCACCTGTATAACCCGGCCGAAGCCAACTCCGTGGCCCAAACGGAAGAGGTAATGCGCATTGCCGAGGAACGCGGTATCACATTGGAGATTGCCACGGTGAGCAACAGTTCCGAAATCAGAACGGCCGCAGAATCCCTGGCAGCCCGCGGCATCGACTTCTTCTACTTTACCCAGGACAGCACCGTTGCCTCCGGCTCCGAAGCCATCGTGCAGGTGGCCAACGACAACGGTATTCCCATCATCACCAACGATATTCCCACAGTGGCCAAAGGTGGCGCTGTGGCTGTCGGTGCCTCTTTGCGGGAAGACGGCCGTGTGGCTGGCGAAATGGCCGTTGCCTTCCTGAACGGCACGCTGGACCTGGCCACAACCGACATTACCCGAGTGGACGTCTATGATTATTTCATCAATCGCACTGGCGCCGAAGCCCAGGGCACTGAACTGCCGCAGTCACTGATTGACCGGTCGATTGACCAGACGCCTGAATAAGCTTCCCTGCACTTTGAGTGATGCGTGAAACGTGACCAAATCTGAATAACGTTTCACGCATCACTGACAGTTTGACCGACGAATTCCCACAGAACTACGATCCCGCCAGTTATGGTATAAATAACATGAGTCAGTGGAATACTTTTGTAGAAAACCAGCAGAGGACGCGAGTTATTTAGAACTATGAGAACACAAGTTGGCATTATCGGGGCAGGTCCTTCTGGGTTGTTGCTGGCCCGGTTGCTGCATTTGCAAGGCATTGAGAGCGTGATTGTGGAACGGCAAAGTATGGAGCATGTACTCGGCCGTATTCGCGCCGGCGTCTTGGAAGAAGGCATGGCCAATCTGCTGCGCGAAGCCCAGGTAGGCGAGCGCATGGACCAGGAAGGGCTACCCCATGAAGGCATTCACCTGGCCTTTTCCGGCCGGATGGAACGCATCGACCTGGCAGCCCACACCGGCGGCAAAGCGGTGATGATCTATGGTCAGACAGAGCTGACAAAGGATTTGGTTGATGCCCATCTGGCCGCCGGCGGTGTGATCCACTATGAATCACCGGCTGTGTTTGTGGAAGATTACGAGTCAGACCAACCGCGCATCATTTATGAGCAAAACGGGCAGCGCCAGGAGCTTATTTGTGACTTTGTGGCCGGCTGCGACGGTTATCATGGCGTCGCTCGGCAAAGTGTGCCCGCCGACAAAATCAGGCTGTTTGAAAAAACGTATCCTTTTGGCTGGCTGGGCATCTTGTCCGACGTACCGCCGGTTGAAGAAGAGATCATCTATGCCAACCACGAGCGCGGCTTTGCCCTGTGCAGTTTGCGCTCCCATACGCGCAGCCGCTACTACGTGCAGTGTGAGCTGGACGACGATGTGGCCAACTGGACCGATGATGCTTTTTGGGATGAACTGCGGCGGCGTCTGCCGGATGAAGTGTCTGAAAGAGTCACCACCGGTCCTCGTCTGGAAATGAGCATTGCGCCCCTGCGCAGCTTTGTCGTGGAGCCGTTACGCTTTGGCAACATGTTCCTGGCCGGCGATGCCGGGCACATTGTGCCACCAACGGGGGCAAAAGGCTTAAACCTGGCAGCTTCTGATATTTTCTATCTTTCCCGTGCCCTCATTGCTTATTACAGTGAAAAACGCACCGATTTACTGGACCGTTATTCGGCCGCTGCGCTGCGCCGCGTCTGGAAAGCAGTCCGCTTCTCATGGTGGTTTACGGAAATGATGCATCGCTTTGAGGACGATCCTATCACCTACCGCCTGCAAATTGCCGAACTGGATTATTTAACCGGCTCAGAAGCAGGCCGAACAGTCATGGCTGAGAATTACGTGGGGCTGCCGTTTGAGACGTTTGAGTAGGACACGTGATGCATGAAATGTGACAGAACTGCATCACGTTTCATGCATGCGTCACGCTGGTTACGTTTACGGCTGCGGCAAGGCTTCCGCTGTAAAGTACGCTGAATCTGGGGTGTCAGCCATCATCGCATATAACTTCTCGCCATTTTGTTGAAAGTAATCGGACGTTCTATAAGCGTCAAAGTTTTCCTGGGTTTGCCACTCCTCATAAAGCAGAAACGTATTCTCTTTGATCAGGTCGCCGTATAAAGCAAATCTTTCACAGCCAACAAACTTCTGTTTCACTTCCGTCATTTCTCGCTTTGCGTGTTCCACAAAAGCGCCGCTTGCTTCCGGCTTAACATTGACTAAAACCCGAATGACTACCATTAGTTTATCTCCTTGTCGTTTAATGATATAATAAAGTAGCTTGTCTAAACTAGATAGTAAAGTAACTTTACCAGTTTGTCAAGGATATTATGATGGAAATGATTGATAAAGAAGCAATAGCTGCTCTGAGGCAGGGCAATATTGGCAGACTATTCCAGCGAGCAGCGCGTGCTTACAGCGATCTAGCCTTAATAAAATTGCGTGAGTCTGGGCATGAAGGATTAACCCTTTTCCACACCGCACTCATTTCCAACCTGGACCTTGAGGGTACGCGAATTACGATCCTCGCTGAGCGGGCTGGGGTAAGCAAGCAAGCGATGGGGCAGCTTGTGGCTGATTTGGAGCAGCGCGGCTACATTGAACGTGCGCCCGATCCGAGTGACGGCCGTGCGTCGCTGGTTAAGTTCACAGAACAGGGTTGGGAATTCTTGCAGGATGCTTACCGCGTCAAACAAGCTATTGAAGCCAAGTATGCAGAAATTCTTGGTGAAGACGATATGAATTCGTTGTGGGAGCTGTTGAAAAAACTGCTTGACAACACCTAAATGAGATGAACCATGATTGTGACGAATAAAATTGAAGAGGTACGGCAGCACCGCTGGGCCGATGCCGGTCTCAGTTGGGGGCTGGTGCCCACGATGGGGTATCTGCACGAGGGGCATTTGGCGCTGGTGCGGCTTTCGTTGGCGGGGAATGATAAAACGGCCGTTACCATCTTCGTCAATCCCACCCAATTTGCCCCCACCGAGGATTTAAGCAGCTACCCACGCAATTTAGAAGGAGACCTGGCCTTGCTGGAAGATGCCGGTGTTGATCTGGTCTTTACGCCCAGCGATGCCCTCATGTATCCACCTGACTTCCAGACAACCATCAGCCTGAGCCGGGTAACGCAGCCGCTGGAGGGCAGCTCGCGCCCCACTCATTTTGCCGGCGTGGCCACCGTTGTGGCCAAGCTGTTCAACATTGTGCAGCCGACGCGGGCTTATTTTGGCCAGAAAGATGCCCAGCAAACCATTGTGCTGCGCCAAATGGTGCGCGACCTCAATTTCAATTTGGAAATGGTGGTTGGCCCGACGATGCGGGAACCGGACGGCCTGGCGATGAGTTCGCGCAACGCGCTGCTTTCTGCGGAAAACCGAGCGGAAGCCCCAGTGCTTTTCCGCGCCCTAAACGCTGCCAAAGCAGCTTATGAAGCAGGCGAACGGTCTGGTGACGCCCTGCGGCAAACAATGCGGGAGACCATTGTGGCCGTTCCCCAGGCCCGCATCGACTACGTCAGCGCCGCTGACCCGCGCACGCTGGCTGAGTTGGATATGGTGGAAGATGGGGTTTTGTTGTCAACGGCCGTATTCTTCGGCAAAACCCGGCTCATCGACAATATTCTAATTGAAGCCACAGAGGACACAGAGAATAAAGAGGGAAAGGAAAGCGGAGAAACGTAAAGGTTGTACCTGGTATCTCTCCAATTTTCTCTAAAATCTCTGTGCTCTCTGTGGCAATTTAATCAATCAGCGAACGGCCGGTCATTTCTGGCGGCTGTTCCAGGCCCATCAAGTCAAGGACCGTCGGGGCCACGTCGGCCAGGATGCCGCGGGGGCGCAGCCAGACGGGATCGTTGCAAATCACAAAAAAGGAAACCGGCTGAATGGTGTGGTAGGTGTGTGGTTCACCGGTTTTTTCGTTGATCATGATTTCGCAGTTGCCGTGATCGGCCGTGACCAGCGCCGCCCCACCCTTTTGCACAATGGCCTCTACCAATCGACCGGCACATTCATCCACCGTTTCCACGGCACGAACGGCCGCTTCCAAAACGCCCGTATGCCCCACCATGTCCGGATTGGCGTAGTTGACCAGAATGAAATCATCGTCGTGATCTTTTAGCCGCTGGATTACAGCGTCTGTCAGTTCATAGGCGCTCATCTCCGGCTGTAAATCGTAAGTGGCTACCTTGGGCGACGGCTGCAAATGACGTTCCTCACCGGGGTACATCGTCTCGATGCCGCCATTGAAGAAGTAAGTGACGTGGGCATATTTTTCCGTCTCGGCAGCGTGGAACTGTTTCAGTCCGGCGTTGCTGACAACTTCAGCCAACACATTGGTCAGCTCCACATCAGGGAAAATGACATCTACGGGGAAATCATCCTCATAATTGGTCATCGTCACCAGGTGCAAATCGGGGATAAATTCGCGGTCAAAGCCGTCAAAATCTGCAAAAGCGAAGACCTGCACCGGCTGGCGCATCCGGTCGGCGCGAAAATTATAGAAGATAAGGCAGTCGCCAGGAGCAACCGTCACATTCTTGTCACCCACGTCGATGGCGACGGGCAAGACAAACTCATCAGTGACATCATTGCTATACGAATTTTCCAGGGCGGCAGAGGCAGAAACGGCCGTTGCGCCATCTTCCCCTTCATGATTGGCAATCACCCGATAGCCTTTGCCGGTACGTTCCCAACGCTTGTCCCGATCCATCGTGTAATAACGGCCGCATACCGAAGCAATCACGCCGGGATGATCACTCAGGTAATCTTCCAATTTTTGCACAAAGCCGATGCCGCTTTGCGGTGGTGTGTCACGGCCGTCGGTAATCACGTGCACAATTGGCTCGACATCCGCTTCTTCGGCCAACCGCAGCAAGGCATAAAGATGGTCCTGGTGGCTGTGCACGCCGCCGTTACCCAGCAGGCCAATCAGATGCAGCTTGCCGTTGTTTTCTTTGACCTGAGCCACGGCATTCCGCAGCACTTCTTGCTGGGCAAAGCGATCTTCCTGAATCGCCAAATTGATGCGGGTTAAATCCTGGTACACAATGCGCCCGGCACCCAAATTCAGATGCCCGACTTCCGAATTGCCCATCTGCCCATCGGGCAAACCCACGGCCTGCCCCGAGGCATCGACGATGGCCCGTTCCCGGCTGTGCAGCCAGCTCTGGTAATTGGGCGTGCGCGCCTGCACCACGGCGTTGCCGTGCTCCATTTCACGAATCCCCCACCCGTCCAAAATGATGAGGGCTACTGGTTTGTAGCTCATTAGAAACTCCTTTCGCTGTACCACAATGCACCGACTCAAAGAACGAGTTGAACGGTCTGCAACGTGATTTCAGTTAAATGTTAAGCAGTGGAAAAATAGGTGGTTGAAGTGTACTTGAGAATGGGGGTTTGTTCAATTGAGAGAAATGAAAAACGACAGGCCAATGACCTGTCGTTTTTAGCTCCTCAGGTTGGATTCGAACCAACAACCCCGCGGTTAACAGCCGCGTGCTCTGCCGTTGAGCTACTGAGGAATGCAGCGTGCGGAATTATAACAAAACAGATACCCATGTCAAGCAAATTTTGCCGGGAGCACGCTGCAAACGCTTACAACCTATGCCAAACCATTGCGTATAACAAACGCGCCGCCAAGGTTTTGGCTGTAGCAGATAACCATCGGCAACTTATCAACCATCGCTGCCACGCAGCCCATCCTACGAGCGCGAAATCCTGACCCTAACAGTCAGACAAAGCCACATCAGGATGTCATTCAAAGGAGCAATATGAACGACCACATGCCTAGCAAGACAAAAACAATTGCAATTTTCACTGCCACTGTCATCATCGGCTATATTTTGTTTATCCTGCCAAATTTATTTTTTGGGATTACCAAGATCAATGGCGGTCTCACCGGAGTCAATTTATTAATCACAGGGCTTTTTCAGTTTGTCACTGTCTGCCTACTCGTTTACTTTTCACTCAAATTATTGAAGAAGGATTTTCAATACATCGGTTTGTCGAAAAATAACTGGCAAAGAGATGGCATACTGGGATTAATAGCCGGTTTGGTCTGGGCAGCCTTGCAGTTTGGCTGGCTCATTCCCAGTACAGGCGGGGCAGCAAGAGCCGACATTGCCCACATAATTGAGATGATGGACGGCACCTTATCCGGCTTGCTGTTTTACATAGGTTTAGGCGTCATTGGCGGCGGCATCACGGAAGAAATTTTCAATAGAGGCTACTTCATCACCGTTTTAAAAGATGTGTTTAGCAATCCCAGGCTTGGGCTTTGGGTGGCTTCGATTTTGTCGATCCTGCTTTTTGCGGTCGGTCATTTGCCCACAAATGCCGTGGAGTGGTTTGATATTTTAGTGCCAACGATTGCCTACACGGTCCTGTTCGTGTTTACCAAACGATTGACGGCCCCCATTGTGGCGCATGGAATTTATAATATGTCTGCTATTTTGCTCACTTATTACTTGTATTTTTAAACCACGACTCTATCCCGAAATTCCCCGGAAACTTTTTGATGAGCGATGGACTTGCACGCAGTTTCCGGGGAAATGGCGAATAGCTATACCGATTCAAACAAATGCTCGCCGCGGTGCAGCCGGGCGGCAATCTGGTAAGTTTGTCCCTGGGCCCGCACCGTGGGGGAATGGGCCGCCAGGTAGCGGGCGGCGGCGATCAGTACATGGCTGCCTTCTTCGGTACCGCGCAGGAAGCTGTACAGGTTAAAAGCCGCTTCGACACTTTGAATCGTATGAAAGTCGCGATCCTCGCGCAGCAGCAGGCGGCCCAACAGAGCTAGCAGTTTATCGGGCTCGCCGCTGTTGCCCAGGTAACGGGAAACCAGTTCGGCCGCTTCGTTGACTTGCTGCTGCCGATTAAGCAATGTGGGGAACTGCTCCAGAATCTCATCTGGCTGTGACACCTGGCCGTTGGCAGACGGAATGCGCGCCGCCGGGATGTTGAGGAAGCGGTCCAGATAAATGCTCATCGCCGCGTCGAACACGCCGCGCAGCAGTTCCGCCGAAGGCGCACGCCGCAGCCCCTGCATGATGGCATTAGCAAAGGTGAAGGTGTGCAGTGCCGTGTCCCAATCGCCAAACTCGTTACTGGTGTGGAAACGGGCAATGCGTAAAGCAGCGGCGTAGGTGACGGTTTCGGCCAGCTCTACCGGGCCGGCTCCAGTGTTTAGGCTGTTCAGCAACGCATCCACACTCGCCTGAGGATCGTCGTCCAGCAGAATGGGAACGAGGTCGTTACGGCCGTTCCACTCCCCACTTTTCTTTTCCCCAGCCACCACCACATCCGACAGCTTCTCAAATGCCTCGTGCAAGATTTCAATCAGGTCAATCGGATGCCGCCACGAATTAGACTCTTCCATGCGGCCGGCCTGGGCATAACCCGTCACCAGACTGGTGAGCACCGGCTTTGCATATTCCCAACCCACAATGTCCAGCGCCTCAAACGCCTTGTTGGTGAAGTCGGCCGGGTGGCCAATTTGAATGTAGCGATGGTCGGTTACGGCCGTAAACAATATATCGGCCATCTGCTGCGGCGTGGCTCCGGCCTCAATCGCCGAGATGATGCAACGTTCCGCACCTTCGTCGTCACGCACCTCGATAAACTGGCGGAACCACCGTTTGAGCGTGGGGATGTCGGCTGTTGTATCGGGCAGCGGCCGCACCATAAATCGCGGTGAGCTGCCAAACGTGTCGGAGGCCACGGCTGAAAGGCCATTGTACAAAGCCCGGGGCCGATCTGTTTCATCGAGATGCGGCAGCAGATTCATCAGGCAGGCCAGAATGGTGAGTCCCTGGCCCCAACCGGCATTGCGGTAACGGGTGCCAAATTCCAGGCCAATGCGGAAGGGATCAACAGCCGTACGCACATCTGCCCCGTCAACCAATGTCAAAACCGCCTTGCCAACGACCAGCGATAAATTTCGCTCCAGCCCCACCTGCAACCGCTCTCGCTGGTGCGCCTTTGCATCGCGCTGGCTGGTCAAATCGACCCACACCTCGCCATCGCGAATTTCCACGGGGAAGGCGCGCACGTCGTCGGCCCACTGGTCGAAGGTGCCGCCGCTTTCCAGGTCAAAGCGGGCGTGGTGCCAGTGGCAGGTGAGGATGCCATCCTTTACGCTGCCCCGATCCAGCGGAAAGCCCATGTGTGGGCAACGGTTGTCTACCGCATAAACCTGCCCGCCGACGTACCAAAGCGCCAGGGTATGGCCGTTGAGATTGACTGTTTGGCAAGCGGCCGTTTCCAATTCAGCCAAGGGTAAAGCACGAACAAAGGTTGATTCAATGGTTGTACTGTTCATTTTCTGCTCCTTCTACTTGTGATGGGTGATACTGTTATTTTGGTGGAAACGGCCGTTGACAACACCGGGCGCGAGGCTAGACTATTTCCTGTACAATGGTACAGGCATTCATTTTTGACAGCAGGTGAACACTATGAATCGATTCAGGTTCCTTTTCTCTCTATGTTTGATGTTACTGGGATGCACGTCTGTTCCAGGCGAAAATTCGCCTCCCTACACGCTTGAGAATAATGTCCTCAAGGTCAACCTTACAGGCTACAAAGAAAGCTGTACCGAACCCGTCATCTCCGTAAGGCAAGATGATGGGAGCTGGCAAACAACGGACAACGCTTTGCTCTTGCCAGACATGGGCATGCTCTATCTAAACGGCGAGTATAACGGGTACATCGCCTGCGATCACGTGGTCTGTAACCCACTCGACGAACCTTATCGGATACCGCTGGAAGAATACCGGCTTGTGGGGGAACGGGCGGCACTAGATGAAGCGGATAGGCTTGTGCCTGTGTATGAAACGGCCGTTCTCACCGGCACATTAAAGGTTGAACTGGAATTTTTTACCGACGAAACCTGCCAGGAACCACAACTGTATACTACCATCATCGACAACCCATGATTTTTGAAAAAGGGTGATGAAACCGGGACGTATCATAAATTGACACTTTACATCTCTCCATTTACAATGTACATGTCCAATAAATTATGTACATATTGCGGAGTGGATCATGATCACTGTTTCAGCCACAAAATTTAGAAAGCACCTCTTTGAATATCTGGATAAAGCTGCCGCTGGGGAAACCATCATCATTCAGCGCAACAACAAAAATGTAGCCTGCCTGGTTCCAGAAGCCAAGGCCAATTGGCGAGACAGCATGAAACAGACCCTCGAAACAAACGTCACGCCAGAGGAACTGATGCAGCCTCTAGCGGATATTTGGGAGGAATATGTGTGAAGGGCCAAAGCTACCTGTTTGACACCCACGCGCTGATATTTTGGCATCAACAAGAAAACGTCTCAGAGGAATTCAATGCCTTCTTTGATGAACAAAGTCAGCAGGGGCAGCTATTCGTTTCTTCGGTTTCTTTTTGGGAGATCGGACTTCTTGCACAAAAAGACCGCATCACGATTTCTGATGTGAATAACTGGGCAAAGGAAATTTTGACCTTATCCGGGATTCGCCTGGCCGAGCCATCCGTAACTGAGATGATTGACTCCACCCTTTTGCCGCCCCATCACAAAGACCCGTTTGATCGCCTGCTCATTGCCCAGGCTAAACAACGCGATCTCATCTTCGTCAGCCGCGACTCGCTCATTGGTAATTATGACGTGAGTACCTACTGGTTGTAGCTCATCCTTCATACCAAGTTCTGCAAAAAATGAATGCTGGTTTCGATGCCCCGGTAGAAGTTGGGCAGGTAAAAGCGCTCGTTGGGCGCGTGAATCTGGTCGCTGGGCAAGCCAAAACCCATGAGCACCGTTTCCAGGCCCAGTTCGCTCTGAAATTGGGAAACTACCGGTATCGAGCCGCCTTCGCGCATGAAAACGGGTTCCTGGCCAAAAGCAGTTTCGTACGCTTTGGCCGCTGCCTGCATCGCCGGAATGTTGAAATCGGTGATGCTGGCAGGCGCGCCGTGCCCTACACTTACCTCTACTTGTACGCTTGACGGGGTCAGCTCAGCAATATATTCCTTTAGCAAACGGCCGATTTCCCCCGGCTCCTGATCGGGCACCAACCGCATACTCAACTTGGCATGAACCATGGACGGCAGCACCGTCTTCCCGCCCTCGCCTGTGTAGCCGCCGATAATGCCATGCACATCCAGCGTGGGCCGCGCCCCCAACCGCTCGACGAGAGTGTACTCCGGTTCGCCCCACGGCTCCGGTGCACCGGTTTCCGCCAGCCAGGCGGTTTCGTCCAGGGGAAATTGTGCCAAAATTTCCCGCTCCTGTTCGCTTAACGGCCGTACCCTATCATAAAACCCCGGAATAAGAATTCGGCCGTCTTCATCCTTCAGTTTGGCAATGATATGCCCCAACACATTCAGCGGATTATTGACGCCGCCGCCAAAGCTGCCGGAGTGCAGGTCCCGTTTTGGCCCGGTGATATCGATGAAGGCATAACACAGGCCGCGCAGTCCGTAAACAATCGCCGGCTGCTGCGCGCTCACCATTGCCGTGTCGGAGACCAAAGCAATGTCGGCAGCTAATTTTTCTTTATTATGTGGAATAAACGCAGCCAGGCTTTCGCCGCCACTTTCCTCTTCTCCTTCCACAATAAATTTGACGTTGACGGGGAGACGGCCGTTATTCTTTAAAATTGCCTCCACCGCCTTCACATGCACAAAAACCTGTCCCTTGTCATCCGACGATCCGCGCGCGTACAAAAAATCGTCGCGCACCGTCGGCTCAAACGGCGGCGACTCCCACAGCTCCAGCGGCTCGGCCGGCTGCACGTCGTAATGGCCGTAGATGAGCACCGTCGGTGCGTCGCCGGCGTGCAGCCAATCAGCATACACTAGCGGATGGCGCTGGGTGGGGATGATTTCGACGTTTTCCAGGCCTGCCTGTGCCAATTTATCCGCCAGCCATTGGGCAGCAACGGCCGTTTCCCCCTTTCGTTCTGGCTGTGTGCTGATGCTGGGAATGCGTAAAAAGTCAATTAGTTCGGCCAAATAGGCAGCTTGGTTTTTGCGGGCGTGGGCGATAGGGTCAGACATCTTCGTCTCCGTTTGGTTTTATGAAGATAATCGGCTCATTTTTCTGCCGATTACCGGTTTGCGTGTATAATCCACTCGTTTTGGGTCATATTCAAAACCTGAAGCATGATTATAAGCAACAAGACAAAGTTAGCCACCATGGAAACATCTGATTCAACACAAAATGAGACGGTCAATTTGACGGCGCTGCTGGAAAGCATTCTGTTTGTCGCCAGCGGGCCGGTTTCAATGTATCGGTTGGCCAATGCCCTGGAAACCACGCAGGCTGTCGTGAAAAACCTGCTCGATTCGCTGGAAACTGAATACACCACGCGCGGTTTGCGCCTCCAGTGGACCGGCAACGATGTACAGCTGACCACCGCGCCGGAATCCAGCGACGTGATTGAGCGCTTTTTGGGGTTGGAACTCACCACCCGGCTTAGTCAGGCAGCGCTGGAGGTGCTGGCGATTGTGGCCTACATGCAGCCCATTACCCGGCCGCAGATTGACCAGATTCGCGGCGTCAACTCCGACAGCTCCCTGCGCACGCTGCTGAGTATTGGGCTCATTGAAGAGGTGGGGCGTATGGAAACGCCAGGACGGCCGATTCTCTACGGCAGCACTCCGGAATTCCTGCAGCATTTTGGCCTCACCACCGTAGCGGAGTTGCCAGAATTAGAAGAAGTCGTCGATGAAGATGATAAGGATTTAGAAGCATTGTGATTTTTTAACGCAAAGAGCGCAAAGAAACAGAAGGCGCAAAGTAATTTTTGTTTCTCCTTCACTCTCTTGGCAACTTTGCGCCTCTGCGTGAAATATTTTTTATGGAAGAACGAGTTCAAAAGTTAATGGCCCAGGCCGGACTTGGCTCCCGGCGCGAGTGTGAAAAGCTGATTGCCAACGGCCGTGTCACGGTCAACGGCCGTCGCGCCACGCTAGGTGATAAAGCCGACCCCACCACCGACACGATTGTGGTGAACGGCCGTACCATCAAGCCACTCCAAACCGAAAAAATCTATGTGGCCCTGCACAAACCCAAGGGCGTCATTTCCTCGCTGGACGATGAATTGGAAGAAGGCCGCACCACGGTGCGCGATCTGGTGCCGCTGCCAGGCCATCTCTACCCGGTTGGCCGTTTAGACAAACAAAGCACCGGCCTTATCCTCATGACCAACGACGGCAATCTGGCCCACAAGCTCACCCATCCCCGCTACGGCCACGAAAAAACGTACCGCGTTGTGGTCGAAGGCCGCATCAGCCAGGAAGCATTGGCGCGGTGGCAAGAAGGCGTGTATCTGGACGGCCGTAAAACCATCCCCGCCAAAATTAGCATCGTCCAGCAAGATGTTTCCTTTACCCGGTTGGAAATTGTGATGCGCGAAGGACGCAAACGGCAAATTCGGCGCGTGGCCAACATGCTTGGCTTCCCTGTAACCCAGCTCGTCCGCGAGAAAATCGGACCGCTCACGTTGGGCAGCCTCAAGCCGGGTGACTGGCGGCATTTAACTGACAAAGAAGTCGCGGCGTTGAAAGCGGCCGTTGCTGCCTCAAAAGAAAAACGGCCGCGCCGCAAATCCGGCGGCAAACCGGATAACCGCCCCGGCAAAAAAACCGGACGCGGCTCTAAACAATCGACCAATCGCCCTCAATCCGACAATCGTAAATCTGGCAGCCGCACCCAGCGCAAAAAGGGGCCTAAGAAATAGAGGAAAATGTATTGGCAAAGAAAACACCAGAACCAATCGGCGTGATTGCCATTGATGGTCCCGCCGCGTCCGGCAAATCGACGGTGGGTCGGCTGCTGGCAGAGAAGTTGAACTTTTTGTATCTGGACACGGGCTGCATGTACCGGGCCATCACCTGGGCGGCGCTGCAGCATGAGATTGATGTAGCAGATGAAACGGCCGTTACTCAATTGGCCCACGACATTCAGATCGATATTCAACCGGTGCGCGAGGAAGACGGCCGTCATTACACTGTCCTCGTCGATGGGCAGGACATCACCTGGCAGCTGCGCACCCCGGCCGTCGATGCCAACGTGTCGCAGGTGTCCAGCTACCTGGGCGTGCGCCAGGAGATGGTCAAGCGGCAGCGTGCCTTCGGCCAACGCGGCGCTGTCGTCATGGTCGGGCGAGACATCGGCACGGTCGTCATGCCCGATGCGCCGCTGAAGCTGTTCATCACCGCCAGCGCCGAAGAGCGCGCCCGCCGCCGCACCCGCGACCGCAAGACTCAGGGCCACAGCGCCGACTACGACCGTATTCTGGCCGACGTGCAGCGCCGCGACAAAATCGACAGCAGCCGGGAACATTCCCCCCTGCGCCCCGCCGCCGACGCCATCCGCATCGACAGCACTGATCAACCGCCTGAAGAAATTGTGGATGCGATTTTGCAGATGATCAAGGAGCCGGTGAACGGTAATCGGTGAACGGTAATCGGTAAACGGTTATCAGTGAATCAATTACCGAATACGGATTACCGATTACGGATAACGAAAAAATGCCTCTCTTTCAGGAAATAGACCTCACAACTTACACCGGCGGCCAGATTGTCGCCATTGAACCCGGCAGCGTCGCCGCCACGGTTGGCCTCCGCGCCGGGGATGAGCTGCTGGCCGTCAACGACAATCCGGTGGAGGACGTCATCGACGTGCAGTTTTACGCCGCCGAAGAAACGCTGACGCTGCTGGTGCGGCGCGGCGACGAGATGCTCACCGTAACAGCCGAGCGCGACTACAACCAGTCGTTGGGGCTGGAATTTGCCCACCCCACTTTTGATACCGACATTCGCCGCTGCAACAATCTGTGCGAATTTTGCTTTGTGCTGCAAATGGCCCCGCGCTTCCGCCGCACGCTGTACATCAAAGATGACGATTACCGCTACAGCTTCCTCTTTGGCCATTACGTCACCCTCACCAACCTGAGCGAGCACGACTGGTGGCGCATCGAAAACATGCACCTGTCGCCGCTCTATGTCTCTGTTCACGTGACCGATTTGGAAGCGCGCCGCCGTTACCTGCGCAACAAAGATGCGCCGGACATTTTGGAACAAATTCGCTGGCTGGGCGAACGCGGCATTGAGGTTCACACCCAAATCGTCGTTACCCCCCAAGTAAACGATGGCGAATGGCTGGAACGCTCCATTGCCGATTTAGCTGAATTATGGCCCACAGTGCAATCGGTGAGCGTGGTGCCTGTGGGATTAACCAAGCAGCACAAATACCAAATGCGCACCCACACGCCGGAGGAAGCGGCCGTAACTCTAGATTATGTCGAGTCATTGCAGTCCAAATTCCTGGATGAATTCGGTGTCCGCTTCGTCTACCCCACCGACGAATGGTATCTGGTCACCAACCGCCCCGTTCCCCAGTTGGAAGCGTACGACGGTCAGGAGCTGCACGAAAACGGCCTGGGCATGGTACGGCACTTTTTGGATGAGTGGGAAGCGGTGAAGAAGGAGATTGGAGATTGGAGATTAGCCAACGCAAATCAATCTCCAATCCTTGCCCTGAGCGAAGCCGAAGGGTCTAATCTCCAATCTCTCACGCTCGTGACCGGAGCACTTTTTGCGCCTATTTTGCGGGAAACGGCCGTACAATTCCAAACCCTAACCAGGGCCAACGTCACCGTGCGAGAAATCAAAAATGAGCGTCTGGGCGGCACCATCACCGTGGCCGGGCTGCTCATGGGGGCCGATGTGCTGGAACAGCTTAAAGCCACAGGCGTGGGCGATTTGGTGCTGCTGCCCCGCGTCATGTTCGATCACCCTGACCGCATCGCCCTGGACGACATTTCGCCGCAAGACGTAGCCAACCAACTGGGCAAACCAGTCATCCTGGCCGACACCATGGGCGACGTTTGGGATGCCCTCATCGGCGAATCACAGGTGGTTTACCAACCGGGAAAGCCGGCCGAAGGCACCATCCCCCTCAAGCTCCTCTTCCCCGACGAGCTCAACAACAACCAACACTTCTCTTGATTTTTGCCACAGAGAAATAACAAGAAACTCTCACATGTCATTTCGAACGAAGTGAGAAATCCTTAACGCGGTCGCAGGCTAATTGTTTGCGAAGCTCAGAGGGATTTCTCGCCAAAAGCGGCTCGAAATGACAATTCTGGGTTATTCGTTTAGAGTACTTGCAGTCAGCAGCGTGCCGCCCGCTTCTGCCGGGTTTAAGAGCGTTTGGGCCAGATTGCCCGGCTCCAGCCCGGAGAAAATCCGGATGGCGAGTTGGGGAAACGCGTCGACCAAAGCCAACATGCTTTGCACCTTGCTGGCCATCCCACCGGTCACGTCCGTGCCGCGTGAACCGCCCAGCGCCGCCTCAATTTCGGCATAGTTGGCCCGACTAATTCGTGAAATGACTTGCTCCTCTAAATCATAGACCCCGGTCGTTTCCCCGGCCAGCAGCAGCCACGACGGCCGTATCTCCGCCACCAGCGCCATCATCACCTCTTCTGTCGACACAATCGTGCCGCCGCGCACCGAATCAAAGGCCACATCGCCGTACACCACCGGCACCAAACCAGCCGCCAGCGCCGCCTGTACTGGCTGCACGGCGATGGTTTGGATACGGCCGTCCACACACCCCACCGACGCCGAAGGCGACAAACTCACGGCCGGCACACCGACCAACAGCAGCTCCGATACGACCATCCGGTTTAGCCGGGCCGCCGCGTCACTCACCTCAGCAAAGCCACGCCAGCCGGCGGCATCGGTCACGCCGTGGCGCGTGCCGTGTTTGGCAGCAGCCACATGCCCAAACGAGCCGCTGCCCTGCCCCAGCACCAGCCGCAGCGCCGGATTTTCGCGCCGCGCCTGGGCAATTTCTTCCACCAACCGGGTCAGCACATCGTGGCGCACCCGCTCCACTTTGGTTTTGTCGGTAATGAGTGAACCGCCGAGTTTGAGGAAAAGTGTATCCATGATTTCATTGTTTGAGGACTGCCAGTCCTGGTTACGCGTGGTAGTAATTAACGATGTGGCTGACGGCCGTTTCCGGATCATCGGCAAACAGCAGCAGCCCCATATCTTTTTCGCGCACGTACTCGGGCGAGTAAAATGCCTGGATAGTCTGATGCCACAGCGGTCCCAATAAGACCAATGGCTGTGGTGCCACCTCGCCCACCTGCAAAAAACTCCAGGCCAGCGTCATTTCCGACAGCGTACCGATACCGCCGGGCAGCACAATCATGCCGTTGCTTTGAGTGACCAGATGTAGCAGCCGCTCGCGCAGCGTCTGGTAGCGAATCTCTTCCTTCACCCATTGATTAGGCCCCAACGGCCGAAATCGCTCAATTTGGTTACACGTCACGCCAATGACGTGTCCATCCGCCTCGCACGCACCTTGGGAAACGGCCGTCATCGTCCCCGAATAGCCGCCGGTAGCCACGGCAAAACCAGCCTCCGCCAGCAGTTTGCCCACTAACCGGGCCTCGGCAAAAGCCGCGCTCCCCGGCTGCGGCGCTGAGCTGCCAAAAACGGAAATGGTGCGCCTATCCATGTAATCTCCTAAAAAGTGAATGAACCGTGATCAGGTGATCAAGTACTCAGGTTTTAACGTGAACACTTGAGAACTTGAATACTTGCAAACTTGCCCACTTGCTTACTCTTTTGACAAAAACCGCCGAGCAATCGCCTGAAACTCACCCTGCTTCTCCAGCATCGGCGCGTGGCCGCATTCCGGCAGCAGGTGCGTCTGGCTGTTGGGCAAATGGGCCGCCAGCTGGTCGGCGTCGCTGGGCGGGACGACGGCATCATTTTCACCCCAGACCAGGCAAACTTCGTGATGGACGTTGGTGAGCGACGGCCGTAAATCATGAAACGCCGACGCCTTCAACACATCGGCCGACTGGCGCGCCAGTTCGTAATCGGTCAAACGCCGGTCCCAGACAGAGTCGTGCATCTGGTCCGGGTCATAAAACGGCGTTTTGATTTGCCGCCGCACCCACAGTTTAGATTGCGACACGGCCGAACCTAAATCAATCAAGCCCAACCCCACGCCGATTCGCTTCACAAACTCTGGATAGGTGACCGAAGAAAGCACTGCTGGAGCCAACAACAGCATTTTTTCCACCTGTTCGGGGTAGTCGACAGCGTAGCTTACAGCCAGCGTGCCGCCAAACGAATGCCCCAATAAAGCCACTGGCGGCAAATGGCGCGCCTGACAAAACGCCGCCAGCCACTCCACCAAATGGGGGAAATTGTACGGCGTTGTGGATGCCGTATAGCCAAACCCGGGAATATCCGGGGCGATCAGCCAATGGTCATCGGCCAGCTCGTGCATCGTCTCGCGGAAGCTGTCGGCGGAGGTGGACATGCCGTGCAGCAAGAGGATGGGACGGCCGTTTGGCGTTCCAGCCTCGTAATAACTGGTGTGAATGCCCAGCGCATCCAGCTCAAACCGGGGAACTTCAGGGTAGGGATAATTCAACATAGCCTGAATCTTATCAAACTTGCCAGCATTAGGAAAAAACTTTAGACAGAATTTGACACACGGCCGTTTTTCTTGAAAATATGACCATAGGAGAAAGTTGCAAAACATCAACTCATGTCTGCATTTCAGCTCACCCCATTTTTACCCAGCAAATGGCTGCCCGGCGGTCACACGCAAACCATCTTTGGCCGCATGATGCGCCGTAAATCCGGCATTATCTTTCAGCGCCGCCGCATCGACACGCCCGATGGCGATTTTATCGACCTGGATTTTCCTGAGGTGGCCGGCTGCCTGCCGCCGAAAGATGCACCAATCGTCTTGCTGCTGCATGGACTGGAAGGCAACGCCCGGCGCAGCTACGCCTGCGAAACGTACCACCGCCTGGCCCGTTTGGGCATCCGCAGCGTGGGAATGAACTACCGCTCGTGCAGCGGCGAAATTAACCGAACCGCCCGCTTTTACCATTCCGGGGCTACCGATGACGTCCTTCTGGTGCTCACCAGGTTGGCCGACTGGTTCCCCGACAGCCGGCGCGGCCTCATTGGCTTTTCGCTGGGGGCGAATTTGACGTTGAAACTTGTGGGGGAACAGGGAATGGCAGGACGTGATTGGGTGGATACGGCCGTTGCCGTCTCGCCCCCGTTTGACATGGCCAAAAGCTCTGATCTGCTGGCACGCGGCTTCAACCGGCTGTATGTCCAATATTTTTTGCAAACGCTTCGTCCCAAAATTCGGACCAAAGCGGCACTGCTGGAACCATGGGCCGATGTCGAAAAAATGTTGGCCGCCCGTACCTTCCGCGACTTTGATAACGTCGGCACGGCCCCGCTGGGCGGCTTTCGCGATGCAGATGATTATTATCAAAAATGCAGCACCGCCCAATTTTTGCCCCACATTCAGCGGCCCACGCTGCTGCTACGCGCCCTGGACGATCCGCTTTTTGCCCCAGACGACGTGCCGTACGACGTCATTGCGGCGAACCCATGCCTCACCGCCGGCATCACCCCCCAGGGCGGGCACATGGGCTTTGTGGAGGGGCAACCTGGCCGGTTCAACTGCTGGGCCGAGCAGGAAGCAGCACGGTTTTTGGCAGCCCACCTTCTAAACCACCAATAACCAGGGGTAGGGGCGGGACAGGCGGGAAACAGTGTACCTGCCGAACGGTCTTTGCTCCCGCCTGTCTCGCCCAATTTCAACATCCTGGGCGAGACGGCACGGAGCGTGGATGATTTGCTTTGCCAGGGTATTACCACGCCATCCCACCCCTACGAGAGACGCAGGCTCATCACCAGCTCGCTGCCCTCCACCTCGCCAGTGTATACAAAACCCAGCTTTTCATAGAATGGCCCGGGATTGCCCGGCAAATCCTTCACGTGGCTCACCTTTAGCTCGGTGACATTGGGACGGGTTTTAACGTATTCTACAAGTTGATCAACGGCTTTACGGCCGTATCCCAACCCCTGAAACTCTTCCGCCACCATCAAGCGCCACAAAAAGTAGGCAGGCTCCTCCGGATCGTCATACAGCATGATAAACCCCACCGGCGTCTCATCAGCATAGATGCCGCGAAACCACGCCTTCTCTTCAAAATGGGCCTGGGCAATAGAGACGGCATTGTTGGCTACCATATTTTCTTGTGATTCGGCCACCTTCATTTTAAGAAACGGCCGTAACGTCTCCTTCGTAATCTCGCGCAAAGAAACGGCCGCATCCCGGCCCAGTTGTTTTACCTCATCTGTCATAAAACGCTCCTTCGAAAAATAGGACGCTGATTATCCTGATTTACCTGATCAGGGTGATCAGGCAGATCAGCGTTCTATTTCATTCATGGTGGCTTCGACGTGAGCTCAGCCGAA
>PABI01000080.1 GCA_002699125.1 Anaerolineaceae bacterium
CTGCCAAAGAAACGGGGGCGGCCTTCTAAAGAGCTTTTACAGTTGATTGAGCGTTGGTGTTAGGCCACTACGATTAAGTGTGGTTTCACCGTGAGGCTAAGGATCAAAGATTTCGCAGATTTAAAAGATTTGTTGTTTAAGGAGGACCTTGATGATTACTATTGTCGGAGTTCATGAAATCGATGCAGCTGAGCCCTGTTTTTTGCTTGAAGTGAGTTTCGATAAAGTACCCGAAGGGAATTATTGGGATGAAGTAACCCAAGAAATCCCCAATCAGCCCAGAAGTAATTGGCAGGTTCCTTATGATGAACGGCCGTTGAATGATTCAGAAACTAGCTGGGCTTTTTTCTTTCACTACCTTGACCTCAAAAAGCCATTGCTTACACCAGATGGATCTATTGTTCTCCCAAGCCCATCGCCACGCCCAGAATATTTGCAAGGTGTGAAATATGAGGAACCCTAATAACAGCAGTGCCAATGTGAAGAAGCATTGCTGGACGCAACTTGCAACTTGCCACTTGCCACCAATTACTCACTTACCCACTTACCCATGTTAACCACCCGACACCTCTTCACGATCCTCCTGGCAATTGCCCTATTTGTCATGTCCGTGCGGGAGACGCTGGACCCGGACATGTGGTGGCATCTGCGCACCGGCGAAGCGATCTGGCAGATGGGGGCGATTCCCCAGTTTGATCTGTTTAGCTATACCGTGCCGCAAAACGTATGGATTGTGCAGCAGTGGCTGACCGATTTAGGCATGTGGCTGGTGTATGAATGGGCTGGTCTGGCCGGGTTGAGCCTGCTGTTTGCCGGGGTGGTGGCAGTGACCTTCATGCTGGTGTATGCGCGCTGTGCCGGACGGCCGTATCTGGCAGCCTTTGTCACCCTCATCGCCTACCTCACCGCTGCCCTGCCGCTGGGCGTGCGCCCGCAGATGATCAACATTTTGTTTTTGGCGCTGTTTGTTTACATCGTGGAAGGGGTGCGGTTGGCTGGTTGGCGATCCAGAGCATTGTGGCTGCTGCCGCTGATTACGGCCGTCTGGGCCAATATGCACTCTGGTTACCTAACCGGCGTCGCCCTATTGGGTGCCTACACTGTTGGCGAAATCATCCAGCGCCGTTTTGCCAAGCCCGATGAAACAACGCTGTCCTGGCTTCACATCCGTCAGTTGGCTGTGGTCACGGTCGTTTCCCTGCTGGCGGCGTTGATAAACCCGCGCGGTGTAGACCTTGTGCTTTTTCCGCTGGGCACACTGGGCAGCAGCGCCATCCAGAGCAACATCGTCGAGTGGTACTCGCCCGATTTTCACCTGGTGTATTTTTGGTTTTTTGGCGGGATGATGGCCCTGGGCGTCGTGAGCATGGTTTACTCCCGCCGGCCCGTCACCTGGACCGATTTGCTGCTGTTTGGCGGACCGGCGGCGGGCGGCCTGCTCTCAGCGCGGCACATTCCGCTTTTTGCCGTGGCCGCTGCACCAATCATTGCCCGGCATCTGCTCAGCAGCCTGAGCCAGACGCGATTTTATCCATTGGCCAGCGGTAGCTCGCCACAAACGGCTCCATCCCGCTTTTTGCAGATTCTCAATGGCGTGGTGCTTTTATTGATGCTGCTGGTGGGTGCAGTCTGGCTGCAAACGCGGCTGGCAGGCAATGAGGCCGCGCTGGAGCGCACCTTTCCCGTAGCGGCGGTGGATTTTATTGAGGAAGCAGGGTTAGCAGAGAAGCGTATCTACAACACCTACGAATGGGGCGGTTACCTGATCTGGCGGCGGATTCCCGTGTTTATCGACGGCCGTACCGAACTCTACGGCGATGATTTTTTCCAATACTATCTGCAAACCATCCGCGTGGATGAAAATTGGCAGCAGCCCCTGGATGAAATGGACGTTGATCTGGTGCTGCTGCGCCGCAGCTCTGCCCTGGCTACCGTCCTGCAAGTCAGTTCAGATTGGCAGGAAGTGTACAATGATGACCTCGCCCGCGTGTTTGTTCGAAATGATGAGTAGAATTTTGACGCAAAGAACGCAAAGATTTGAAGGGCGTAAAGAGAATTTTTTAATTGATGCCTTTGCTCCTTTTACCTCTTTGCGCCTTTGCGTCAAAAAATCGATCCGCTTGTATGGCTACGAATTTATCCAAGCAACCGTCTAATTGGCGGCGTACGGATTGGCTGTGGCTGGCCCTGCTGGGGCTGCTGTTCCAGGCTATCTGGGCGGTGCAGATGCCCACGCCTACCTACATGGACGCCTACTACTACACCACCAACGGCCAGCGGCTGGCGGCGGGTGAAGGCTTCACCGAACTGGTCATCTGGCAATACCTGGACGATCCGGCGGGGCTGCCCACGCCCAGCCATAGTTACTGGATGCCGCTCACGTCCATTTTGGCAGCGGCGGGCTACAGCTTGGGCGATGGCTTTTGGGCAGCGCAGTTACCGTTTTGGCTGCTGGCGGGGCTGCTGCCGCTGCTGGCGTACTGGATCAGCCTGCAATTTTTCAGCGAACGATGGCAGGTGTGGACGGCCGTGCTGCTCACGATGTCCGGCGGTTTTTATACGCGCTTCCTCAACCAGCCTTCGACTTTTGTGCCCTTTGCCTGGGCCGGTGGGCTTTGCCTGCTCTTTTTAGCCTTCACCCAGCAGCGACCAACCAAAAAATACTGGTTCCTGGCAGGTCTCACCGCCGGTTTGGCCCACCTGACGCGGGCGGATGGGGCGCTGCTTTTAGTCGTCGGGGGTCTCGTTTGGTTCCACAATCTTTTTTTACCGCGGAGAGCGCAGAGAGCACGGAGGGAAGAAAGAAAAATCTCAGCGTTCCTTCGACGGCGCTCAGGACAAGCCTCCGTGCTCTCTGCGGTTAATTTAATTTTGGGCTATTTACTCATCATGACCCCCTGGTTTATCCGCAACTGGCGCATTTGGGGACGGCCGTTGCCCATCAGCGGCACACAAACCATGTTTTTGACTACGTATGATGATTTGTTTGCCTACGGCCGTTCCTTTGACCTGGCGCATTTGTTGGAGTGGGGCTGGGGTAATATTTTGCAGTCGAAGCTGGATGGGCTGCTGCTGGCTGGCGGCACGTTTGTTGCCGTCTGCGGCGTGGTCTTTTTGACGCCGCTGCTTGTGTGGGGCTGGCTGAAATGGTGGCGAGATGAAGGGAAGCGGCCGTATCTTCGCCCTATAACATGGTATGCCTTGCTGCTGTTTATCAGCATGAGTCTTATTTTTACGTTTCCCGGCGGGCGAGGCGGCCTGCTGCACTCCTCCGTGGCGTTGTGGCCCTGGTTGATGGTGTTGGCGACTGCCGGATTAGTATATGCGGTAGAGTGGATAGCAACCAGGCTGCCCCATTGGGAACCACAAAAGGCGAAGCCCCGTTTTGCCATGTTGTTTATTGCGGTCGCTTTTGTCATCAGCGCCGCCCTGTTTTATGCCCGAGCCGATAGTGAATTGGAAGCTGAGGTTTATGTGGAAGTGGGCGAGATGCTGCCGGAAACGGCCGTTGTCATGGCCGGCAATGCACCCGGCGTTCATTACCATACAAGCTTGCCCGCGCTCAGCATTCCCAACGAGCCGATTCCCGTCCTGCAGGAGGCGGCAACCAGGTACGGTGTTACCCACCTGCTGCTGGATGCCGATCATCCGCTGCCGCTGGCGGATTTGTATGCGCAGCAGGCCGACCAGCCCGGCTTTGTGCTGTTGTTTGTCCGCGACGGGTATCAACTTTACGAGTTGGTGCCATGAGTTTACGACTGGATAGACGGCGGCTCTGGCTTCTTGGCGTATTTCTTATCGCAATTTTACTGCGCCTGCCGGCGCTGGAGATGCCCATCGACAACGACGGCGGAGCGCGTGCTTACCATGCCCGACTCATTTTGGCCGGCGAGCCGCTGTACGGCAGCCATCACACCGGCCATCACCTCCCGGCCATCTATTACACCTATGCCGCAGCGATGGCCCTCTTTGGCGATAGGGCCTGGGCGATCCAATTCTTTCTACTGCTGTGGACGCTGCCCACGGTCTACTTTTTGTATCGCCTGGCTTATGAATTGACGGAGGATTGGGCAACGGCCGTTCTCGCCGCCCTTTTTTATGCCATTTTAAGCGCCCATTTGCAGTTGTGGGGGCAAACGGCCGAAACGGAGCTGTTTGCCAACTTTTTTAGGATTACGGCCGTGTGGCTGCTGGTGGTACTGCTCAAACGGCAAAAACCAGCCTGGCAGTTTATCGGCGTTGGGCTGCTGGCCGCGGGTGCCTTTCTATACAAAGCAGTTTATCTTTCGCCAGTTGCTTTGTGTTCTGTAGCATTGCTGCTAGTCTGGTGGCAAACGCGGCGGCAGCCACAGGCCGGCCGGCTGTTTTGGCAGCGAGCGGTGTGGAGCGGGTCTGGCTTTTTGTTGGGGATTGCGGCCGTTGCTGCCTATTTTTCTGCCCTGGGTCTGCTGCCTCGTTTGTGGCAGGTTTTTACGCTGGTGCAGGCGTATGGTGACC
Organism: Anaerolineaceae bacterium; assembly: GCA_002699125.1. Classification (GTDB taxonomy): domain Bacteria; phylum Chloroflexota; class Anaerolineae; order Promineifilales; family Promineifilaceae; genus Leptofilum. The sequence goes on from PABI01000080.1 coordinate 4,498, forward strand.
GTTCTTCGGGCTTAAATGAAGAGATGGTAACGGGCGCTGTCCGCGTTTTGCTTTATCCGCTGCTACCGCTGTGGGGGTTGGCAGTAAACAACGCGATCCTATTATTGTTTAGTTTGGCTGGCTTTTTGCTCTTACTTCTGAAACGGCCGTGGCGCAACGGTCTGCTTTTTTTGCTGCCGATCTGGTATCTGCTTTCCTTTGTGGAGGCAGGGTTAAAGCTGGAGCTGTTTGCTCATTACTATTTGCTGATTGTTCCGGCACTCTCGCTCCTGGCGGCCTGGTTTTTGCGGAAGCTGTATAAAGATTTAAAAGCAGCCGGCAAAGGGCAGCTAGGACCGACTGTATTTGCCGGATTATTATTCATCGCCGTAGTGGTCAGCGTCTTGGAAAACGGTTCGTATCACCTCCTATACCTTCGCTATTTGCACGGCGAGGTGAGCCGGGCACAATTTATCGAAGAGGGCTGGCCGGCCTTTGGTGAGCGTCTGATCCGTGCGACGGATTTGGCTGATTATGTTGTGCGGCGAACCGAACTAACAGATCGCATTTATTACTGGTCGCAGGATGTACAGCTTTACTATCTAGCCAAACGGCAAAGCCCGGTTGACATCATCTGGCCGTATGATTTGGAGGTCACGCAAAATCTGGAGACGCTTTTTGCACCAGAAACGCGCCTCATAATCATTGACCAGCGGCGGGAACCCGCACCACCAGACTGGTTCGCGGCGAAACTAGCGACTAACTATGAACTGATGGCGCAGTTTGATGAGCAGCTTGTCTACATACGAGCGGAGTAGGGTATGAATTTGTTACGCAATCGACGACTTTGGGTGGTTCTGGCAGCGGGCATTGGTCTGGCGCTCTTTTTAGGTATGGCGGCGCGTAATGGGCTGGGCTTTCCGCTGGATGATGCCTGGATTCACCAGACGTATGCGCGGAATCTGGCGCGGAACGGCCGTCTTGAATTCACTCCCGGCGTCAGCAGTGCCGGCTCAACGGCTCCGCTCTGGACGTTGCTGCTGGCTTTAGGCTACCTCCTGGGCCTGCCCTATTTATTCTGGGCATATTTGCTGGGCGGCGTCTGCCTGGTTTGGCTGGGCTGGAGCGGTATGCGGTTATGGCGCGCGCTGTGGCCCACGCAGGCAAATCGAGATTGGCTGGCAGGGATTGTACTGGTGCTTACCTGGCCGCTGCTTTGGGCAGCCACTAGTGGCATGGAGACGCTCTTTTTTGCGGCAATGGGCTTACAGCTTGCCGCCTGGTATGCGGAGTTGGCCACAAATGGCTCTGTTTCGTGGCAACATGTAGCGCGGCTGGGCTTTTTTTCTGGATTGCTTATCCTCATTCGGCCTGACGGGTTGGGTTTGCTGCTGCTTATTGCGGCGGGTTTGCTCTTATTGCCTGTATCCGCGGCTGAACGATTGCGAAGAGGTGGGTTGCTTGTGGGAACGGCCGTACTTCCCCTGCTCCCTTATTTTCTATTCAATTATTGGACCAGCGGCACCATCTGGCCTAATACATTGTACGCCAAGCAAGTAGAGTATGCTGCCGCGTTGGCTCGGCCATTTGGGGGCAGACTGGCCCAACTTCTGTATTTGAGTTTAGGAGGTCCGGCCTCTGGCTGGCGCGGTATCAGCAGTCCACATTTATTACTGCTGCCGGGTTTAATTGTGGCTGCCTGGCAAGCTGTCCGGGCAGATTGGGCCCAGCGGCGGCTGCTATATTTGCTGCCGCTGCTGTGGGCGGGGGGACATGTTTTGCTCTATGCCTGGCGTTTGCCGGTGACGTTCCAACACGGTCGTTACCTTATGCCAATCATGCCTGTTTGGGTAATTTATGGTCTGGCCGGGTGGGTCCTAGTACTGTTATATAATTCGTCAGAAAGTACCCGTACCTTGTGGCTAGGACAACAGGTAGCGCGCCTGTCTTTTACCATCATTATGCTGTTTTTCCTGTTGCAAGGGGCTTTAGCTTTTGCTACAGATGTCGCCATTGTTGAAGGGGAAATGGTCACCGTGGCGGGGTGGTTGGCAATCCACACCCCGCCCGATGCCCTCATTGCTTCACATGATATTGGTGCAATTGGGTATTTTGCGGAACGGCCGTTGCTGGATCTGGCCGGTCTTGTTTCACCAGAAGTTATCCCGTTGCTCAACGATGAAGTTGCTATGGCAAATTATATCTTAGACAGCGAAGCACAATATCTGGTAACGGCACCTGGTTGGCCTTATACTCAAATTGTAAATCATCCATCTACTTTGCTGCGCTTTACCACTGATTTTGCAATTACAAGGGAGCAGGGGTTGAATAATATGACAGTTTATCAACTATTGGTACCGTAGTCCTGGTACCGATTCGCTTAAAACCTGTTATACTGAATTTACTCCTGTATTTTTCAGCAAACATCCACTTTTCATCTAGCTATCATTGCTCCATATTGTTTAATTTTATAGTTAATAAAGGTGCTTTGGGCACGTATATAGGACATTGTTCGCAGGTACAAAAATACAGAGCGAGGTAAAAAATTGTGACAGAACAAACCGAATTACTCATTGTTGATGACCATCCCGTTTTCCGCCAGGGCCTTCGTGACGTCCTGGAAACCGATTCCCGCATGAAGGTCGTCGGTGAAGCCGCCGATGGTGAAGTTGCTATTGAAATGGCCTACGAGGTGAATCCAGAGGTTATACTGATGGACATCAACCTGCCCACCATTAACGGGCTTCAGGTCACCCGCAAGATCAAGGCCCAGCTGCCTGATGTTAAGGTGATCATGATCACCGGCTATGATGACGCGGAGCAGGTTTTTCATGCCATTCGTGCCGGCGCTTCGGCTTATTGCCCCAAGGACATTACGCCTGAGGCATTGATCAACATCATTCACACCGTCCGTGAGGGCAACTATTACGTCGAAGAAAAAACAATGACGTATGATGAGTTGATGAGCTGGGTAGAGCAGCGAATCGGCCGTTTCAGCGGTCCGCTGATTAGCGATTCTGAAGATTTGTTTGTGCCGCTTTCACCGCGTGAAATGGAAATTTTGGAACACGTAACGCGGGGCTTGAGCAATAAAGAAATTGCGTATAAACTAGGGATCAGTCATCAAACTGTTAAAAACCACATGACCGCCATTTTGCGCAAACTGCGCGTGGACGATCGCACGCAAGCGGCCGTTTATGCACTGCGACATGGCTGGGTTCGGTTAGAGGGCTCTCGCTAACCCAACAATCCTAAGGAAAATATTTCATGGTAGACACAGCCGGAATGGACAATGACTTTTCACTAGCATCTTTTTTGGAAGAAACACACGAAGGTTACGAACAAACCCAAAGAGATCTTAAAGAGATTGACATTCTAATTAAGCAAAGTGCGGCTGAAGTGGAGCGTTTGGCCCAGCGTAACTCGCAGGTTACCGCCTATACGCGCCAGTTACAGACCAACTTTGAGACGCTGCCGAGTGAAGATATCAAAGAAGCTTACGAAGCAATGAATGATGTGCAGCAGCGTTTGTTTACCATGCGAGGCCAGTTAGAAAAGCTGCAAAGCGATCAGCGCAACTTGGAACGACTGGCCGAATTCCAAAGGAAAATGATTGAGTTGATGGATGGCTCAACCCCCTTGCCCGCAGCCGGCGGGCGACGTCGCGGTGTTGATCAACCAAATATTATTCGCGTTATTCAAACGGAAGAAGCGGTACGGCAAGGTTTGGTGCGTAAGATGCACGATAGTGTCGCTTCTTCCATTAGTAACTTTATTTTGCAGGCTGAGATTTGCCAGCGTTTCTTCGATGTAAACCCGGATCGGGCGCGAACTGAACTAAATGCGCTTAAAAGTTCCGCGGGTACTACCTTTAGCAACGTAAAAGATTTCATCTTCGACTTGCGCCCCATGATGTTGGACGATCTGGGCGTTATTCCCACGTTGCGCCGCTATGCTGAATCGTTCCAGGAAAAAAATGGCGTTCCTGTTCCTATTACGGTAACAGGCGTTGAGCGCCGGTTAGAAAGCCATATCGAGGTCACCGTCTTCCGTAATGTGCAGGAACTGCTGCAAAATGCCATGAGCCATGCGCAGGCGACCCAAATACAAATACAGGTAGATATGGGGCAAGAGCAGGTGACGGCCGTTGTCGAGGATAATGGCAGCGGTTTCAACGTAGATGATACGCTTAATGGAAACAATAAAACCATCGGTTTGTCAACATTAAGAGAAAGAACTGAAATGCTCGGTGGCGAACTAAACATTCATAGCAGTATAGGCCAAGGCACCCGTGTAGAATTTTCAATTCCTATCGCTGATGAAGCCATTATCTAAATAAAAAATAAGAGCCCGCATCATTTCAAACTTGACAGCGGAAAAGAATACTTGGTACCCTAAGTAATGCATACTGTAAGGTACTAGGACTATCGTAATAGCAATTCGCCAGTAAATAAAACAAAGAAGCAAGCATCCAATCCAAATAAAGTACCACAATCCTATTGTGATAATTACTAGAAAAGATTAAGCTAACAAGCGTAAATTTGGAACGTAATTTGCGATTTGAATCTGTAAACTTTAAAGGAGGTTTGCACAGATGTTATTCTTACACCGTGAAGATGGTCAGGGCTTGGTAGAATATGCATTGGTATTGGTCCTCGTGGCTGTTGTTGTAATTGCTATTCTGACTCTGCTCGGTCCGCAAATTGGTAATGTTTTTAGCCGTATCGTTAATGGTCTCAGTGCCTAATAATTGGCAATATTCATTTTAAGACATATTCGTTGTTTGTTTTTTTGAGACCAGAGCCCTATCGTCCTGATAGGGCTCGATTTTTTTGTACTGCTCTTGACTGTTCCCTGCATTTTATAGGCCAACTTCCCCTATTGACATTGTTATGGATCATAGTATGATGGTCTAAATCCCTACTTTAGGGCATAATATTATGTATATATAGGTTCTTATTATTCCTCAACTTCTCATTAGTAAAAAACTCTTTGAATAAAAAGTATAATAAACTTAAGCGATAATTGCAGTTTTGAGAAAATGTAGTTTAAGAACTCTTTGGGTAAATAATGGCAGGAAATATTCGAGTACTGATTGTAGATGATCTCCCAGAAACAAGGGAAAATGTTCGAAAACTGCTTCAGTTTGAGTCGGACATAGAAGTAATTGGCCAGGCGGGTACAGGTGAAGAAGCTGTTCAAATGGCCAAAGACCATCAGCCAGACATCATCTTGATGGACATTAATATGCCGGGCATTGATGGCATTGGTGCTAGCCAGCAAATCACGGAATCGGTACCAACAGTCCAGATTATTATCATGTCTGTGCAAAGCGATCCCAACTATCTGCGCCGTGCAATGATGGCTGGGGCACGCGATTTTTTGACGAAGCCATTTGGGGGGGATGAATTAGTTGCGGCAATACGCAGAGTACATGACAAACGCCCAACAATAAGCACGACACCCGCACGCCAACCCCGGCAAAGCGCGGGCGACACACCCGCTGAACCCATGACCCTGCCAGAAGGCAACGTGATTGCTGTCTATAGCCCCAAAGGCGGAGCCGGTTGTACAACGCTCTCTATAAACTTGGCAGTCGCGCTTGCCCGAAGAGGGCGAAGAACTATTTTGGTCGATGCTAGCTTGCAGTTTGGTGATGTTTCTGTAATGCTAAATATGAAAGCTGTAACAAGTATTGCCGATTTAAGCGACCGCGGTAATGAACTTGACCAAGATTTGATCAGCAGCATTTCCCAGGTGCATCGCAGCAACCTGAATGTGTTACTGGCCCCTCCCCGACCAGAAATGGCGGATGTGGTTACTGAAGAAAACATTAAACAGCTAATGGCTGCCTTGAAAGAGTCTTTTGACTTTATTATTGTAGATACAACAACTTACCTTAGTGAAAAGACACTTGCTGTATTGGACTTGGCTGATCGTATTGTGTTAATTGCCCAACAAAATTTGTCTAGCTTGAAAAACGTCAGCCGTTTCTTTGATCTAGCGGAAAGCCTAGAATATGAAACACAGAAGGTCTGGTTGGTTGTTAATAGAGCAAAGAGCAAACAGGGAAAAGGCATTTCTGTTCATGATGTTGGTAAAGCGCTCAAGCGCCCAATTTATGGCACCATCCCAGATGATGAAATAACCGTAATGGATGCTTCAAATCAGGGTGTTCCCATGGTGATGGGTGAACACCAAAAGAAAAACATAAGTTTGGCAATCATCAAAATAGCAGATCAAATTGCCAAAGAGCTAATGGATGGCAAAACGCCAGTGAGTAGCAATAAAGCTGAAGCTGAGAAACCAAGTGGTTTGTTTGGCCGGTTTTTTGGTCGTCGCGAAAAAGCTGGAGGTTAATCGTGTCTCTTTTAAAACGCATTGAAAGGAACCAGGACTCATCAACTCAAGCAGAACCTTCGAAACTGCAAGAGCTTAGGGTAAAACGTGCTTCTCCGGCAGTGGGTTCTCGTGACGCCTATGTGGATTTGAAAAACCGCATTCAGCAACGATTAATTGCCGAGCTTGATCCTGGCATGGACATTACGCAAACGGCCGAAGTCCGCATGACGATTCAAGAGATGTTTGAATCGATGCTAGCAGAAGAAAGCATCGTTTTAACGCGCAATGAAAAACGTCGCTTGTTTGAAGCAATTGTGGCTGAAATTTTGGGTTTTGGTCCGCTTGAGCAGTTCCTGCATATGGACGGCGTTACAGAAATTATGGTGAATGGGCCAAAGAATGTTTACATTGAACGCGGAGGAAAAATTCAACGCGTCAACGTAACATTTGAAGATAACGACCATTTGCTGCGCATCATTGACCGTATTGTGGCTCCGTTGGGACGCCGCATTGACGAAGGATCACCGATGGTGGATGCTCGTTTACCTGATGGTTCTCGTGTGAATGCCGTTATTCCACCTATTTCGCTAAATGGTGCCTCACTTACTATTCGTATTTTCTCCAAGATTCCATTTACCGTTGAAAACATTATTGAGTTTGGCAGTATTACCGTTGAAGCAGTTGAGTTCCTGAAAGCGTGCGTCATTTCCAAGTTGAACGTCATGATTTCTGGCGGTACCGGTTCCGGTAAAACCACGCTGCTGAACATTCTTTCTGGTTTTATTCCCGATGAAGAGCGGATTGTTACCATTGAAAACGCGGCAGAATTACAGCTGCGCCAGGACCATGTGGTAACGTTGGAATCCCGAAATGCTAACGTTGAGGGCCGTGGCGCCGTAACCATTCAGGATTTGGTGATTAACTCGCTGCGTATGCGCCCTGACCGCATTATTGTTGGGGAAGTCCGTGGTGGTGAAGCGCTGGATATGTTGCAGGCTATGAATACGGGTCATGACGGCAGTCTGGCGACAGGCCATGCCAACAGTCCGCGCGATATGCTGTCTCGTTTGGAGACCATGGTGTTGATGGCCGGTATGGATTTGCCCCACCGGGCTATTCGTGAGCAAATTGCAGCCGCTATTCATTTGGTTGTGCACCAGGATCGTATGCGGGATGGATCTCGTAAAGTTACTTCCATTAGCGAGATTCAAGGGATGGAAGGTGACGTGATTACAACATCGGAAATCTTCCGCTTTGAGCAGACGAATATTGAAAATGGCAAAGTGATTGGCCGCTTGCGTCCTACAGGTTTACGACCCAAGTTTATGTGGAAGATTCAGGAGTCTGGCATAATGCTGCCACCTTCTATCTTTGGTATTGGTAGTCGCCGCCGCTAGTTTTGTTTGCTTGGCGTGATGAATTAGGAGCGTGCTTATGTCTCCATTAGTTATCATTGTAGGTGGACTCGCTGTTTTGCTGATGCTCGGTGCCGGGATTGCCATTGTTGTTACGGGCAATCAGAGTGCCGTTGACGAGCGTCTGGAACAGTTTGTGGGTACAGGAACTGTTGTTGACCTGCCAGAGAGTGTTGTTGATGATGGTGGGCCTGATGTAGCGGACCGTTTGGACAAAGCTTTATCAGGACGTAACTTCTTCGAGCCAATCCGGGAGCGAATTTCCAGAGCAGACGCCAAACTACGTGTTAGTGAGTACGTAACACTTGTGTTTGTTTGCGGTATATTGGCTGCGATTGTCGGGTACTTTTTGCCCCAACAAAATTCGGTGGTTTTTGCCGTTATTGGCGGTTTGCTTGGGCTTAGGATTCCTCGGTTTTATGTGCGGACAATGGCCAAGAAGCGTATGCAAACTTTTGATGCCCAGTTAAGTGACACGCTTAATTTATGGGTGAATGCACTGCGCTCTGGGTATAGTGTTTTGCAGGCGATGGAAGCGATTGCCACAGAGTTGCCGGCACCTGTTTCCGTTGAATTTGAACGAGTTGTTCAGGAAGTGCGGCTGGGTCTTAGCGTGGAGCAGGCGTTGGGTAATATGTATCGGCGGGTACCTAGTGAAGACTTGGACTTGGTGATTACGGCCGTAAACATCCAGCGCGAAGTGGGTGGTAACCTGGCCGAAGTGTTGGACACCATTAGCTACACAATTCGTGAACGCGTGCGCATCAAAGGTGAAATTCGCACTCTGACAGCGCAAGGGCGTGCGTCTGGCTGGATTATTAGCCTGCTGCCCGTTGCTTTGGGCTTTATTCTGTATTTGATCAATCCTGAATATGTGTCGGAGCTTTGGGTTCGAGAAGATCCCTGGATACTTCCGCAGGTAATTCCCTGTGGTTGGGTGGTTATGGCCTTCAGTGGCATGATGATTGGTGCTGGTGCATATGCTATCAGCAAGATCGTGAACATTGAAGTGTAACGGCCGTTTAGCGTTGGAGAACAGTTAATTATGTCACCATTAATGTTACTTGTAATCGTGGTTTTGGCCTTTCTACTAATGGGTGGCAGCGTCCTGTTGCTGCGACGGTCAGAAGATGACCCGCTGGCTGTGCGTATTGATGAATTTGCTGCCCGAGAAGAAATCGTCTCCATTGAAGAAATTGAGCTGTCGCTACCCTTTTCCGACCGTGTTTTTGTACCCATCATTCGCCGTATCAGCGAATTTTTGGTGCAATATACACCGCAGAAAACGCTGGAAAGCACAACCCGACTGCTAGAATTGGCCGGTAATCCGCGTAATATGCGGGCGGCTGAGTTTATTGTGGTGCGCGGTGTATTTACCGTTTTCTTTGCGGCGCTCGTTTTTTTGATGATGTCGCGCTTGGGCAGTGCTGAACTTGGCCGACGGCTACTTTACACGTTAGGCGCCGCGATTTTGGGCTGGTATTTGCCGTGGATGATGCTGCGTTCTATGGTGGATCGGCGTAAAGATGCCATCATCAAGAAATTGCCCGATGCCCTTGATTTAATGACGATTTGTGTGGATGCTGGCCTGACCTTTAATGCCGCCATGCAAAAAGTAGACGAAAAATGGGACGATCCGCTGGCTAATGAGTTTGGCCGCGTTATTCACGAAATGCAGCTGGGTAAATCGCGCCGACAATCGTTACGTGATATGTCTGACCGGATGGATGTACCTGATGTGACCAGTTTTATTGCGGCCGTTTTGCAGGCAGATCAGCTGGGTGTAGGCATTGGTAAGATTCTGCGGATTCAGTCAGAGCAAATGCGGGTACGACGGCGGCAGCGGGCTGAAGAGAAAGCCCAGCAGGCCCCGGTAAAAATGCTGTTCCCGATGGTGTTCCTGATTTTCCCCTCTATCTTTGTTGTGCTTTTAGGTCCGGCTGGATTCCAGGTATTGCGGAACGAATCTTTGAGTGGCGTTACCGGTTAGATTGCTGTACTGTATGAGATCAACAGGGCAATTTTGTTAGATTGCTGCTGAGTTTATTAACAGTTTCCACAATTAAAGGTCAAGCAGTCTTTGGCTGAAAAGATTCAATTGCCAGTCTTGACCTGGCGAAGTCGTGCTAGAGGGCTGGCAGATTCCCTCCTTAATTTTGTTTTCCCCCCTGTCTGTGGCGCTTGCAAAAAAGCAGGCTCATTAATTTGCGAAGATTGCCATAATCAACTGCAATGGGTTCAGGCGCCGCTTTGTCGTCGTTGTGGCCGACCTGTCTCTAGGCCCACTGATTGCTGCTCGGTTTGTCGGGAACGGCCGTTACCCCTCAAGCATATTCGAGCCGCCGTTCTTTTTGTCCATCCTGTAGCCAAACTAATCCATAATCTGAAATACAACGGCGCGTTTGCCCTGGCAAAACCGCTGGCTGAAATGATGGCTGAAGCATGGATAACCTGGCATATGCCGGTAGACTTGGTGTTGCCTATTCCACTCCATGCCGAACGCCAGCGCGAAAGAGGGTATAATCAGTCTGCCCTACTTACCCGTGACTTTTGCCGGCTGGCTACCTTGCCCTATGCTGAGGATGGGCTGCAAAGAACGCGGTTTACGACGCCACAGGTAGGATTAACGGCCGTTGAACGGCTAAAAAATGTGCAGGATGCGTTTGCCACAAAAGTAGAAGTGGCAGGCAAACATATTCTTTTGATCGATGATGTTTGTACAACTGGGGCTACGATGGCTGCCGCAGCCACTACCCTTTATGCGGCTGGCGCAAAAACCGTTTCTGGCTATTGTGTGGCTCGTGCAATTTAGCACAAGATAGCCAGAACTTATTCACTTAAGTCATCATACTTTTTCTCGTATGATTGCAGTGTGTATGCAAAAGCGGAGAGCTTCTAAAAAAGCTCAGACCCGAACGCCGCTCTTGCTTAAGCAAATCACAGTGAAGCCATTTGTTTAATTGTGCAAAACTTTTGGTGATTTGCTAAACGACCAGAATTTCTTTTCTTAAACAAAGGGAGATTAGACGATGGAACTATCAGTTAACGGCCGTAACATGGAAGTCACTACAAGATTACGCAACTATGTAGAAAAGAAAACAGGAAAACTTGATAGATACATGCCCAATCTGGCTGAAGTACACGTAGACCTTTCCGAAACAAACGCCCGCAATGCCGTCGAGCGTCAGGTCGCCCAAATCACCATCCGCGATAAACGAGGCACCATTCTACGCGCAGAAGAGCGCAGCAACGACATGTTTGCCTCCATTGATGCTGTCGTAGACAAACTTTACCGCCAGATTAGCCGCTACCGCGGCAAGCGGCAGCGTAAATGGCGCGGTGGGAACGGAAACAATGACGATTTTATTATGGGCGAACCGCTGCCTCTGGAAGAGGAATTGGCTGAATCAGATGAGCCGGTTATTGTGCGTACCAAAAAATTTACGATGCGTCCTATGAGTGCCGAAGAAGCAGTCGATCAAATTGAACTGCTGGGCCATGATTTCTTCGTCTTTTTTAATGCTGATGAGCAGGCCGTCAACGTGCTTTACCGACGGCGCGATAACAATTATGGGTTATTACAACCCGACATGGATTAACAACTAGATGAAACGCTCCGAAAGCAAAAGAGTGCATTCGGAGCGTTTTCTTTTCCCTCAAATAGTGATGTCACGACCCTATATTCTTGTTGTGTGTACGGCAAACATCTGCCGTTCGCCCGTGGCCGAGGTTTTGCTGCGCACCAAACTAAATGCTGCTGGCTTAACGGATTGGACCGTTTCTTCTGCCGGGACCTGGGCCGAACCGGGCCATACGGCCGCACCGTTCAGCATTGCCCTCATGGCCGAGCGCGGACTGGATATTCGTTCGCACCGCTCGCAGCCGGTAACAGACCAGTTGATGCAGCAAGCGGATTTATTGTTGTGTATGGAAACAGACCATGCGCAAACCCTGCGGCAAGATTACCCTGTACACCAGCACAAAATCTACACCATTCGGCAAATGGCCGGGCAGCGTGGCAGCGTGCGTGACCCATACGGCGGCTCGCGACGGCAGTATGAGCGCATGGTGGCTGAAGTAGACGAGTTGATTGAACAAGGTTTCCCGCGCATTCGGGAAGTGGCGCAGGAAAACTTTCAGAGAAGAGGCAAGGATGGATCGAGCTGAATTAATAACGTATTTAGATGATTATTTAAACATTGCCGAGATTGCCGACTATGGGCCGCAAGGCTTGCAGGTAGAAACCACCAACACCGACGTGAAGCGCATTGCCCTGGCTGTGGACGTATCGCCGGTGATTATTGAAACGGCCGTATCCTGGCAGGCTGATATGCTTCTGGTGCATCATGGCGTGCTGTGGCGGCAGGTCGAGCGCATTGCTGGGCCGCTGGGGGCACGTGTGCAACAAATGATGGCCCACGGCCTCAATTTGTACGCGGCACATTTGCCACTGGATGCCCATCCCGAAGTGGGCAACAATGCTGTGCTGGCCAACATATTTGGCGTAACAGATGTTGAATGGTGGTATTCACCTACCAATGTGCCTATCGCTGTTGTTGGTAATGTGCCCACCCGGCTCAGTCTGGATGGTTTTGTCAGCCGGGTAAATAGCCAGCTCAATACGGATGCTGCCGTGCTGGCACATGGCCCGGCCCAGGTGCAGCGGCTGGCCATCCTCTCTGGCTTTGGTGCCGACAAAGTGGCCGAGGCCAAAGCACTGGGAGCCGATACTTTCTTAACCGGCGAAACGTCCCACGCCAACTATTGGGCTGCCTCTGATTATGGCCTGAACGTGATTTTTGCCGGGCACTACGCCACCGAGACGGTAGGCGTGCAGGCGCTGGGTACTCATCTAACCGAAAAATTTGGCGTGGAAACACGCTTTTTTGATTTTCCCACTGCTATGTAGGTCAATTTTACAAAATTGACCAACTTTTATTAGGAGAGTTTTTGTGACTGACAAAGCAATTGCCTGGATTGATGATGAAATTGCCGCCCTAAAAGAGGCCGGCTTGTTTAACCGCATTCGCACGATCGAGTCGCCAATGGATGGGCATGTGACGATCGACGGCCGTTCCCTGCTAAACTTTTGCGCCAACAACTACTTGGGATTGGCCAACCATCCCCGGCTGCGAAAAGCTGTCAAAGAAGCTGTTGATCAATATGGCGTCGGGCCAGGGGCCGTGCGCACCATCGCCGGCACGATGACACTGCATATTCAGCTTGAGGAGCGGCTGGCGGCCTTCAAGCGGGCCGAAGCCTGCATCACCCTGCAAAGCGGCTTCACGGCCAATTTAGCCACGATTCCGGCGTTGGTAGGCCGTGGCGACGTCATCTTTTCTGATGAGCTAAACCATGCCAGCATTATCGACGGCTCCCGGCTCAGCCGGGCTACCGTTGTGCGTTATGCGCATAACAATGTCGATGACCTGCGCCAGAAGATTGCCGAGACGACCGAATACGGCCGTCGCCTCATTGTCACCGACGGCGTGTTTAGCATGGATGGCGACATCGCCCCGCTTGACAAAATTTGCGAGGTGGCCGAAGAACACGACATCTTGTTAATGGTGGATGACGCGCACGGCGAGGGCGTGTTGGGCGAGGGCGGCCGCGGCATTGTGGACCACTTTGGCCTGCACGGCCGTGTGGACATTGAAGTCGGCACTCTCAGCAAAGCGTTTGGCGTGATGGGTGGCCTGGTGGCCGGTAAACAACCTATCATCGACTGGCTGCGGCAGCGGGGACGGCCGTTCCTCTTCTCCAGCGCCTTAACCGTGCCGGATACGGCCGCTTGCCTGGCCGCCGTTGAACTGCTGCAAGAATCCACCGAACTGGTCGATCGCCTGTGGAACAATGCAGCGCTCTTCAAAAAAGAGATGCAAAATATGGGCTTCGACACCGGCGTGACCCAAACCCCCATCGTGCCCGTGATGCTCGGTGAAGCCACCCTGGCCCAAAAGTTTAGCCAGCGGCTGTTTGAAGAGGGCGTGTTTGCCATGGCCATTGGTTACCCCACCGTGCCGCAGGGCAAAGCGCGCATTCGCGTTATGAATTCCGCTGCGCATAGTCATAATGATTTGGAAGTTGCCCTGGATGTGTTCGGTCGTGTGGGCAAGGAACTGGGCGTTATTTAATCTGCGTCCCACAAATGCTTCCTGGCTGGGCCAGGCAAACATAACTGTCATTCCTGCGAAGGCAGGAATCCACTCTAGTCCAGAAGGTGGATACCCGCCTTCGCGGGTATGACATCTGTACAATGATAAGTTAAGAAGAAAAGAAAACCCCTGGCAGGTAAGTAAAATCTGCCAGGGGTTTGTTTATCGGGGTAGATAGTGTTAGGGCTTAGACACCGACGCTGCGTATGTGCAGCGCTTGCAGGAACTTCTGCCGCAGTTCGGGGAAGGCCAGCAGCTTTTGGAAGATGGAGGGATAACGCGCGCCAATATCTTCGCCTTTGTAGGCGGACTCAGCTACCTGGGGCAGCCAATCATAATCGGTGGGAACCAAGGTGGCGCCACACCCTTGCACCTGGTCCAGCAGCTCCAAAAAGGCATCCCCGGCTTCTGGCCAGGCATTCAGGCTGATAAGCTGCCGCCTTAATGTCTTGATGCCATCATCGTGGATGGAAGCGCCATTGCCATTAGACGATCGCGCTAAATTGGACTGCTCAGACTCATATGGTTTAGTCGATTGCCAAATTCTCGTTTCTGTAAAATGGCTCACTCGTTGGCTCCTGTTCAACCCACTAATTATTTTCATGGGAACTACCAGAGAAGCAAAGAAATATTGATGGATAGTCCAACAACTCATTTGCTTCTTTTAACTGTCTCGCCACAGACCCCGTTATCCTACAAAACTCATTTGGCGAAACAGTAAACTTTTCTAAAAGAAATGAACACGGCCGTTTCCAATCTCTCTTAAAGGTCGAAATGAAACGGCCGTTACATACACTATAACAAATTAGCAGGGGGTAAGGGCATAGGAATCCTTGGCTAGGAGGACCAAAGCTTCCCTGACCACTTTTGGCGGAGTTTAGATGGTGAACTTCTGTCCAAGCTGGGGCACGGCTACATTGGCAAACCCCTGTTCCTGGCGCAAAGCATCGGCAAAAGCAAGGGAGGCGTCTTCTTCGCCGTGCACAATGAAGGTGTGAGACGGCCGTGGCTGCAAATGTCCTGTCCAATCCAAAAGCTCGGCCCGGTCGGCATGGGCGCTTAACCCGTTGATGGTCGCTACTTGCGCATTGAGCGAATATTCCTCACCAAAAATGCGAATCTTGGGCTGCTTTTCCACAATGCGCCGCCCCAGCGTATGTGGCGCTTGCCAGCCCACAATTAAAACCGTGTTGCGCGGATCTTCCACATTGTTTTTCAGGTGATGCAAAATGCGTCCTGCCTCGGCCATGCCGCTGGCGCTGATGATGATGGCCGGTTCGCGCAAAAAATTCAGCTCTTTGGATTCGCTGGTGGCCCGCGTGTAGCGCATCATATCAAAACCGAACGGGTCATTGTTGCGGTCACTAGACAGGAATTCGTGGGTCTCTTCGTCGTACGCTTCCGGGTGCAGCCGGTAGATGCCGGTGGCGTCGATAGCCAGGGGGCTGTCTACATAGACAGGCAGCTTGGGCGGGATATCGCGCGATTCCACCAGATGGTGCAGGCGGTAAACCAGTTCCTGCGTACGACCTACAGCAAAGGCGGGCACAATGAGCTTGCCGCCGCGCTGGAATGTTTCGTTGACGATTTTCTCCAGCTTGTCGGTGGCTTCTTCAATATGTTCATGGTAACGGTTGCCGTAAGTGCTTTCGATGAGCAGCACATCGGCACGGTCCAGGAAGGCCGGATCGCGCAAAATGGGGCGGTTGGGGCGGCCGATGTCACCGCTAAACACCAGGCGCACGTCGCGTCCGGCGGCCTGGTCGGCAATGTCCAGCACCACAATGGCAGACCCAAGAATATGCCCGGCGTCGTAAAAGGTAAGAGTGATGTTGGGGGTGAGTTTGTACGGCCGTTCATACCCAATCCCAATAAAATTTTTCAGGCTCTCCACCGCATCTTCCATCGTGTAGATGGGTTCCAGCAGCGGCAAATTTTGCCGTTCCCGCTTTTTATTCACATATTCAATGTCGTATTGCTGAATTTTGGCACTGTCACGCAGCATGATGGCGCACAGGTCGCGGGTGGCGTAGGTGCAAACAATATCGCCAGTAAAACCGCTTTTGACCAGATTGGGGATGTTGCCGCTGTGGTCGATGTGAGCATGGGACAGCACTAAAATGTCTACTTCCGCCGCATTATAAGGTAAGTTTTGGTTGCGACTGTAGCTTTCTTTGCGGGAGCCCTGGTACAGGCCGCAGTCCAACAATATTTTGAGACCGTTTACCTCTACCAGATGCTGAGAACCGGTGACTGTGCGTACCGCACCATGAAACGTAATCTCCATTATTTTCTCCTTTTTTGAGCCACAGAGTTCACAGAGGTTTTTGAGATTAGTCTCAAATTCTCCCCCGTTCTCTCTTTTCTCTGCGGCTAATTTCCGGCTTCGCGGAGGACAGCCAAAATATCTTCGGCGTATGTTTGGTGTCGCCAGGATCCGACTTCGTCAATTTCGGCCAGTTCGGCTTTATTTTTGGGATTTTTCAGAGCGATGGCCCATAGGGCATCTTTGCTGATGATGACGTCTGATTCCACGCCGCGCCGGCTGGCTGTGTTTTTGCGCCAGGTGTGCAGCCGGTCGAACCGGTTCATGACCTCTTCCGGGGGACGTTGACTGCGCTGGGGGAAGGCGGGATGGGGAGCGTTTAGCCCTTCAGCAATGATGTTCAGCACCTGACGGCCGTATCTTCGCGTTTGTCCGGCCGTCATGCCGTACACATCGCGCAAGGCAGACAGATTGGTTGGGGTCGTTTGGGCCAGCTCAATGAGCGTTTTGTCGTGGA
The DNA here is from genome assembly GCA_002699125.1 of Anaerolineaceae bacterium. GTDB lineage: Bacteria > Chloroflexota > Anaerolineae > Promineifilales > Promineifilaceae > Leptofilum. Next base: position 21,172 of record PABI01000080.1, read on the forward strand.
AAATTTTGAACAGTGGCCGGTCGCGCTGGCGGGCTTCCTGATCCCGGTAGATGGCCAATGCTTTTAGCACCGCTTGCTGCTGCCGGGTGAGATCATACGCGCCGCTGATAGACCAAAAATCGTTGTCGGGGTCAAACTCATTGTCGCTGAGCTTGACGTGGGTTTGTTCAGCGAAGGTTTCGGCCGCTTCTTCCAGCCGTCCCGCAGCGGCTAACTCTTTTTCCAGATGGTCACGCAGCTGGAGCAGATGGTGGGTATCTAGTTGGGCGTAGACAAGCTGTTCGGGAGATAACGGCCGTTTACACCAGTTCGACTTTTGGTACCGCTTATTCAGTTTAACACCAAAAACCTCGGCCAACATGTTGGCCAATCCGTAGCGTGGATAGCCCAAAATGCGGGCGGCCCACATCGTATCGAACAAATTTTGCAGCTGCCAATCAAACTGTCGCTTCAGCAGCGTGAGATCATATTCGGCGGCATGAAAAACCTTTTCTATTTGCGGGTTTTGGATGATGTCACCCAGTCCGCTTAGGTCACGCACGCCGAGGGGATCGATGATGTAATCTTGCCCAGGGATCGTGATTTGGACGAGACATACCTCTTCACGGTAGGCGTACATGCTGTTGGCTTCTAAATCGATGGCTAAGCGGGGTTCTGCCTGTAGTTTTTGCAAACAAAGGTGCCAATCGGACTGCGTTGTAATGAGTTTATGTGGCGGTAATTTCACAAAGATGCTCCGTAGAAAGGTTCCGTAACAATGACCCTCATTATAGCATTTTGGTCAAGCAGGTGGGTCTGGCTGCTAGTGGGTTCTCATTTTTACGCGATGGGTTATGAGGTCGCAATGGTATTTAGGCGCTATGCTTTAAAACGGCCGTTTCGTACCACTCCCAAAAGCGCCGCACCCCTTCTTCCACCGAAATTTGCGGATTGTAACCCAGCAGGCGGCGGGCTTTGCTGATGTCGGCTTCGTTTTTGACGAAATCGGCCGCCAATCGCGGTCTGTGAAACACGTTTGCTTTTTGGCCACCCGCTGCCTCGATCAGCTCGACAAACTCCTTGAGCTGAATCGGTTCACCGCGTCCCAGGTTGATGATTTCATACCCCAGCGGTTTGTCCAGCGCCGCCACCACACCGTCGGTGATGTCGTCGATGTAGGTCCAGTCGCGGTACATGTTGCCGCTGTCATACAGGGGAATCTGGATGCCTTTGGCTACGCTTTCGGCCACAAGATAGGCCATCATGTCGGGACGGCCGTTTGGCCCATAAACGGTAAAAAAGCGAACGGCCGTAAAATTTAGCCCGTACAAATGGTGATAAGCGTAGCCCAAAATTTCAGCGGCGCGCTTGGCCGCGGCATACGGCTGCAAAGGCCGGTCACACGGATCCGTCTCTACAAACGGAATTTGGCTGGTATTGCCATACACGGAGGAGGTGGAAGCCATAACAAAGTTTTGCACCGTGCCCGCGGCGCGAGCCGCATCCAGCAAGTTTTGCGTGCCGTTCAGGTTTACTTCCACGTACAATTCCGGGTACTGCACCGCGTTGCGCACACCCGCCATCGCCGCCAGGTGGGCCACTGCTTCAAACTTTTCGCTGGCGAACAGGTCAAACATCGCCTGTCGCTGGCGGATGTCATCTTCCACCATGTGGAAGTTGGGGTAAGCGGCTAATCGCTGGGCATTTGCGCGCTTTTTGGCGGGATCGTAATAATCGTTAAAGTTGTCCAGCCCCACGACTTTATCGCCCCGTTTGGCTAACTTTTCCGCTAAATTGCTACCAATGAATCCGGCTGCGCCGGTGACGAGTATTTTCATGATTTCTTTATGTAAACCAATGCGATTTTGGCCTAAATTTGTGACGGCCGTATATCCTGCACCATCAACTGTAAATTGCGATTGCCACGCCATTCGTTAACGCTAATACTGTACACCAAATCGACGGTTTGGGGCAGATGGCTGGCCCACTCACCCTGGCGGAACGCGATGGCGCCAATCTCCCGGTAGCCAGTGATGCTGCCGGCGGCCAGCGTTAGCTGCAAATGCGCTCCATCCTGCCCCACGGCCCGGTGGTGAATCACCTCCACGCCCCGGCTCAGGAACACCGGCTGCGGATTGGCCGCCCCGGTTGGTTCCAGCTGCTGTAAATGTTCAAACAACGCCCAATCCACATCATCCAGCTCAATTTCGGCATCGATGGTCAGGGTGGGAATCAGCTCCACGTCGCGTAGCTTGCGTTCGGCCACGTCGGTGATGCGGTTGAGGAATTCGGGCAGGTTGGCGTTGCGCACAGTGAACCCGGCGGCCTGGGCGTGACCGCCATGCCGCACCAGCAAATCGGCCACCTCATCCAGGGCATCGGTGATGTGAAATTTGTCGATGGAGCGGCAGGAGCCGCGGCTCTCTTCTTCACCCTGTTCCATAACGATGGCCGGGCGGTAATGCTTTTCGGCCAGACGGCTGGCTACCAGCCCCACCACGCCAGAAACGAAGCTCTCGTCGGCGGCGATGAGGATGGGGGCATCTGGCTCAACCATGCCTTCTGCCAGCGTGCTGAGTTCGGCGGTGAGCTTTTGCCGTTGGCGATTGAGCTTGTCCAGCTCGTTGGCGTAGCGGTTGGCGTCATTGCTGTTGTTGGCGGCCAGCAGGCGGGCGGCGCTGTAGGCGTGGGCCAGGCGTCCGGCGGCATTAATGCGCGGTCCGATGCCAAAGGCAATCGATTCGGCCGTGAGATTGCCAGGTGTCAAACGAGCAGCACGAGCAATCGCGGCAATGCCGGCCCGCTTGGAGTTGTTAAGCGACTCCAGCCCGTCGATGACCAGCCTGCGGTTTTCTTTGAGCAGCGGCGCCAGATCGGCCACGGTGCCGATGGCGACGAGGTCGAGTAATTCAGCCTCGCTGAACGTGGCACGGTCGGGGCGGGACTGCTTGAGCGCCTGGGCCAGCTTGTATGCCAGGCCGACGCCGGCCAGCATGTCGTCGGGGTAAGTGGAGTCGGGGCGTTTGGGGTTGATAACGGCCGTTCCCGGCGGCATCTTTGGTCCCAAACTGTGATGATCGGTGATGATCATCTCCAGGCCAATCTGGTTGGCATGTTCCACCTCAAACACGGAGCGAATGCCGCAGTCCACCGTAATGACCAGATCGGCTCCCTTTTCTTTGAGTTCGGTGAGGGCTTCGACGTTGAGACCGTAGCCTTCATCAACGCGGTCGGGGATGTACGGCCGTACCAGATTGCGATCCACGCCCAAGCCACGCAGCGCCTGGGTGAGCAGCACCGTGCTGGTTACGCCATCGGCATCAAAATCGCCGTAAACAACAATCACTTCTTCATTATCAATCGCCTGCTCGATGCGGGCGACGGCCTTGTCCATGTCCGGCAGCAAATACGGGTCGGTCGATTCCAGGTACCGGCCTTCTAAAAAAGCTTGAACGGCCGCCGGCTCGATGATGCCCCGGTTATACAGCACCTGAAGCATGACGGGGTGAATATGGCCAAATTTTTCCTGAACGTGGTCCGGCACTGCGGGGGCGACCTGCCAGATATTTTTACGCAATGTATTGGGTCGATTCATAGCTCCAAATAGTAACACGGAGCAGGAGCGCTTGCCAGCCAGGAATCGTCAATTGCTTGCTTACCGTGAGGCCATCTGCTACTGTATTTAGGCACAAGAGGTCCAAAAATCAAACTTGAATAGGGATGCTGTTTTGTTGAGGTATTTTTGAATATCTCAACTGGTTGTCTGTTTTCTCAGGCAAGAAGGAGAAACTGATGGAAATTGTACGAACCGTTCGAGATTTGCTGCGGAAGCGTGAGCTTGAGGTGTGGACCATTGGCCCTGACGATACCGTTTACCAGGCACTTCAGGTGATGGCCGATAAAAATGTGGGGGCGCTGCCGGTGATGGAGGCGGAGAAGCTCATTGGCATTTTTTCTGAACGGGATTATGCGCGCAAGGTGATTTTGCACGGCCGTTCCTCCAAGGAGCTGCTGGTGAAAGAGATCATGAGCAGCCGCGTGGCCTACGTGCGCCCCAACCAGACCATCGACGACTGCATGGCGCTGATGACCAACCTGAGAATTCGCCATCTGCCCGTGCTGGATGGCGATGCGCTGGTGGGCATGGTTTCCATGCGCGACGTGGTGGAAGACATTATCTCCGAGCAAGATTTTATCATCGAGCAGTTGGTAAACTATATTCAAAACGAGCGCAGCCCGGTTCCCCCGGCGACGCCGTGAGTTTGTCAACCCCCAATCAAATACGATGATTAACCCATTAAGCGAGGCGTTGAGATGGGAAGAATAGTTATTGCTTGTTACAAACCCAAACCCGGCAAAGAAGCGGAGCTAGACGTATTGATGAAAACACACCTGCCTATTTTGCGGAAAGAGGGATTAGCGACGGACCGAAAATCCATCATCATGCGGGCAAGTGATGGCACGGTGGTTGAAGTGTTTGAGTGGATGTCCGATGAGGCAATGGCGGCGGCGCATGAGAATACGGCCGTGCAAAAAATGTGGCAGGCTTACGCCGAGGTGTGCGATTACGTTCCCCTTTCCACTCTCAAAGAAACCGAAGACCTGTTTGCCGCATTCACACCACTCAAATAGAAAATCAAATCGTCCCTTGTGCAGAATCTCGTTTTGAGATATTATTCGCTATGCACATTATTTCACGAAAGGCATTGAAGCAATTTTGGGAACAATATCCTGATAGTCAAAGTTCATTGAGCCGTTGGTACAAAATTGTGGAAAAAACGGAGTTTGGCAGCTTTGGGGAACTGCGGAACATATTCCCCTCTGCTGACAAAGTTGGTGATTTAATTGTGTTTAACATTGGTGGAAACAAGTATCGCCTGATTGTTTCCATTCATTTCAATCGCAACAAGGTCTATATTCGCCATGTATTGACTCACGCAGAGTATGACAAAGGGGCGTGGAAAAAATGACAGTAATGATTCAAGACATTCAACCGCATTGGACAGCGATTCGTCAATTCATGACCATTCGTAGCGAGCAAGATTATGATCGTTTAGTGGCTCAAATGAATGAACTTATTGATGAAGTCGGCACAAATGAAACTCACCCAATGTATGAATTTTTAGATACGTTGGGCACGATCCTTCACGCATATGAAGAAAAACAGCATCCCATACCGCAGGCAAGCGGAGCTGAGGTTTTGCAATATCTGATGGAGGAACATGACTTGCGACAATCAGACCTGCCAGAAATTGGTTCGCAGGGCGTTGTCTCTGAAATTCTCAATGGCAAAAGAGAGCTAAACGTACGCCAAATCCGGGAACTGGCTCAGCGGTTTCATGTGTCGCCTGCTGTGTTTATTTGAGCCTTTTATAACCAGATATTCGATTTGGTTTCCACACTACTCAGTGAGGAGAGCCGAAGTTAAATTTGCTTCTCTTTAAGCTTAAGCATCTTATGATGAGAGACAGTGCAAAAGTTTCGGCATAACATTGAAAATCCGTTATCTATGCTGATCACAGAAGAACTTGCCAAGCATTTTATTCAGTCCCAATTATTTTCTCCTGCCAGCTTTGATTTCTTGAAGGTTATTGGAAGATACATTCAAGATAAGGATATTTCGTTAGCTTTTTTGGCTAACGAGATAAGACTGCGGGAACAAGTCGAAGGATTTTCCATCAGCATTCAGACGGAAGAACAATTTTTAGCCACTGTTATCCCCAAAATACTTGCCGAAGTCGAAGCAAGAATAGCAGCTGGTGAGATCGATGATAACACCGTGCGAAACTATTGGAGATATGCTGAAATATTGCCTTTTCAAGATCAACATTTTCTGGCCGTATTGTTGGCAGTTTTATTTGATATACAACAGTGCTTCGAACTATATTGGATGCTAGAAAAAGCAAAACCATTACAAGTTCCATCAAGTTTAAAAAAGCTTTACTCAAAAAAAGATGATCTCATTGATGTCACGCATTTTGATGTTTTGCAAAAAGGGTTCGTATTAAAAAATCATGATCTTGTTATATATCCGAGATTATCTATCCAACTCAGTCTGCAAATCCTATCTTTTGCAAGACAGAATCAGGGTAAATCAAGTTTGAAGGTAAGACCTAGGCATGTTGGGCAGTATTCAACTTATTCAAACGTTCAGAGAATACAAGAAGAGCGTATTTTTGGTATGCCTTTCTCGAAGCAAAATCTTCGTCAGTTAATCAAAAAAGAGTATGGTGTGCTTCAATATTGTTTTGAGAATGATATTGATGAAACAACAAGTGAAATGTTTGACGTTCCATTAAAGGAGCTTCAGTATGTAATCAAACCAATGCCAGATGGGTATGTGACGATTTCGATTGAAGAGGTGATGGATATTGAAAAAGAACGTTACCATAAATACCGGCAGTATAGGCATCTTTGCAATGATGGTTTTTATATGCTTCAAAGGTTTGCTCACGCTATTATTGATCAAGAGACATTAGCGATAAACCATTTTGATTTTTCTTATATGTTTTATGATTTTGATGACTATGCTAATAGAGTGGTTGCGCACATGAAGGATAAAGTGGTTAGTGCGACGATTAAGAAGAAGCTGTTTAGGATAGATGGCATTGTTCCTTTCGATATCTTCAAGAAAATATTGGCTGCATGTTTTGAGCACAACCCAGAAATAGTCAATTTACTGAAAGATGCTAATTTGTAGATTATGGGAACGAAACAATCTCCCAAAATCTAACTCCCTGTGATGATTGCCAGGCAAGGCCGCGATATAAATCAATTTTGATTGGGTGGTTATAGTTCCGAGCCAAGTTCGGCCGCAGGTTATGTCCTTGTTAAGTGTTTTTCCATTTTGTTAGAAAAGCCAGCAGAGGGGGCAACAAGTAAACGAAGGGTATGCCAATAAGGTGGGCAGCGAGTTGGCTACCGCCGAGGGCGTTGACCCGCAGGTGGCCGTAGATGAGGACGGAAAGCTGGACGGTGAACAGGAACCAAAGTCCGGCGCGCAGACGGAAGGTTGTTGGCGCGGCTGAGTTTTCATCATCCAGCAGGAGCCAGAGGAAAGGCCAGGTGCTGTACCAAAGGCGAAAGCTGAGCGCTTGCAGGCTGTAAGCCGCCAGCACGTCGGCTGCGGCCCGTAATGGGGAACGGCCGTACCGCCACCCCCACCACAATAACCACACAACCAACAACCCAAACGGCACCCTAAACAAATTCGCCACCAACTCAATAAATTCCGGCGTAATCGGTTGCCCCCACTCACCGGCAAGCAGCAGCACCAGCGTGGCTGGTGAAAAGCCAGGGCCGCTGGACGCTTCGCGCAGCAGCCGCACGACTAAATCCAGCGGAGAGCCAAACGGTAAAAACGCCAGCCAAACGGCCGTTCCCCCCCCCATCACCCCCCAACCAAACACGCGCAGCCTGGCCCGTAAATCCGGCAAATCACGCCAGACGGCCAGCGCAAAAAAAGGAATCGGCAGCAGGGCAATCGGCTTGGTGAGCGCCGCCAGCAGCAAAAAGAAGAGGGTGAGTGATGGCCACTTCGGCACGCTCAACTTCATTGAGCCGCTCATTGCAGGCCGTTCCTGCCGCCAAAACCAGATGGCCACCAGCTGCCACACCATCATCAGCACGTCGTTGTGCCCATCGACGACAAACATCAGCAGCAGGGCGGGATTCCACAGCCAGAGCAGCGTAAAGCTGCGCTGTTTGGCGGCATCGGCCCGGGCCAGCAGCCGCCAGATAAGCCAGCCGCACGTGAGATGGGCCAGCAGCCCTACCCCCTTGAACGCCAGCAGCCCGGCCAGTAAATTATTTTGCGTCAGGCGCGTAACGCCGGCGGCCAGCAGCTCCCACAGCGGGCCGTAGGGGGAGGTTTCATCAGCCCATTCGCCGGCCAGCGGCAGGAAAGGATCGTCGGGAAAAGCGTCCGGCGCGGCGGCGTAGGGGCTTTGCGCGTGAATGCTGCTCACCCGTCCGCGAATGACGTAGCGGAACAGATCGTTGGCGTTGATGGGGTAGGTTTGCAGCAGGGGGATGGCGAAGAGAACGGCCGTTCCCAGCAAAACCCACAGCGAAGGCATAGCGCGCCCCACCTGCACGGCGCGAAACGCCAGCCAATATAGACCAAACAGCACCACTAACAGCAGCGCGTAGCCCAATCCAGCCAGCAGCGACGGTGCCAAGCTGCGTACATCTTGCAGAGGGAGGCTGTTGTGGTACGGCCGTAGCGGAAACCACCACCAAAAGATAAGGTAGCCCACCAGTGAGGCCAGCGCCAGGAGCGTTAAGTTATTTTGAAGTTTAGGGAAAATTCGCGAAGTAGCAGTCACAATTTGGTAATCGGTCGGTTGGTTATCGGTTTAAGGTCTAAATTATAGACTGTTTTACTGAATACCGATCACCGAATACGGTTTACCGACTACCGTTTAGGCTGTCACATGGCTGCCATGCTTGTCCAGCGGCACAACGAGGGTGACGGAGGTGCCGTGCCCCAGGGCCGATTCCAGCCGTAGCGAGCCGTCGATTCGGTCAGCACGTTCGCGCATGTTGACCATGCCCAGGCTGCCGCGCGAGCTGTAATCCTGGTTAACGGCCTGCACGTCGAAGCCAACGCCATTGTCCTGTATCAGGGCCACAAACAGATTCTCTTCTTGCCAGAAGCGGACCTGAATCTGGCTGGCGCGGGAATATTTGCGGGCATTGCCCAACGCTTCTTCCACGATGGAAAAGACGACGCCCTGCGCCTGCTCGTTGAGCAGTTCGCCATGCTCGCCGCCCACCAGCCGAATGTTCAAACCATCCGTTTCTTTGATGCGGGTGATGACCGTTTCCACGGCGGCACCCAGACCTTGTGTTTCCAGGACCAACGGCCGTAACGTAAACAACATGCCGCGAATCTCTTTGGACGTCTGTTTGGCCAGCTCTTCCACTTTTTCCAGCTCGCCCAGCGCCTGTTCCGGATCGCGGGAGAGCAGGGAGCGGATGAAGTTGATGCGCATGGCGATGGCCGCGATGGTTTGGGTGGGGCCGTCATGCAGATCGCGGGCCAGCTCTTTACGCGCTTCTTCATCGGCTTCGATGATACGTAGTTTTTCCGCTTCCAGTCGCTGATAAAGCTGGGCGTTTTGCAGGGCAATGACAGCCTGGTCGGCCACGCCGTTGAACAGCTCAAAATGCTCTTTGTCGAATTTAACGGCCGTGTCCGAGCCAATCACAATCGCGCCAAAAATTTGGAACCCGGCGCGCAGCGGAATGCAGGCGGCCGTCAGACAGTTTTGGAAAGCCACAAATTGACGTAGTTCCGGGTCGCGGCGCGGATGATCGGTGGTGACCGGTTCGGCCTGGGTTAAGGCGGCCCCCACGATGCCCCGCTTGCCTTGCAGCTGCTTGTCGTAATCAACGGCCGTAAAGCGGCGCGTTGCCACCGGAATCAAATCTTCGCCATTAAACAAGAAAACCGCGCCCACCAAAGATTGGCGCGGAATCCCCATTTCTTCAATGGCCAGACTGCACACGTCCAGCGCTTCTTCCACCACCCGCTCAAAGCTAAGCGTTGCGCGCATTACCGAAGCCATCGACTGTAGCGACTTGGACCGATTATTGGCGGCGCGTAGCTGATGCAGCTCTGCCCCCACTAACTGCGAAGTTGTAGTTTGTACCTTTTCTGCGTAACGGTCCACCATGTAATAGACAACTGCCAGGGCAAGCAACAGCGTAAAACCGGCAATCGCCATACCGGGCAACCAGTCCTGGATGTTGCCATTAAGGACCACCGAGTAGACGACAAAAAATGCGGCCAGCATGCCACTAATGAGCAGCACAAAAATGGCAATGAGGATCCAATTGAGCCGCTGAAATTCTTTTTTTATTTTTGCTGCTAAACTTTTGCTCATTTCAAGACATCAAATTCGTTGTTTTGTCACTACAGTATGAGTGCCCACCGTTTATTATACAAGAGAGGTCAAAAATAACGATAGGATCAATCGTTTCAATAGGTGGACTGATGGTACTATGCAGGAGCGCTTTGGAACGATTTCTTATCATGAAACCAGCGCGTTGGCAATCTTCGCCGCAATGTAGCCGTTGTTGCGCAGCAGAGCCGTGTTAGCTTGCAGGCTACGGCCGTTTGTCAATTCTACCACCCGGCGCAGCAGCCAGGGGGTGGCAGCCGGACCATGAACGCCTTGTTTGTCTGCTTCCCGCGTGGCCTGGGTGATGGCTGCTTCCACCATATCCGGGTCGCAGGCATCGGCTTCGGGCACGGGCACGGTGACCAGGATGCCGTTTTGCAGCCCGGCTTGTTTGTGCGCGCGCAGCACATTGGCTACCGCTTCCGGCGTGTCCAGCCGGATATCAACCGGCAGGCCGCTGCTGCGGGCAAAAAAGGCCGGCAGCTCGTCTGTGCCGTAGCCAATAATGGGCACGCCATGCGTTTCCAGCACTTCGCGGGTGGCCGGTAAATCCAGGATTGATTTGGCCCCGCTGCTCACGACTGTCACCGGGGTGCGGCCCAGCTCCAGCAAATCGGCGCTGATGTCGAATGGGTGGCCGCGGTGCACGCCGCCGATGCCGCCGGTGGCAAAGAGGCGTATGCCCGCCTGGTGGGCCAAAATCATCGTGCCGGCGACGGTGGTTGCGCCGTCTTCTTTGTTGCCGATGGCCAGGGGAATATCGCGGCGGCTGCATTTGCGCACGGCCGTTCCGGCCAGCTGCCCCAAATATTCCAGTTCATCATCCGTTAAGCCTATATGCACGTTTCCCTGAATAATGGCGATGGTGGCGGGAATGGCGCCTCCTTTGCGTACGGCCGTTTGCATCTGGTCGGCCGTCTCTACGTTGTCTGGGTAAGGCAGCCCATGGGTGATAACGGTGCTTTCCAGCGCCACCACCGGTTTGTTTTGGGCAAAAGCCTCGGCTACCTCGGGTAAAAACTGTAAAAAATTGTGCATTGATCATCCTTGTCAAATCATGGTATCTTATACTCACAGACCCCATTAAGTGGAGAACGGAAAGTAACTTTAAAACAAATGCCAAGATGTGCTTCCGTTCTTCTTATAAGTAAATGCCTTTTGGCCTTTGGTTTTTTAAGCAACTTTCCGGCATTTACTTAAGTTGCCCACATTGACAACCTGCTTATGGAATCTGTACAGGCGTGAACGGCCGTTATTCTAGCAATTTATCTGATGCCCGGCTGCCAAAAGAATTTTTATTATGGATCGGTTATGAGTGATTTTGCAAACCCCAAATTACACGCCAGACAGCGCTTTGAGCAGGCACGCCGCCAGGCATCGCGCGCGCAAATGGCCGCCCGGCTCACCGGTGAAGATATTAATCTGCTGCCGTTTGAGGCCATTCGCACCAACTTGCAGCAGCAAAACCCTTACTATCGCGGCGTTGTGGACGTACCTTTGGATGCCATTGTGGGCAGCGTAGGCCGCTACAAAACGTTTACCCGCAAGTTTTTGCCCCTCACCAACAGCGTGCAGGATCGCTGGGTGGCGGTGGATGCGTTGGCCACGCAAACAGGCTGGCCACCCATTGAACTGTACCAGGTGGGCAATATCTACTTTGTGAAAGATGGCAACCACCGCGTTTCAGTGGCGCGGCAGTTAAAGTTGGAAAGCCTGGAAGCCCATGTGATGGCTTACCCGGTTGATTTTGAGATTGATCCGACGGACGATCTGGATCACATTTTTATTCAGCTGGGCGAACAAAACTTTATGGCCAAAACCGGTTTGGGTGGACGGTATCCCGATCACAATATTCATTTCACCTCACCGGGGCGCTATTCAGAACTGCTGGCCCAAATTCACGATCTGCGCCAAATTTTAGCCCGGATTGATGGCGAGGAGATGGCTTGGGAAACGGCCGTTGACGCCTGGTATGAAATGGTTTACCTGCCCACCGTGCAAATAATACAAGATTCCACGCTTCTGGCCGATTTTCCTGGCCGCACCGAGGCCGACCTTTTTGTCTGGCTTTCGCAGCACCGCGAGCGGCTGGAGGAGTGCTATGGGTTGCATCATGAAAATCTGGCCGATTTGGCTCAGTTTCTGGCCGATGAGTACCGGGAAGCTGGGCTGCCTCGGCTGACGCGGCAGGTGCGGCGCCTGCTGGGAGCCAACAGCTTGCCCCCTTTAGAAGAAGTTGCTAATTTGGAAGAGTCGCTGCCAAAGGCGGAGGACGATGTTGATACAAATTAGCCAGATGATCTCAGGAGTTAAAAAAGATGCTTAAGAAGAATTATTCCAAAAGTGGGAGTTCGTGCCGGGTAACGTTTAAATTGCCCGCAGACGTGAGTGCGGAGACGGTTCATCTTTGCGGGGAGTTTAATGATTGGAGTCCCACCAAGCATCCCATGAAAAAGCTCAAGGATGGCAGCTTTAGCGTGACTGTTTCGCTCGATCCGGGGCAATCTTACCGCTTTCGTTATCTGCTGGACAATGAACGCTGGGAAAATGATTGGGATGCCGATGCTTACGTAGCCAATCAATACGGCACGGAGGATTCACTAATCACGATATAAGATAAGAATCTATCCGAAAAAGCCACAGAGGAAAGAGAGAAAATAGAGAACTTGAGACCAATCTCAAAAATCTCTGCGAACTCTGTGGCCAATATTCTGATAGGTGCTAAGATCGTTTTTTGCGTGGCAAGGACTGGCAGTCCTCCACTTAATCCACATTCTTCTAAAAGCTGTCCCAGGACTGCCAGTCCTAACTCGAACGAAGACATTGTGCGCTGTCCGGCAGGCAGCGCTTTTTTCTTGCCTGCACGGGGTGAAATTTCAGTGAGAATGTGATTTTGTAGTGGGGTGTTGGTTTGGCAACCTTTTGCGGCTGGGTATAATCGCCATCAGCTTTTTTTGAGATTAAGTAAACTGTTTTCAAGGTTTTTACCAACGTGTGAAAACCTTGGGAGTACATTTTGGAACTTTTTATGCGACGAACATTTCTTTTCTTGTTATTTCTCCCGCTGCTGCTCCTGGCCTGTGGCGAGGAAGAGCCCCTGCCAACGGTAGCGCCGGCCATCAGCCAAGCCGGCGAAGAGCTGGCCCCGCCGGCTGTGAGTGAGGACCCCATTGTGCTGCCGACGGAAACGGCCGTTCCCGTCACCCCCACCCCCGATGCCCCACTTGCTGCCAGAGTTAACGGCGAACCGCTGCTGCTGGCTACGTTTGAGGCAGAATTGGCCCGTTACCAACAGGCCGAGGCAGAATTGGGCAATCAATCTGGCGACAATCCTTACAGCAGCATTGTGCTGGATGCCTTGATCGAGCAGATGTTAATCCGCCAGGCGGCGGCTGCCCAGGGCGTTTTGGTAACTGAAGAGATGATTGATCAGGAACTGGCCGAATTGCAAGAAGTGGCTGGTGGCACCGATAATTTTGTTGCCTGGCTGGACGCGAACCGGTACAGCGAAGAAGCATTTCGCACGGCCGTATCCGATGGCCTGATTCAAGAACAGATGGTATCAACCGTGACCGCCGATGTGCCTTTTGCTGTGAAGCAAGTCCACGCCCGCTACATTCAGGTGGATGATGCCAACCTGGCCAGCACGCTGCTGGCCCAAATCCAGGCCGGCGATGATTTTGCCACGCTGGCCCGGCTTCATTCCCTGGACCGCATTACAGGGGAAAATGGGGGCGACCTGGGCTTTTTTGCCGCCGGAACGCTGCTGGTGCCGGAAGTGGATGCCGCCGCATTTGCCCTCACCGAGCCGGGACAGGTTAGCGAAGTGATTACGGCCGTTAACCGCGAAGGTAACCCGGTTTATTACATTGTGCAGCTGATTGAGCGGGAACCGGAACGGCCGTTGGACGACAACGTACGCTCCATTTTATTGCAGCAAGCCTTTGAAACCTGGCTGGATGGGCTGTGGCAGTCGGCCAACATTGAGCGCCTGGTTGAGGTCGAAAGCGGCTCGTAAAACGGACTGACAAAGATGGCAACCAGACGAAGACGGCAAACGGGGTGTGCAGGCAGGTTAATGAGCGTCGTAGCGGCTTTGCTGTTATTGGCTTCTATTGGCCTTGTGGTGCTGGTGGTGCTCTATTTTGTAGCCCCGGGCAGCTTGCCCGAACCGGCCTTTTTGCAGGATGATTATGCGTTGCCTACCCTGCCCATCCCCGCCGCCCTCATGCCGGAATCAGAAGTACCAACGTTGGTTGCCGCCATCGAGCTGCCTTCGGCGACGCCAACAGCGACGGAACCGCCGCTGGCCCCAACCTGGACGCCGCCCGCGGCGCAGCCGACGGCCACGCCGCTGCCTCTCAGCACGTTAAAACCATCGGTGACGCCTTCACCGCTGCCCACCTTCCCCACCAAAACGCCAACGCCCACGTACACGCCAACCAGCACCAATACTCCGACGGCCACACCGCCTGGCCCCACGGCCACGCCTACGTCTACCCGCTCGGCCTACCCCTTCACCAAGACAGACAACAGTCCATTTTATTTGCAAAATCATGCCAATAATGCGGGCTGTGGCTGGCTGGGTTTAGCCGGCGAGGTGCTGGACCTGGAGCGGAATCCGGTGCCGATAGGCAGCTACCGCGTACATGTGTGGGGCAGCGGGATTGATGAACGGGTTTTGGCAGGCAGCGCGCCGGATTATGGTCCGTCTGGCTGGGAACAGTTTGTCTTCGATTCGCCGGTCATGCGTGAATACAATGTGCAGCTGGAATCCCCGAGCGGAACGGCCGTTTCCCAAATTTATCGCGTCCAAACCCGCACCAACTGCGATGAGAACCTGCTGCAATTAAACTTTGTGCAGAATCATTAATTGACGTTAATCATCGTCGATTGTGAGCGTATAGCTGGCAGCTTCGCCGAAGAACTCCTTCACCACAACGCTCCAACGACCATCGCTCATGATAGGGTAAGCCAATACCTGTTCAGTTTCCCCTGCCTGGGCCGCATCAATGGACCAGATCTGATTTCCCTCCGGATCATACACAATAAACAGCAAATCAGATTCGCTGCTTTCGGGAACCAGCTCAATATCGATCACATCGCCGTCTTCGGCCTCAAAATACCAGACGACTGTCTGGTTGGGTTGCAAAGTCCCCGATTCGGTGGCACCGTAAGTGAGGGTGCCCACAACGTCTGGTGCGGCTACCTGATTGGCGCGCAAAGTAATCTCATACCGGCCCGATTCGCCAAAGAAGTCCCGTACCAAAATCAGGTATTGGCCGTCCTCCGGCAGCACAAACTCAATCATCTCAGGTTCGCCGGTCAGTAAATCATCTTGTTCTGCCAGTCGGTTCACATTTTCATCCAGCAGCCAAATGTCCAGGTCTAGATTGTTGGTCAGCGGATTAACGGTGATAAATAGTTCGTCTCCGGCTTTGCCCGTGAAAAACCAGGCGTGGGCTTCATTTTCGCGCAGCGTTTCCTGCGCCGTCTGCCCAAAAATGAGGTCGCCGGCATCGTAAAAGTTAGTCGTGCTGTCGCCGCCTTCATCCAACGATAGCGAGTAACTACCACCTTCCCCGGCAAAACTGCGCACCAGGATCGAATACTCGCCCGTGAGTGGCAGCGCCAAACCGGCGACGACTTCGGCGTCGCCGCTGAAGCCTTCATCCAGCGCTGCCAGCCGGGTCCCGTCGGGACCGTAAATATCCAGAATAGCATCAAATTGGTTCTCTGGCGTAAGCACAATGCTGACCAGTTCGCCCGCGTCCCCAGAAAATGTCCAAACGTGCTGCGCGCCACGGGTTAAGTTGCTTTGAATTGTCTGGCCGGGTGCCAGCCGTCCGCCGCCGCCAAAAAGTGGCTCTTCTGTCAGAACCAGGCTCAGCGTGTAACGGCCACTGTCGCCAAAAAACTCGCTCACTTCCACCACGTACAGGCCGCTGACTTGCAGCAAATTGTCGATCATGATTTCGGTGCCCCCAGCGTAACCATTGTCGATACGGGTAACGGTTTGCCCAGTGGGGCTGATCAAAGTCAGAATGAGATCGATATCTTTGTTGTCTGGGCTAAGGGTGAGATTGGCGTAGCGTGGGCCGGGCAGGCTAAATGTCCAGACGTCTTTCACGCTGGCTTCCAGATCGCCATTCACTAAATCTTGCTGCCCCAGGCTGCCCAGCACGTTAGCTGACCCATCCTGAATCACGATATTGGCATAGATATTGTGCAGGACGATGCTGCTGGCCATTTTTTCAAACGTGTCCTGGTATTGGGACCACTGCTCGGCCGTGGCGCTCATAATGAACAGGGCCTGGGTTTGCTGGCTGATGGTGCCGGCCAGGGCAGTGGTGAAGAGGTAAATGCGGGTGCGCATGTTGCTGCCGCTGGCGTTAAAGAGCAGAGGGGCACCTTCGAGATCGATATAGGAACCGGTGACGGCCCCGCCTGCGCCCACGGAGGCCGTTACGGGTGCCGCTTCGGTGACGGGGGTGCGTTCGGCATCGGTGCTGAGATTGGTTGCCAGCCGGTTGAGGGTTGCCTGGGGTGTGTTTGGTGGCAGGTCCAGATGGGCGATGAGGCCCGCCACATAGGCGCCATCACCAATGGCTTTGCTGCCCAGCAGGCTGTTGCCGGTGCGTTCTGAGTTGGCCAGAAGCATGACGGTGATGCCGAGTTCGTTGGCGGTTACGGCCGTATCCACCTGACCCGAAAGATTAATCCAGCTGGGCGGAGCCAGCAGCTGTAACCCCGTCGCCGGATTGCCAATTTGCTGCCAGCCGGCAAAAGCAGGGCTGGTGGGCACCGGGCTGGGGGGCTGTGGGGGCGGGCTGGTCGCCGCCGATTTGGTGGGGATGGGTAAGGTAGCCGCCTGATTGGCGTTGGCCTCAATGGGAACATCGGTCGAGGCAGGTGGTGATTCTGCTGTGGGTAGCTCCCGATCATCTTCACTCACTGGTTTGCAGGCCACCGCTGTAACGATGACCAAACCAATGAATAAGCAAGACCAGTTGGTTTTACGCATGAACACTCCTCCTGTTCTCTCCTCTCGTAGTGCGCAGCAATGCATGGCGTACCCGGTTTGCTTGCTTTTGTCCACTTAATGATATGTGCAAGCAATTGATCGCCAACAGATACGGGTAAACGCGGCAGAGCGATTGGAGAAGGGTAGGCCAAATCAGGCAGAACCAAAACTGCCTGCGCCTTGATTATGAGCTAGGCACTCTCCAGTCGTTGCCGATGATGATCAAGATATCGTAGTCGCCGTCGGGATTGTTGCCGCTGCTAACGTTGAGCGGTGGTACATGCATCAACTGAGTCAGGTAGCGGCTGGTGTTGGGGTATGATCCATAGGTGATGATTTGGGAGGTGAGGTAGGTGGAGGCGTCGGCATTGCCAACTTCGGTGACGTTAATGCCAAACGATTGTAAATATTCCTGCGTAGCGCCGGCCAGGCCAAATTCGGCCGTGCCGTTGAGCACGGCGACGCGCGCCTCTTCGGCGGCCATGAGTGCAGGAAGGTTTTCAATAACCGGCGTGGGAATAGCCGGGGGGGCAAACAACTGGTCTCTGAGCTGACGGATATTTTCGCGTACAGGCACCAATACCTGACGGCCGTCTGGCGTTGTCTCGTTATAGACATAGTTATAATCGAGAACGGCCGTGCGAATGCTGTCTCGCGGAATATCTTGGACCAGTAGGGCCAACTGAATGGCCTCATCCAGCGTCATGTTTGTGCGTACATTTTCTTGCGACGTTTGCCACAGTTGGGGTGCCTGGGCAATGAGCTGCGGCAGATTGTTCAGATCTAGCACCTGCTGGCGTACGGCCAGGATGACTGCCTGCTGCCGCGCCGCCCGATCGACATCGCCACCAAACGTAGCGCGGGTACGCGCATATTTCAGCGCTGCTTCACCATCTAAATGTTGTTCGCCTGCTTCAATAGAAAAAGGATCAAAACCATAGCACCGGTCGGGGTAATCTGGGTCGTCAATTGCTTCGGGCACATCAATGTCGATGCCTCCGATCAAATCAACCACCTCTACAAATGCATCAAAATTAACGGCGACATAATAATCAAGTGGTACCCCTAACAGTGTCTCAACAGTCTGGACAGCCAATGCCTGCCCACCACCGGGATATTCATAAACTTCGCCTAAATAATTGGCTTGATTAATGCGGTCTACACCAAAATCGGGAATCTCTACCCACAAATCGCGCGGCATTGACAGAACGGCCGCAGATAACCCCACCGGATCAATCGTTAAAACCATCATGCTGTCTGTATGCGTAGGGCCAGTTTCTTCACACCGTTGGTCGATGCCCATTAACAAAATGGAGACACGGTTTTTCCCGTCCCAACGGTGGAAGGCGTCTGTAGATAAGATTGGGTTTGAATCGTTGTTGTTTTGGATAGGTTCAACGTCACTGCTGGGAGCAGGCAGCTCCTGAGCAGATTCATTGCTGCTGCTCGGATTGGCAAAGTCAGGGTTAATCACTTCCAGAGAGGAAACGGTTGCCTGAACTGTTTGGTACAGCCAAACCGAACTGCCAATGAGCAAAATAAGGATGCCCAACCCCAGGAGCGATACGGCCCAAAGCGGTAAACGGACCCGAGGCGGGTTACGACGAGATGAATTGGATTTCATATCTTTTTGCGCGTTCCATGCCGGAATGGCGTAGGCGATTATAACATAAAACCATAAGGCGACGTCAAAAATTGATTTGGCCGGCAGCGTGTGCTTTGCTTTGACGGCCTCAGGGGGCTACTCTATAATGCCCCTCTTGTGATGAAAAGATACCAAAAGTGGCTCCCTGTTTTGCTTGTTTTGCTGCTGGCATTTGGCCTTCGTTTGGTCGCGTTAACCGACATTCCCCCTGGACTGACGCACGATGAGGCCAATCATGGTCGAGAAGCAGTTGGCATTTTGCGGGGCGTGTATCTATTTGTTTTTCCCCTCAATTATGGCAGCGAACCACTCTACAGTTACACGGTTGCCGGCAACATGTGGCTGTTCGGTGAATCGCTGTTTGCCTTACGATTTGTTAATGTTTTATTCAGTGTTTTCACGATTGGGCTGAGCTTTTTATGGGTGAAACGCCGTTTTGACCAGACGACGGCGCTGGTAACGGCCGTTCTCCTCACCATCATCTTTTGGCCCCTAGCCTCAGCACGAGAAGCGCTGCGGGCGGGGATGCTGCCCTTTTTTATGGGAACGGCCGTCTGGTTCTTCTGGCTCCTTTTAGACGAGGTAGAAGAGGAAACCTCTCCCCAGCGCCGCCGCTGGTTCCTGGCTGCTGCCTTTGGTATTTGCGTGGCCGTCACCCTGCACATTTACCTGGCCGCGCGGGTGGCCTGGCTCGTCTTTCCCCTCTTTTTACTCTACCTGGCCTGGCAAAAGCGAAGCCTGTTTCGCAAAAGTTGGCAGCCTGTGTTGGCTGGACTACTGCTGGCGGGTGTGCTGGTGACGCCACTCTTTGTCTATCTGGAGCAAAATCCTTACGCGCTGACGCGCTTGAGCATGTTAGACGCGCCGCTGGCAAATATCCGCAGCGGCAATTGGGGGCCAGTCTGGCAAAATTTCAGCGCGGCGCTGCTGGCCTTTATCTGGCCCGGCTACGGTGACCAGTTCCTGGCCTACAACATTCCCGGTCGGCCTGTGTTTGATGCAGTGACGGCCGTTTTCTTCGTTCTAGGCATTGGCGTTTGTTTGTGGCGCTGGCAACGGCCGTCATACACATTTGTCCTTCTCTGGTTTGGCGTGGGTATCCTGCCTTCGCTCATCACCGGGCCGACGGCCAACACCACGCGCAACCTGGCGGCGCTGGTGCCGGTGTTTATTTTGCCGGCGATTGGCTTTGCTACGGCCGTAAACTGGCTCAAAACCCAAATCAAACCGCTGCCCACCTGGCTGCCGGCAACAATTGCCGCCGTCTGGCTGCTTTTTGCCGGCTGGCACAGCGTCAACGACTACTTCATCACCTGGGCCAATGAGCCCGACGTGCGCAGCGCCTACCAGGTTAATCTGGTAGAAACACTGGCCTATCTGGAAGCTAACGATTCAGACGAACCCGTCCTGCTTTCCACCGTTTATCCTGGACCAGCGCACGATCCCTCTATCAATTTGGTGCTCACTGGCGACGAGGCGAGCAAGCGCTGGGCCGATGCCCGCTGGGCGCTGGTGGCTCCCGGCGGCCAAAGTAGCCGGGCGCTGATTCCCGCCTCTACGCCGCCCCATTCGCTGTTTGCCCAATGGCTGAAGCCGCGCCAAACGGTCCAGATGCGCCCCGACGACCTTGACCCCAACTTTACCGATTACTGGCTGGATGCGGCGCAATTGCAGGTGTGGATTGAGGAAGCGCCCACTTCGGCTGCGCTCAGTGCAGGCGTGGCCAACTTCAACAATGCCCTCACCCTGCACCACGCCGCATGGCTCAATCCCGTGGCTCCCGGCGAAACGGCCGAACTGCTCCTCATCTGGCGCGTGACCGATCCGGACCGGGTGGGGCCAATTGTGCCGCCCGCCTTTACCACCGACGTGGTCATGTTCACCCAGGTTTTGGATGAGGCCGGCGTGCCTTTTGCCCAGCGCGACGCATTGGATGCGCCCTCCTGGGATTGGCAAGCAGGGGATGTGATCGCTCAAATTCATCCGGTAAACATTCCGGCCGAGACGCCGCCCGGCAGCTACCAGGCCATTGTCGGCATTTATGATCGGCTGTCTGGGGATCGGCTGCCGGTGCTGGCTGAGGATGGCGAGGTGGTGGGGGATTTTACGGCCGTGCCCGTTCTGGAAGTTGGCAATTGAGAGGACTACAGTGAATTTTAGAACTAAACGAATGGAAAGCATCCTGGAGAAGTTCGCTGTTTACTCCAATTCGTTGTTGGCATTGGTGTAACAAATTAAATGTATTAGTCAGTCAATCAGAATGGCTCAGAAAGTTTTTGTTGGACTAAATAGGCTGATTTGGCTATGAGTTGTTCGTAATAGTTTCGGCCGTTTTCAATTTCGCCGTCAATTTCATCTTTATGATCGAAGTAGTAAGGAATGGCAGCATAAACGGCCGCTAACGGCAGATCATAGGTAACTGCAATTTCATCCAGAGATCCCCCAGGCGGAAATGGCTTATCACAACGTCAGACACAATGATACGTGTTCCGGTAATTCGTGCTTTACCAGCACGAATCCCAACTGTTCTTCAATATGCTTATCCAGAACCAGTTCCATTGATCAAGCCTCCATATCACTGCTGTCGCAGCATAACACAAACCGACACAACACCGTTTCAATTGAAATTAGACGCAAAGGTAACATATCAGCGAATTCTGGAGACTAATTCTGAGGTTAATTCCTCTAGATTAACATAATATTTCTCGACGAGTGCAGTGTTTAGCCGTGCGAGAAAATCGTTTAAGCTATACGTGATCTGCCCAAGCGTAAAGCGCGTTGTTTCTTCATACACCTGATTTATTGCGCCAATAGTCCAACCATCATTTTGGCGTTTTATCCAGACTAAACCTACATCCTCAAACTCTACAGATTGATAGATAAAGTCCTGGTTCTCTGCCTTGGCAAGCCAGTTAAGCAGGTAGGCAGCCAATTCTACCAAGCAGAACTCACTTTCATAATACAGCTGGTTTCCCTTAATGATGATCGAAAAGTCAGCGACAAATCGATGCAGGTTACGGGAGTTTCGAGGTAATCCTTCACCATCAAAATACAACTCTCCAAACGTTAGTTCGATGTCCATCAAGCTAGCTCCAGTAAGCAGAGCATACCCGTCCTTATATGCCTGTATTCGTGCGGCTGCATCTTTGTTTTGGGGTGAGCTCCAACGTTTCGAGTTCTTAATTTCAATTAAGATCGCTTCTGGGTTTTCCTTTTCTTCCAGGCAATCCATAAGACCATAAAGCCGACCATCAACTTCAAGAAGCGCCATTCGCAAGTAGAAAACAATTTTAGACGGGGCACCAGAATTGGTCGGAAAAGATTTGTCCTGCCAATCCGGTACATTGTAGATTTGTTCACACATATCAAAGCCTGCCTGAATCCCGGCAAGAAAGACCTGATCATCGCAATCAGGATTCCAGGTATGAAGGGTGTATTGTTGAATTCGCAAAGGGTAAGATTTATTATGGCGAATGTGCTGGATATGATTATGCAGAGCAGTTACGTCTCCCCCCGTCTCTAAAGCGTAGACGACAGCTTCATCCATTGCTGCCTTTTTCCCTTTTACAAAGGCAATTTCTCTTTCCAACTGTTGCCAATTCTGTTCCTGGTTTTGTTGAGCAGACATGATTCAAATTCTAACACAATCTCTACGTTGCGGTGTGTCATCAGCAATGGCTTAAAATTTCCGGTGAAAATGCAGTCAAATAGCAAAATAGAAAGGTCGATTACTTTACATAGTGTAACTTTTTCCGTATGATTGGGCGCATGAGCAACCAGCCACACCCCGACAACTTATCCGTGCAGGAGCTGGAGCAGCTACTTTATCGCAAAAAGCACGCCCTGCGCCGCCAGCGCTTGCAGCGGCTCAAGGAAGAAGGCCGCGTGGTCGACGTGGCCGGTGTGCCGCCACCCAATCCGCAGCCGCCCGTGCTGCCGCGCCCGCAGGCTGCCCCCAGCGGCGCGCTGCGCCATTATCAGCTCCAATTTGAGGATGAGCCGGAGCCGGAACCCGTTGAGTTATCCACTGCTGAAACAAATGGGAAGGGAAACGGCCGTACCCTATTCAACCGTCTCCTATTCCTGGTAGAGGTAGGGGCAGTGGTTGGCCTGGTGGTGGTGCTGCTCAATCTGTGGGGCACCCAACGGGAGCTAAACCAAGAATTGAACCAGGTGCAGCAGTCCCAGGCTTCGGCGCTCAGTTTGCCCACGCCAACGGCCGCACCGCTCATTGATCTGGTGGTTTTGCCTACGGGACATCGCTACATTGAAGGTCGCTCGCCTGAGCCGGTTGAATCCGGCGACATCCCGGCCCATTTGCTGCCGGCGATGCAGGCGTATAAACCGCCGCCGCTGCCCACGCCTGGCCCGGAACAGCCGCGCATTATCGAAATTCCCGGTATTGGCGTCAATGCCCCCATCGTGCCCGGCGTGTACGATTGGGAGCAGCTCAAGCGCGGCGTAGGCCACCATACCGGCTCGGCCCTGCCCGGCGAAGATGGCAACATGGTCCTGGCGGCTCACAATGACATTTACGGCGAAATTTTCCGCGATTTAGACGAACTCTCCCCCGGCGACGAATTTACCGTTTCCACCGGGGCGCGCGCCTACACGTACGTTGTGACCAAGATCGAATTTGTGGAGCCTACCGAAGTTGAGGTGATGCAGTCCACCAACCACGCCAGCGCCACGCTTATCTCCTGCTGGCCTTACCGCATTAACACCCAGCGTATCGTCGTTTTTGCCGACCTCAAAACCAACGGCCCCTCCTCCTAGCAGATGCGCGGCAGCTGCTCGCCAATTTGCATGGAGATGACGCGTGTGCCGCCGATGCCGGTTTTGGCCACCAACATGCCGGGATGCTTTGACACAACCTGACCGATAACGGCCGTTCCCCGCCCCAACTCATGATTCCGCATGACGTCTACAACCGCATCCGCCTCGTCGGCCGGAACGATGGCCAGCAGTTTGCCCTCGTTAGCCACAAAAATCGGGTCCATCCCCAGCAGTTCGCACGCGGCGTTGACCGCCGGATTCACCGGAATTTTGTTTTCGTCCAGAACGATGCCTACCTTTGAACTTTGGGCAATTTCGTTCAGCGAAGAGGCCACGCCGCCTCGCGTCGGATCGCGCAAAACGTGAATGTTGGGGCAGACCGCCAGCATCTCCGCGATGAGTCCGTTGAGTGCGGCCGTATCGCTCACAATCGGCGCGTCAAATTCCAACCCTTCGCGCACGCTCATGATGGCCATGCCGTGGTCGCCAATCGTGCCGCTGAGGATAACTGCATCGCCCGGCTGCGCCTGGTTCGGCCCAATCGCCAGCCCCTCGGCAATGACGCCGATGCCGCTGGTGTTGATAAATACGCCATCCCCATGTCCTTTGTCCACTACCTTGGTATCGCCGGCGATGAGGGACACGCCGGCTTTGGCCGCCGCCGCCGCCATGCTGTCCACAATGCGTCCCAGCGCGCTCAGCGCCAGCCCCTCTTCGATGATGAAGCCGACGGTGAGGTAAAGCGGCTTAGCCCCGCTCATGCTGATGTCATTCACAGTGCCGTTAATGGCCAGTTCGCCAATGTTGCCGCCGGGGAAAAAGAGCGGCCGTACCACAAAGGAATCAGTGGACATCGCTAATCGGCCAGCGGGTAAATTGAAAACGGCCGCATCCCCCAAGTTCTCCAGCTTGTCATTGCGAAAGGCGGGCAAAAACAAATGCTCTACCAGCTCGGCCGACAGCTTGCCGCCGCCGCCATGCCCCAAAACGATGTTGGGATAACTGCGCAGCGGCATGGGGCAAACCCAGCCTTCAAAATCTAAATCATTGCTTACGGATTGTTCCACTGTTGTTCCTTATTTAATTATCTTCGAAGAAGACAACATTCATTCGCCCAACAAGAATAGAACGCTGATTGGCCTGATTACCCTGATCTTTTTTATCAGGAAAATGTCGCAGAGCGACCGCTTCGCGTACAGGGTAATCTACGTAACATTCAATCAGCCACAGCCACGTTTTCCAGGGAGACAAAACGGCCGTATTGATAATAAGCCGCACACGCCCCCTCACTGGAAACCATCGTGGCCCCCAGCGGATTGCGTGGGGTGCATTCTTTGCCAAAGGCAGCGCACTCGTTGGGCTTGATCATGCCTTGCAGCACTTCGCCGCTGCGGCACAGCTCCGATTCATGCGTTTCGATATGGCCGACGTCAAAGCGAACGGCCGCATCAAAATCGCGGTACGCCTCGCTGAGTTCCCAGCCGCTTTGCGGAATCAGGCCGATGCCGCGCCACTGTCGGTCGCTGACGGTGAAGACGTCGGCCAGCATCTTTTGCGCGGCTTCATTGCCTTTTTCGGTGACGGCGCGGGGGTAGGCATTTTCGACGGTGTGACGGCCGTTTTCCAACTGCGCCACCGTGCGCCGAATCCCTTCCAGCACGTCCAGCGGCTCAAAACCGGTCACCACAATCGGTACTTTGTACTTTTCGGCGATGGGGCCGTACTGCCAAGTGCCCATCACGCTGCAAACGTGCCCCGCTGCCAAAAACGCCTGCACGCGGTTGCTGGGCGATGACAAAATCGCCTCAATGGCCGGCGGCACCAACACGTGTGACACTAGCATCGAGAAGTTCTTTAGATTTTGCTGCTTCGCCTGGAAAACGGCCATCGCGTTGGCCGGGGCCGTTGTCTCAAAGCCAATGCCAAAAAAAACGACCTCTTTCTCCGGGTTTTCGCGGGCAATTTTGATGGCGTCCAGCGGCGAATACACAATGCGCACGTCGCCGCCTTCGCTTTTGATGCGGAACAAATCTTTTTCGCTGCCGGGCACGCGCAGCATGTCGCCAAAGGAGCAAAAGATGACGTTGGGCCGGGCGGCGATGGCCAGCGCTTTGTCAATCACGCCCAGCGGCGTGACGCACACCGGGCAGCCGGGGCCGTGAATCATTTCAATGGTGTCGGGCAAAAGCTGGTCGATGCCGTTGCGAATGATGGAGTGGGTTTGCCCGCCGCACACTTCCATCATGACCCATTTGCGGGTGGCCAACTGCTTGATCTGGTCAAACAGCTTTTGCGCCAGCGCCGGATCGCGAAATTCGTCTAAATATTTCATGTTATCTCTTCTTCACCTGCCACCAGTTCCTCGTTGGCCAGCAGTTCCTCTTCCAGCATGCCCATCTCGTTGAACAGAGCCAATGTCTCCAGGGCAGATGCCTCATCTAGTTGGGTGATGGCAAAGCCAACATGAATGATGGTGTAATCGCCTACTTCGATTTCTGGCAGATAAGCCAGGCACACTTCTTTCTGGATACCGCTAAAATCGACCTTGCCCATGCGGGTGCCGTTTGTTTCATAAATTTCAACTACTTTTCCCGGAATGCCTAAGCACATGTCATGCCTCCAAATCCTCGCTTGTCATTCCCGCGCAGGCGGGAGTGACAGACAAAGGTAATTGTTATTTGTTTAAGTTCATAATCATCGATACAACATCTATCAAATTTGAATCACTGCTTGTCCCAAGGCCAGCCCGCCGTCGTTGGGGGGGACTAGGCGATGGGTGAATATTGTAAAATTGTGGTGGTGCAGTTGGCGCACGGCCGTTTCCAACAATGTCACGTTCTGGAACACGCCGCCGCTCAACGCCACCTGGTTCAAACCGTGCTGCTTTCGCATCTGCAAGCTCAACCGCACGATGAGATCGGCCACGGCATTGTGAAACTTGGCGGCGATAACGGCCGTTGCCAACCCAGCCTGCAAATCCTTTACGATGGCCGCAAAAATGGGCGCGGCATCAAACAGATCGCCAGATAAATCAAATTGGTACTGCTCCGTCACGTCTGGCGCCGCGACCACTTCCAGCTCAATGGCCGCCTGCCCTTCATACGTCACCGTCTGGCGGATGCCCAGCAGTGAGGCCACGGCGTCAAACAATCGGCCCATGCTGCTGGTGGGCACGGTGTTAATCTCTCGTTCCAGCATTTGCCGCAAAACGCGCTGTTCTGCATTCTTGCAGGCGGCCACGCAAGGCAGTGCGTCGTCCCAGGCCAATCCCGCTGCATGTAAATGAGCCAGCGCCAGGCGATACGGCCGTTTCACTGCCACATTCCCCCCGGCCAGCGGCACATATTTCAAATGGGCTGCCCGCTCAAACCCGTGATAATCGGCCAGCAGCAGTTCGCCGCCCCACACCGCGCCGTCACTGCCGTAGCCCGTGCCGTCGAAGCTGAAGCCGATGACCGGGGAACGGCCGTCCAGCCGGTGCTCGGCCATGACGCTGGCAATATGAGCATGATGGTGCTGCACGGCAACCACGGGCACATCCGCCTGCTCCTGCGCCCAGCGGGTGGAAAGGTAGCCCGGATGCAAATCGCACACCAGTCGCTCTGGCTCAGTGCGAAAGATGGCTTTGTAGTGGGAAACGGCCGTGGCAAACGCGTCCAGCGTCTCCAAATTCTCCATATCGCCAATGTGCTGGCTCATATAACCATACTCTCCCTTCGCCAGACAAAACGTGCTCTTCAGCTCGCCACCCACCGCCAGCGTCGGCGGCACGGTGAAGGGCAGCTTGACGGGGAAGGGAGCGTAGCCGCGCGAACGGCGGAGCGGTAGGACGTGATGCTGATTACCGATAACCCTAACAACTGAGTCATCACAACGGCCGTAAATCTCCCGGTTGTGCATTAAAAAGGCGTCGGCTAACGAGGCCAGCCGTTCGCGGGCTTCGTCGTTGTCTTTGACGATGGGTTCGTTGCTGTAGTTGGCGGAGGTCATGATGAGGACGGGAGATTGGAGGCTTGTCCTGAGCAGAGTTGAAGGATTGGAGATTGGAGATTGAGCTGCCAGCAAAAGGTAATGCAATGGTGTGTAAGGCAGCATGACGCCGATGGTGTTGTTGCCAGGGGCGACAAGGGGGGAGAGTGGGTTGTTTTCTTTTTGGTGGAGGAGGAGAATCGGCCGTTCTTTGCTGGTGAGCAGCGCTTCTTCCGCTTGGGAAAGATGGGCAAACTGGCGCACCGCGGTCACGTCGCGGGCCATCACGGCAAACGGCTTATCTACGCGCCCTTTGCGCTCACGCAAAATCGCCAGAGCATCATCGTTCGCCGCATCACAGGCCAGGTGAAAGCCACCCAACCCCTTCACTGCCACAATCTTCCCCGCTGCCAACAATGCCTGCGCCGCCCCAATCGCCTCATCCCTCTCCACTGAATACTGCTCACTGTTTACTGATAACTGATTACCGTTCAACGATAACCGCTCACCGAACTCAAGCCACACCTCCGGCCCACACACCGCACACGCATTCGGCTGGGCGTGAAAGCGGCGGTCCAGCGGATTGTTGTACTCCGCCTGGCAGTCGGGGCACATCGTAAATTCGGCCATTGTGGTCAGCGGCCGGTCGTAGGGGATGTCTTTGATGATGGTGAAGCGGGGACCGCAGTTGGTGCAGTTGATGAACGGGTAGCGGTAGCGCCGGTTTTGCGGATCAAACAGCTCGCGTAGGCAGTCGTCGCAAAGGCAAATATCGGGCGAAATGAGCGTGTTGGCAGCTGCCTGTGCCTGGCTGTGGACGATGACAAAGTTGCTACTGCCCTGGATAGGTAGCTCATCAACTATGACCTGTTCGATGTGTGCCAAGGGTGGGTGGTTTTGGGTGAGGTCGTGGTGGAATTGGGTGACGGCCGTTTCCCCACCCTCAATCTCAATAAACACCCCGCTGCTGTTGTTGCCCACAAAACCACTCAAGCCATGCTTTACGGCTAACCCATAAACAAACGGCCGAAACCCAACCCCCTGCACCACGCCGTGCACCGTCAACCGCCGGCGCACGGTAGGAAGGGGAGATAAATTAGGTTCCTGGGCAGTCTTCTCTTTGATCATGTTCTTCGCGTTTACTCAGGACTGGTCTGCGTCCCATTCACGGCCGTTTCAAACACCCGCGCAAAATAACTGTCCACTAGCTCATTCAAGCCCTCACGTACCGTGTCGGTCACATCAATACCGGCCAGTCGCTGGGCCAGCTGCTGCTTGAATTCCAACTGCATGTAGCGGTAAATCTGGATGCGCTGCGCCTGGGGCGAGCCCGCGCCATGCATCGACTCCGTCAGGTAGCCGACGGCGTTGCGCCCCAGCGTCATATTTTCAATCAGGCGCATGATGCGCATCCGATGTTCCGTGGGCACATCGGCCCGTCCGCGTAAATATTTGTCCAGCAGCGGTCCCAATTCCTCGTGCCGGTAGTCGGCTTCGGAGGGCATGGTGGCCACCAGCCCGCCGGCAATGTCCTGCGCCAGGCGGCTGATTTCGTAGGGGAAGCGGGTGACGTGGTGCTTGCAGACGTTAGCCAGCATGTCGTCGCAAATGTAAGCTCCGGATTTGGTGGCGTGGCTCTGGTACGACGAGGCAATGCCGGTGGCGTAAATCGTCTCGTTGAGGTGGGTCATCTCCACCAGCTTGTCGCGAATGTGCGAGGCGCGCGGCACGCCATTGTACTCGGCGGCGGTGGCCGTGGCTCCGATGAGCACGTCGCCGACACCGCTTTTGCAGACGTAGCTGCGCCGGTGGTAGCAGGTGAAGCGCTCTACCAGCATGGCGGCAAACTCCGTCTCGCCATCCATAAAAATGAGTTCGTTGGGGATAAAGACGTCGTCAAAAATGACCATCGCTTCCTGGCCGCCGTACTGCGCGTTGCCCACATCGATGCTGCCGTTTTCCATGCTGCGCGTGTCGCATGATTGACGGCCGTAAATATAAGCAATCCCTTCCGCCGTCACCGGTATCGCGCCCACGATGGCAAAATCGTGGTCTTCCGGGCTGAGCCGCAGCGTGGGCATGACGATAAGCCAGTGGGAGTTAATGCAGCCGGTTTGGTGCGCCTTGGCTCCGCGAATGTAAACGCCATCGACCGTGCGCTTGGTGACGTGAACGTACAAATCGGGATCGGCCTGCTGGTGCGGGGCCAGGCTGCGGTCGCCTTTCACGTCAGTCATGGCTCCGCCGATGACCACGTTTTGCAGCTGCGCCTCGGTGAGGAATGTTTTGAGCCGGCCGTGGTACGCTGTGCCGTGTGCCTCATCAATTTCGTAGGTGACGGAGTAGAGGGAGTTGAGCGCGTCCATGCCGACGCAGCGCTGGAAGCAGGTGCCGGTGAGCTGGCCCAGACGCCGCTGCATCTTGTTCTGGTTGACCACATCTTCCACGCTGTTGGCCACGTGCAAAAAGCGGTTGACCCGTTGGCCGGTGAAGGGGGAAACGGCCGTCCCCAGCTCCGGATGTTTGACCGCCAGATCATACGTTTCGGCGACGGCGTTGATAGACGGCCGTATCATCGGATGGTCCACCGGCTCGTCGATGCGTTCGCCAAACAGGTAGACGTTCAAATTACGCCCGCGCAGGCTTTCGATGTAGTCGTCCCCGGTCACAATTTTGAGTTTACTCGCTTCTTGCCCATTTTGTTGGCGCATAATTTTCCTCCGTACAATGTGTTTGCATTTATTCAATCTTAGCAGGAAAACGGCCGTAGCCCGAACTAAAAACCAATCAACAGCAAATTCGACTGTCACGCTTGTGTCACGATGGTGGTTTATGGTTCCTGCATAAGTAAACAAGCAGCATCATTGTACTGATTAGAACAATTGTAGAGTGATAGCCCATCAGGAGAAAGTGACATGTTGCAGCAAAGTTTTAGTCATAAATTAGTTGGTAACGTTATTAATAGTCGTTGGCAGAAAGCAGCAGGGCAGGTTTCCATTCCCCAGGCTGTTCAAATTGCTTACGAGCAGTTTCAGCAAACCCACGCTGAATGGGTAGGTAACTTGTTTGATGAAAGCTTTCTCACCACCGAAGCTGCCCCTCTTTTTGCTCGCAACAGCTTGCCCAGCGCAACGCAACTCGCCATTGCCTGGTGTAATCAGTTCGGCACCGGCATGTCGGCCAAAAAAGCTGCCGACATTGAAAGAATCTTACCGGTAGCCAAATCATTTTTGACGATGGTCCGGCAAGCCATAAACCCCTGATTTGTCTCTCCAACATCTGTTTTCCTAAAGTAGTTGTACGGAAAAAGCCGCTGAACGCGAGTCCAGCGGCTTTTTTCATGTTTGGTCAGCGTCGGTTGATTAATAATAGTTTAATATTAAACTATTTAATATTGATGTTTCTGTCACGTGACAGTATACTTCTTCACATTGAAATCTTTAACCGATACAAAACTTGTCTCAAAAGGAATATTGTGGGAACCCATTACAACGGCAGTGAAGAAGAAATTTTGGCCCTCGATTGTTACATCAAGCTGTTTCGCGCCGCCGAATCGGTGAGCCAGAGCATCAACGCCCATTTGCGTGATCATGATCTTACGGTGAGCCAATTTGGGGCGCTGGAAGCTATTTACCATCTGGGGCCAATGCAAAGCGGCGAGCTGGGGCAAAAAATCTTAAAAACCAGCGGCAACATGACAATGGTGATTGATCATTTGGAAAAGCGCGGGTTGGTTACCCGCCAGCGCCGCGAGGATGACCGCCGCTGTGTAGATATTCACCTGACCGAAGACGGCCGTACCCTCATTGCCACCATTCTTCCCGCCCACGTGGCCGGCGTGGTGCAGTCACTTTCGGCATTGACGATGGCAGAACAGCAGCAGTTAGCGGAACTGTGCCGCACGTTGGGTTTGGCGCAGTAGCGCACTCAGGAGTAAATCATGAAACCAGTACAAGGATTACATCATATTACGGCCGTTGCCGGCAACATTGACAAAAACGTCGAATTCTATCATCACATCCTGGGGCAGCGGCTGGTCAAAAAAACGGTCAACTTTGATGATCCGGGCACGTACCACCTGTACTACGGCGATGAGATTGGCACGCCCAGCACCATCATGACCTACTTTCCCTGGCAGCACATGCGGCGGGGCAGGCGAGGCAATGGGGAAACGGCCGCCATGGCCTACACCATTCGTCCGCAAGCGATGGGCTTCTGGCAAGAGTGGCTCAAAAAGAACGACATCTCTACTGACGAGATCCAAACCCGCTTTGGCCAGGACGTGCTGCCTTTCACCGATCCCGACGGTCTGCCGCTGGAGCTCATCACCTCGGATGATCCGGCCACGCTGCAATTTTGGGCAGACGGCCCCATCGGTGAAAAAGAAGCGCTGCAAGGCTTCCACAGCGTGACGCTCTGGCTGGAGCAGGTGGAACCAACCGCCTGGCTGCTTACCGAACAGCTTGGCTACGAGTTTGTTGGTGAAGAGGGCAACCGTTTCCGCTACAAGGCTGATGGCAACGACATCGGCCTGTTTGTGGACATCTTGCACCGGCCAGGGGAGCCACAAGGGCAGTTTGGTGCTGGCTCCATCCACCACATCGCCTTCCGCACCGTGGATGACGAGGAGCAGTTGGAATATCTGCAAAAGCTGCGGCAGGCGCGGGTGCAGGTGACGCCGGTGCAGGACCGGCAATATTTCCGCTCGATCTATTTCCGTTCGCCCGGTGGCGTATTGTTTGAAGTGGCCACCGATGCCCCCGGCTTTCTGTACGACGAACCGGTAGCGGAGCTGGGCACGCATCTCAAGCTGCCCTCCTGGCTGGAGCAGCACCGCCCGGCCATCGAACAGCGCCTACCGGAAATCGAACTTAAACCGGTGGCACCGGCAACGCAATAACCGCGAAATTAATAGAACGCTGATTTGCCTGATTTTTCTGATCAGGGCAATCAGGTAAATCAGCGCCCTATTTTCTATAGGAGTAAACAGATGACGACAACTGGAGCAAATGGCCCACACCAAGGGCAGCCGCTTTTGCAGCAGGGTAAACCACTTGCTGAAGCTAAAGCGGCAATGATTTTGGTACACGGCCGTGGAGCCACAGCGCAAAGTATTCTGGAACTGGCCAGCGTCTTGCCTCACCCGGAGATGGCCTACGTCGCGCCGCAGGCGCAGGGCAATACCTGGTATCCGCAAAGTTTTATGGCTCCCATGCCGCAAAATGAACCGTGGCTGACGTCCGCCCTGCAAACGGTGGCCGACACAGTGGCAAACGTGGAAGAAGCGGGCATTCCAGCAGACAAAATTATCATTGGCGGATTTTCACAGGGGGCATGTTTGGCCAGCGAGTTTGTGGCCCGCAACGCCCGGCGCTATGGTGGCCTGCTCTTGTTCAGCGGCGGCTTGATTGGTCCACCCGGCACGCCGCGTGCGTATGATGGCTCTTTGGACGGCACGCCGGTTTTTATTGGATGCAGCGATGTCGATTTTCACATTCCGGTGGAGCGGGTGGAGGAAACGGCCGTAACCCTACAAAATCTCGGCGCCACCGTCAACAAAAAAATCTATCCCAACATGGGCCACACCATCGTCCAGGACGAAATCGACGAAGCGCAAAAAATCGTAAATAGTTTATCGGCTTAAAAAATGAACCGCAAAGAGCACAAAGAATGCAAAGAAAGAATGAAAGAGAAAACTTCGCGCGCTTTGCGTCCTTTGCGGTAAAAATTTTTGGAGGAAATCATGCAGAAATTACAAACGCAAGGGGTGCATCATATCACGATGATTGGTGCCGACCGTCAGACGTCGATTGATTTTTGGGAAGGCGTTCTGGGAATGCCGTTCGTTTTTGAACAGCCCAACCTGGACGTGCCCGAAGAGAACCACCTTTATTTTGATCCGGGCGACGGCAATCTCGTTACCATCTTCACCAATGAGAACCGTAAACCCGATCCCACGCCCAACCCCGAAGGAATTGGCAATTTGCACCACATCGCCTTCAATGTTTCCCGCGCCACCTACACCCAGGTAAAAAAGCGGCTGGACGAGCGTGGTATCCCCAACAGCGGCGAGGTGGATCGCGGCTTCATGTACTCTATCTACTTTCGCGATCCGCTGGGGCAGCTGTACGAGCTGGCCAACTACAAATTTGACCCACCGCCCGGCGTCAGCCATGCCGAGGTGCTGCATCTGGCGCACCAGCTGCGCATGGAGCGCGGCGACTACAACATCGCCGACGAGCATCTGGCCGACGCCATCGAGATTTTTGTGCAGCGTACCGCCAATACCCTTTCTGACGACCGCAGTCCCCAAAATCCATACAAATAACTCAAAACACAACGGCCGTTTCCCCTCGCGCCACAAATTATGCAGAAGGAAACGGCCGTCCCCGTTAAAAATTCACCATTCACCGTTCACTATTCACAATTAACCCGGTCAGGGGACAGATTTCACATTGCCACGCCTTGTCTCTTTTTGCTACGGTGATTTTTATTTAGCTGTTTCTTTTTTATAGGGAGCTAATCATGAAATCACATCATTCGCAGGAACAGGGCCAGGGATTGGTAGAATATGCCCTCATTCTGGTTCTGGTGGCCATCGTCGTGATGGGCATTTTGACCATTCTAGGCCCACAGGTCGGAGAAGTTTATAGTCGCGTTACTGTGGCACTCTCGTCTGGCGACGGTCCCATTACCGGGATAACGGCCGAACGCACCGGACACGGCGCTGGCAATGACGTTACTGTCCAAGTCACCGTCTCCGAGGACACAACCGTCACCATCAAGGATTCACAAAGCGGGCAAACGCGCACGATGAGTTGCAGCAGCAGCTGCCATCACACGTTTACCGGCGTGGGACACAGCGGTGGCACGGTTACAGCCACCGCCGAGGGCGGTGGTATGTCTTCCGGGTACGGTGCTCAAGGTTCGTAAACGCGCAAGCGAATAGACAATTAAATATGGATGACGTGTGATGCGTGAAGCAATCTTCGATTGCCAATCACATTTTACGCATCACC
Organism: Anaerolineaceae bacterium; assembly: GCA_002699125.1. Lineage (GTDB taxonomy): Bacteria > Chloroflexota > Anaerolineae > Promineifilales > Promineifilaceae > Leptofilum. Next base: position 55,492 of record PABI01000080.1, read on the forward strand.
CATCATTCTTGCTACGGCCGTAAAAGTCGGTTTAAGTGCCGGGTAAAGCTGCTGGTAAAGGGGGTAAAGCTGGTTGTAAACGGCCGTATTCCCGCCCGGTTCCGTCTTGCCCGTTACCTGCACCAATGCCGCACACGCTTCTTCAACCGAACTGAATGCACCCGCGCCGACCAACGCTAAAACGGCCGCGCCGTACGCCGCACCTTCGGTCGTGTTCACCGTTACAATTTCGGTTTGCAGCACGTCGGCCAGGATTTGCCGCCAGAGCGGGCTGCGCAGCCCGCCACCAGAGGCGCGAATTTGCGTGATGTCTGCCAGACCCGCACCGCGCATCAGCTCCAGGCTGTCGCGCAGGCCAAAGGCGACGCCTTCCAGCACCGCCCGGGTTAAATGCGGCTGGCCGTGGCGCACGGTGAGGCCGACAAAGCCACCCCGCGCCAGCGGATCGGGGTGGGGCGTGCGTTCCCCGGTGAGGTAAGGCAAAAAGAGGAGACCTTCGCTGCCCGCAGGGACATTGGCAGCCGGTGCCAGCAAATCAGCAAAATCCACACTGGGCGCGAGGGCGTCCCGGTACCAGCGCAAACTGCCTGCCGCCGAGAGCATGACGCCCATCAGGTGCCATTTGCCCGGCACGGCATGGCAGAACGCATGGAGACGGCCGTCTGGCTCCACAATCGGCACGTCACTGCTGGCAAACACCACGCCGGACGTACCCAAACTCAGCGCCACCACGCCATCAACGACGGCCCCGGTGCCGACAGCATTGGCCGCCTGGTCGCCGCCGCCCGCCACGACGGGAATGCCTGCCGGCAGCCCGGTCGCTTCCGCTGCTTCCGGGGTGAGATGGCCGGTAACGGCCGTCCCCTCAAACGTGGGTGGCAGCCAGGCAGGATCGATACCCAGCTTACCCACGACCTCGTTTGACCAATCCCGCTGGCGCACGTCGAACAGTTGGGTGCCAGCGCCACCCGCCTTGTCGGTGGCAAATTCGCCCGTTAGCTTGTAACGAACGTAATCTTTGGGCAGGAGGATGTGGGCGATACGGCCGTACACCTCTGGCTCGTTATTTTTCACCCACAAAATTTTGGGGGCGGTGAAGCCGGTCAGGGCATCATTCCCCGTTATGTCAATTAAGCGCTGCTTGCCGATAAGCGTGCGCATTTCGTCGCACTCGGCCCCGGTGCGTTGATCGTTCCACAGCAGGGCGGGACGCAGCACTTGTCCATTTTGGTCCAGCAGCACCAACCCGTGCATTTGCCCCGTGAGACCGATGGCGGCAACGGCCGTTGCCGCAACACCGCTATCTGCCAGTACCTGCTGAATGCTGGCCGCCGTTGCCGTCCACCATAATTCCGGCCGCTGCTCGCTCCACAACGGTCGGGGTGTTTCATAATCGTAAGTTGATGACGCCACACCGATGACTTCGCCCGTTTCTGCCAGCAGCAGTGCCTTTGTTGCCGTTGTTGAACTGTCTATGCCGATGAAATAGTTCATGAAACCATACTCTCCATCTTCTGGTTAACCTCTGCCAATGTTTGCCAAAATGGCTCCGGTTCCCAACCAAAGCGGGTGGCTTCCAGCAGCAGTTGAATTGTGTACAAGCCATGATAGGTTAGCTGGCGAAATTGAGTAGCAGGGTCAGTCGGGGGACGGCCGTAACCATCCCAAAATGCATCTGGCACTTCGTAATAATAAAAAATCCATTCGGCCAGCGGATCGCCCCAGATGCCGCGTTCTGCATCCAGTAAGCCCACAATTTTGGGGGGCGACTGCGCTCGGTCGATGAGGACATTTTTGGGCCACAGGTCGCCGTGAACCAGCCGGGGAATGGACACCGCATCCAGCAGTGCCTGCCCGGCGACCAGGCAGTCGGCGTAGGTTTGCGTGTCGGGGCGATCCAGCCCCAGAGCGGTCAGATCGTCCCGCATGATTTGGGTGATGTGGGCCACGGCCGTACTCCAGCGCTCGAAGCCAGGATTGTTGTCGGGAAAACCAAAATGGGGGCCGGTGGCTGTGTGGATTTGTTTAGCTATCTCCGCCAACTGCTGCCAGAGAACGGCCGTTTCCGCCGCCGACAATTCCCCCTGTACCACATCCCACAGCTCGCCCGTCACAAACGTCTGAATCACCCAATCCCGATCCAGCAGCTCCTGACTGAAATCGGCAAAAAGGGTTTGCGGGGCAAGGGGACAAACGGCCGTTAAAGCGGTTTCCAACCCCTGTTCCCGCCGCAGCAAAAATCGTTCATGGGTAAAAATGGCCGCTTGCGGCTGAGGTGATACCCGCAAGACGGCCTGCTGTCCATCATGAAGCTGCAACAAATAGGTGCTGTTAAACAGGCCAGTGCCCAATTCCCGTGCCGCCACTGCTCGCGTCTGGCCGCCAAAAGTGCGGCAACAAATCGCTTCAATTGACTCCGCCGAAATACCCTGCTGAAAGTCAACGGCCGTACGGGCAATGGGGTGAAATTCGATCATTTAACGAACGCCCAACAGCAGCTCCACGACCAGTTGATCAAGCCGTTCATAAGGCTGGCCGCGCTGGCCAAGCGCCGAGCGGTCAAACTGATGCGACCGCAGTTGGGCCGCTTTTTCGGCACTGTACTGGCCCATCAACGGCGTCATCTCGCCGCTGTCGGCATTGATTTCTGCCAGCAGCGCTTGAATCTCAGCATCCGCGTTAAACTGCGCCGCTTTCTCCTTCAGGATGAGATAGGTGCGCATGCAGCCGCGGGCAAACGCCTTGACATCTTCGTAGTCGCTGGTGCGGTAGGCGTGTGCGTCAAAATGACGACTGCTGTCGTAGCCGTTGTCCTCCAGCAGTTTCACCAGGAAAAAGGCAGATTTCAAATTGACCGAGCCAAAGCGGAAATCCTGATCGTACCGGCCGAATGCCTGGTCGTTCAAATCAATGTGGAACAGCTTGCCCGCCTCCATTGCCTGGGCTACGTGGTGCGTAAAATTCAGCCCGGCCATGTGCTCGTGCGCTACCTCTGGGTTCACGCCGACCATTTCCGGATGGTCCAACGTTTCGATGAAGGCCAGCATGTTGCCGGTGGTGGCATTGTAGATGTCGCCGCGCGGTTCGTTGGGCTTGGCTTCCAGGGCAAACTTCAAATCATACCCTTGGTCCAGGACGTATTCACAGAGATAGTTCATCGCTTCCCGGCTGCGCTTAACGGCCGTAATTGGGTCTTTCCCCGCATCCGTCTCCGTGCCTTCACGGCCGCCCCAAAAGACGTAAATGTTGGCCCCCAGCTCCACGCCTAAATCGATGGCGTGCATCGTTTTGTGCAGGGCATAAGCGCGCACATTGCGATCATTGCTGGTGAAGGCCCCGTCGCGAAAAGCCGGATCGGTAAACAGGTTGGTGGTGGCCATCGGCACGACGATGCCGGTTTCGTCCAGCGCCTGCTTGAAGTCGGCCACGATTTTGTCGCGCTCGGCGGGGGTGGCGTCGATAGGCACCAGGTCGTTGTCATGGAAGTTGACACCCCAGGCACCCACTTCAGCCAGCAAGTGTACCAATTCAACGGGGGATTTTGTTTGGCGGACCGCATCGCCAAAGGGGTCACGGCCCACATTGCCTACGGTCCATAGACCAAAGGTAAATTTATGTTCTGGTTTTGGTTCGTACATCAGTTTCACTCCTGCATTGGTTAAGTATTCATCCGAATATTGGCCACAGAATTCACAGAGATTTTTGAGATTGGGCTCAAGTTCTCTATCTTCTCTTTTTTCTCTGTGGCTTTTTCGGATAGATTCTAAGCTTGTTTGGTGACGATTGCCTCGCTAAAAAACGCACGGCTTTGGCTAATGTCGGTTATCTCGCCACTGATTTGGAAACGGCCGTTCAAATGAATCTCTTCCGACGATGTGCCAATCATAAACTGGATTTCGCCCGGTTCCACAACTTTGCACAGTTTGCGGTTGTAAAATCCCAGGGCACTCATTGGCAGGGCAAACGTCACTTGTTGGGTTTCGCCAGCGGCCAGCACAACACGCTTAAAGCCTTTCAGCTCCTTTACCCGTCGTGTCACTGAGGCAACCGGATCATTTATGTAAAGCTGAACGACCTCTTCGCCAGCGCGAGGGCCGCAGTTGGTGATGGCGCAGCTAATTTGAATCGTCTCATCAGCCGCCACCTGGGTTTTGTCCTGCTGCAAATCATCCAGCTTGAAGTGAGTATAGCTCAGGCCAAAGCCAAACGGCCACAGCGGTTTGCTGCTTAAGTTGACATAATCGCCCTTCCAGTGTGACCGCCCGCCTGATACTTTATGATTGTAATAAATGGGAATTTGCCCCACGTCGCGGGGAAAGGTGATGGGCAGCTTGCCCCCGGGATTCACATCGCCGAACAAAACGTCGGCCACGGCTTCGGCGCCTTCTTCGCCGGGCAGCCATGCTTCCAAAATGGCGGGGATGTTTTGCGCAATCCAGTTGATGGTAAGGGGACGGCCGTTCACCAAAACAACCACCACTGGCTTCCCTGTAGCCGCCACGGCCTGCACCAGCTCGTCTTGCACACCGGTCAAATTGATTTCGGCACGATCGCGCGCTTCGCCGCAGGTGCAATCGTTGGTCAGACCCGATTTGCCACCGACAAACAGCAGCGCCACATCCGATTTTTCGGCAGCCGCCACTGCTTCGGCAAACCCGGAACGATCCTCACCGGTGACCGCGCAGCCTTGGGCGTAGGTAACGGCCGTTCCCGCCGCTACCTTTTCCTGAATTGCCGCCAAAATGGGGCGAATCGGCACAAAATTGTCCACCAGCTCCACGCTGTCCGGCACAGGGATGTTAAACACGTTCTGGCTGGACTGGCTCATCTCGTGCAGCGCTTCGATGTGGCAAGGATAGGCGTAGTCGCCCAGCAGATGGCGCACCGTGTTGGCTTGCGGGCCAATCACGGCAATGGAACCGATGTTTTTGTCCAGCGGCAGCAAATCATTTTCATTTTTGAGCAGCACCATTGATTTTTGGGCAATGGTGCGGGCCAGTTGGCGCTGTTCCGGGGTATCAAAAACGGCCGTTGTTTTGCTCTCGTCTACATACGGATTCTCAAACAATCCCAGCATAAACTTGGTGCGCAGCAGGCGGGCGACGCTTTGGTCTACCAGGGCTTCATCGATCTGGCCGGTGCGAACGGCCGTTAACAGCGGATCGCCATAGCAGTCTGTGTGGGGCAGCTCCACATCAATGCCTGCCGTTAAAGCCAGATGGGCTGACTCCGCTTTGCTGCTGCTTAAATGGTGTGTTCGCTCGATCTCCTGCACGGCAAAATAATCAGACACCACAATGCCGTCAAAGCCCCACTGCTCCCGCAGCGTGTCGGTGAGCAGTTCCCTGGACGCCGTGCAGGGTACGCCGTCCAGCTCGTGGTAGGCGTTCATCACGGATTGCAGATTGGCTTGTTTGACGGCCGTTTCAAACGGCAGCAAAAACACTTCACGCAGCTCGCGTGGCGGAATGTGCACCGGGGCCCAGTTCATGCCCCCTTCAGACAGGCCGTAGCCGACAAAATGTTTGGCCGTGGCCACCACACCTTCCTGCCAGTTCTCTCCTTGCAGGCCGCGTACAAAATGCACCCCCATCTGCGCCACCAGGTACGGGTCCTCGCCAAACGTTTCTTCCACCCGGCCCCAGCGCGGATCGCGCGTCACGTCCAGCACCGGCGACAGCCCCTGCTGCGCTCCGGCAGCCCGCATCTGCGTGCGCACCACGGCGGCCATCGCCTCCACCAACTCCGGTTCCCAGGTGCTGGCCACGCCGATGATTTGCGGAAAGCAGGTAGCGTCGCGCGTCATGTAGCCGCTACAACACTCTTCATGCACAATGGCCGGAATGCCCAGCCGCGTCTCTTCCACCAGATACCGCTGAATTTTGTTGGCAACGGCCGCTGCTTCGGCCGGAGCCAGGCTGCTGGCGCCACCCACTCGCGTGATTTGGCCAATGCCCAGAGACATAATTTGGGCGGCTTTGTCCGGATCAAATTGCATGTTGGTCAGCAGTTGGTAAACCCAGGTGCTGCCCAGCTGGGCCACCTTTTCTTCCAGGGTCATACGGTTGAGGAGGTCGGTGATACGGCCGTCAATCGGTTGTGCCGGATCACGATAAATCACAGATAAATCTTCACTTGTCCTTTGCATAATTGTTTCTTTTACCTACGTGCCGCAGATCATCAGTAAAGCCTGGCTTTCGCTACTGAAAACGTTTGCACGATTTTTAAATAAATTTGTAAATTATCCGCTAGGCTGTGGTGGTGCGGTTGATTCGCGAACGATAAGTTCTGTTGGGAAAATAATGCTTTCCGGCATGGTTTCTGGATTCTTCAGCATGTCCAACAGCATTTGTGTGGCCGATCGACCCATTTCTTGCAGGGGTTGGCGCATGGTGGTGAGTTGGGGATTAAGCAGTGCGGCCGTTGGAATATCATCAAAGCCCACAACTGAAATATCATGGGGGACCTGCAGCCCTTGGGCGCGAATGGCTTCGATGACCCCCATAGCCGAAATATCATTGGAAGCGAAAACGGCCGTTGGCGGTTCCGCCAAATCCAGCAGATAACTTCCCCCACGAAAGCCACCCGGCTGCGAAAAATCTCCCTCGTACAAAAGCTCTTCGCTAAAGAGAATCCCCGCCTCGGCCAGCGCTGCCTGGTAACCGGCCAGACGATCCTGGGCGCTCACCATATCGGTCCAGCCGGTGACAATACCGATGCGCCGGTGTCCCAGTTCAATCAGATGTTTTGTGGCCTCATAACCACCCTGGTGGTTGTCGGCGGAGACAAAGCGATCTGAAGGCTCCTCGGTGCGGTGATCAATGATGACGTAAGGGAAACCTTTCTGGCGCAGCGACTTGAGATACGCTTCCGGCTCCCGCGGCAAGCTGATCAACAGGCCATCGGCCAGACCTCGGGCCATCATATGCACGTAGGCCGACTCCTTCGCCTTGCGCCGGTGCGTTGTGTACAGCATCAATTCATATTGGTGCGCCGCCAGCACATCATCAATGCCGTTGATGATTTCACCCATATACTGCGTGGTGAGATCAACCACCAGCAGGCCAATCACATTGGATTGACCGCCAGCCAGGCTGCGTGCATGCAAATTAACCTGATAACCCAGACGTACCATCGCTTGCAGCACACGTTCACGTGTATCCGGATTCACATATGATTTGTTGTTAACCACGCGCGAGACGGTAGAGTAGGAAACTCCGGCCTCCTTGGCAACATCTTTGATGGTGACTTCATGTGAGGATTTGTTACGCTTCACCCTAACCCTTCCCGATTTTTCTGCAAGCGTTTGCAAAAAGATAACGCTTTTTGGAGCATCTGTCAACAGTATTTACCAATTTTTGCGGGCAAAATGGTGAACAGGCAGGGTCAGCCTGGGCCACTTCTGGCTCAGGCTGACCGTTTGTTTAACTGAAAATATTTAAAGCAGATTACGATCACGCAAGTTGAATCGTGAGACGGGGTGTGCCTTTCTCTGGCTGCAGCAATGTACCTTGTTCATGGGATTGGGTTGTGCAATCGGTAACGGCCGTTCCCCCCTCAATCCCACGCAGCAGCACTGTCCACGGCTTTGTTGCTCCCTCAGCTTCGAGGTGCAGCGTGTTTCCTTCGCGGCGGGCGTGCAAAGTTATCGCTGTTTCGCCTTGCAGATTGGGGACGGTGCGGGAAACGGCCGTGCCCTCATCCAGCGCAAACAGGTGGAACGTCACGCCATCGGCAAAGTCGTAATCGGGGCGATCTTCATTGCTGCCGACGGCGATAATGCTGTTCGGCCGTACCCACAGCGGCAGGCTGAGGAAATCATACGTCTCCTGCTGCCAGCGGCCGCCTTCCCGAACTTCGCCGGTGAAGAAATGGGTCCAGCGGCCCGGTGGCAGATAGTAGTCCACCACGTTGTCGTGGCGGAACACCGGTGCAACCAGCAGCGCATCGCCCAGCATGTACTGCCGGTCCAATGCATCGCAGCCGGGATCATCAGGGAATTCCAGCATCATGGCGCGCAGGGTGGGGACGCCGTTTGTATGCGCTTCCTGAGCTGCGCCGTACAGGTAAGGCATCAGGCGACACTTTAGTTTGGTGAAATGGCGCAGCACGTCCACCGCTTCCTCGTCGAACAGCCAGGGCACGCGGTACGAGCCGCTGCCGTGCAGGCGGCTGTGCGAAGACAGCAGGCCAAAGGCACACCAGCGCTTGTACACATCGGCGGGGGCAGTTAGCTCAAAACCGCCAATATCGTGGCTCCAAAAACCAAAGCCGGACAGCGACAGTGACAAGCCGCCGCGCAAACTTTCGGCCATCGATTCAAATGTGGCCGTGCAGTCGCCGCCCCAATGGACGGGGAACTGCTGCCCCCCAGCGGTGGCCGATCGGGCAAACAGAACGGCCTCGTTAGGGCCACGTTCTGCTTGCAGCAGCTCAAAAACGGTTTTGTTGTAGAGCTGTGTGTAATAGTTGTGCATCTTCACCGGGTCGGAGCCGTCGTGGTAAACAACTTCGGTAGGGATGCGTTCGCCAAAGTCAGTTTTGAAGCAGTCGACGCCCATGTCGAGTAAGCTGCGCAGCTTGTCGTTAAACCAGCGGCAGGCTTCAGGATTGGTAAAGTCCACCAGCCCCATGCCCGCCTGCCAGCGATCCCACTGCCACACATCACCGTTGGGCTTTTTGACCAGGTAACCGTTGGCCATGCCCTCATCAAACAGGGCGGAGCGCTGGGCGATGTACGGATTGATCCAGACGCAAATGCGCAGGCCTCGATCTTTTAATCGCTGGAGCATACCTGCCGGATCGGGGAATAGGTGTTGGTCCCACTCCAGATTGGTCCAGTGGAACTCTTTCATCCAAAAGCAGTCGAAGTGGAAGACGTGCAGCGGTATGTCGCGGTCGGCCATGCCCTGCACAAAACTGGTGACGGTGGCCTCATCGTAGTCGGTGGTGAAGGAAGTGGAGAGCCAGAGGCCAAAGGACCAGGCGGGCGGCAGAGCCGGTCGCCCTGTGAGCGCCGTGTAGCGGCTGAGCACCTCTTTCGGCGTTGGGCCGTTGATGAGGCAGTAGTCCAACATCTCGCCGGGCACGCTGAACTGGACGCGCTCGACCTTTTCGGAGGCGATTTCCAGCGAGACTTTTTCAGGATGGTTTATGAAGACGCCGTAGCCGCGATTGGTGAGGTAGAAGGGCACGTTTTTGTAAGCCAGTTCGCTGCTGGTGCCGCCGTCCTCGTTCCACATATCGACAACCTGTCCATTTTTGACAAACGGGGTGAAACGCTCGCCCAGGCCGTAGACGTTTTCGCCAACGCTGAGGTTGAGCTGCTCATGGATGAAACGGCCGTTCCCTGCCACATCCACATACCCCATCCCCCGCCAGCCGCTGCGCGTCAGCAGGCGCTCGCCATCTAAATAATCAACGCGCCAATCGTCGCCCTTGTCTACGCGCACGGTGAGGCTGCCGCTGGTGAGGCTGGCAAAATCAGCTTCGTTTTTGACACACACATGGGTATCGGGCTGGTAGTTGAGGGCAAAGGTGGGGTGTAACGGCCGTTGCCCCTTGTGGTGCCACAACTGCACCCGGATCACGTCCGGCATAGGTGAAGAAAAGCGAACCGTCAGCAGTCCGGTATTAAGTGTGTCGCCGCGCTGGGTGATTCGCTTGGTGGTGCCGTAAACAATAAGCGCGTCGGATTCTGTTTGCACATCATGCACGTGGACAGGAAAATAAGGCGTGACATCTTCGCGGAAATGCCAGTAACCGTCGGTAAATTTCATTGTTAGGTTTCCTTGTTAGACGAAGTTCGGTTAAACCTGACAGGTCTGCAAAGTACTTTGTCAAGCAAATTCATTGCCTGGCAAGAGTTGCTTAAAGAGGTGCTGCTTGAAGACCTGTCAGGTTCACCGCCCCACAGTAATATGCGAAAAAAGAGGCGAAAATTGATAAATTTTCTCATAAAACTATCCGTTTATGGATACAACC
>PABI01000081.1 GCA_002699125.1 Anaerolineaceae bacterium
GCCGCGCGGCGTCGCGCTCAATACGCTCGACCTTCAACACCGCGGTCGCCACGACCGTGCCACCGGGTATAACACCGCGATAGACGTCCTTAAAACCTCCCCTCCCGATGCAGACTGCGTTGTCGAAATCATTGGTGAGCTGCCGCAAAGCGATCCAGCGGGAATCCGGGCTGAAAACCGCATTGGGAAAAGGACCACCAAAAGCAGCTGCAGGAACTGGCTGCTGGTTAACGACACTGTTATTTTCCAGATCAAAGATGGCAAGTTGAAAATTGTAGCCATCAAAAGCAAGCCAGGCCAGGAAACGGCCGTCCACCGACCAGGCAGGCGACGCATAACCATGGCCAGTAAGCGAATTGGCAAACTCAGCCGGATTAAACGCGGCAACACCCGTGTCTGGACGATAAATCCAGTACAGTTTAGTATCGTCGGCACTTTTACCTACGGAACTGTAGGCAATTGCTCCAGAGGCGGAAATAGCCGGGTAGCTGCTCATGAGATGCTGCGAATCCACCATCGCCACTTCCCCGGTGGCGATGTCAATTAGAGCGGGCCGACCGAAGTTGGGACCGCCATCGCTTTCAAAATCGAGCCAGATGCCGCTGAGGATGGTGTCGTTGTCGTACCACCAATGGAACCCGGCCAGGTGTGTGCCCTGGTCGTCGTGGTCAGTGGTGAGCACACGCGTTTCACCAGTCGCAATGTCTAACAGCCATAAATCCCCTTGAATCTGGAAAAAGGCATGACGGCCGTCTGGCGAAGGAATGGCATCTTGCTGTGCCGTAAGCTGCTGTGGCTGACCATCGGTCCCAATTTGCCAGATGCCACCCTCAACCGGGCTGTAAAGCAGACCCACAGGCGCTGGCTGTTCATCCATAATTGGCAGCTCGGCCGACTCGGGCAAAAAGCCATCGGGCGCAATAATCATCGCTTTCCAGGCAAAACGGCCGTCTGCCAATCCCTCAATAAACAAGATCGCTTCATCCTGGCCTTCGGCGCCCCAGCCAGAGGTGTGCCACACAGCAACCAACGTTACGTCTGGCCCCATCATCATCTGCGGATCCTGACCATCTAACATGGCGATGAGATCGGCATCGGGGTTGAATTGCACAGCTGCACCCTGTGGCAGGATGTTTTCCAACTGAGCCACCGCTTCGGCGGGGGTTAGCAGTGACCATTCTGAACGATAGGGACCAAAGCCAAAAGGATCGGCCATGGTTTCCTGAACAACAGCAAAATCACGTTGGGCCAAAGCTGTTTGGAACGAAGTGGTAAAAGAAGCAAAATCATCGGCGGCAGCGGCCGTTTCTGCCGTTTCTGTAGGAACGGCCGTTTCTTCTAAAACTTCTTCTTCCACGACGGCAGCCGTTGGCTCCAACGTAGGGACAGTTTCTATAATGGGTGTTGGTTCGATGGTAGATGGGGCCGTCGTGGTTTCGTCAGCAACGGACGGTTCAGATTCGGCCGTGCAGGCGGCCACCAGTAACAGGCTAAACAAAAGGGAAATCAGGGCAACTCGTTTCAAAATAATCATCTTTTTTATGCAACACTCCTGGTCTTTCTCAAAGACCCAACAATTAATTGGTGGCTGTTCAGCACACCACAGCATAGTATGAGGGTTATTGCAAAAAAAGTTAGATGGAATGGGAACGGCCGTCCCACGTTTGGGCTACTAAATACCCTAAAAACCGATGGAAGCGCGTTTCTGCGCTTTTGACTACTTCTTTTTCGATGGCTTTGGCTTTAATGACAACACATAGTTGTAGCTAAGATCAAGATACGGTTTAAGCGCGTCGGTATTTTGCAGCAGGTCATCCGGCACGGTGACATAACCTCTCATAACCGCGCCATACTGCCTAAACGGTGGCGTATTGTATTTGGCAACAAACGCTTCTTGGTCTTCTTTAGATAAGCGAATGCCCAACACACCCTCTTGAGAAAAATAGGTAAACATATGGCCATTGACAGACGTGTAAAGCATATTCTTCCCTTTTCGCTCGATGTCTGGATGGGTGGCAAGAAGCTTGTCGTAAAGATTCAGCTTTTCTTGATAATCTTGTTCGGCAGAATCGGTCATGATTTTTCCTCCTCTTAACTTTTTACAACGGTGTAGGAACGAGGCATAAATTGGTTATGGCAGCGCCGGTAACAGCTCCATGACGGCCAGGGACAAATACAGCAGTAAAACGGCCGCACTATTCGTGGTCATGTGGATGATGATGGGAATGAAGAGTGAACGGGTGCGCTCGTAAGCGTAGGCATTTATCAGGCCAATAACAAAGCTGGCGGCCACCACGCTGATGCTGTCGGCATGGGCCAGGGCAAAGATGGTGCCGCTGGCCAGCACACGCAGCCAGACGCGCTCGGTTTTGCCCCAAAACCAAGTGTGCAGCAGGCCACGAAAGTACAATTCTTCAGAAATAGGCACCAAAATCCCGGCACCAATCAGCGTACTGAAGAAGCCAATCCAGGAAAATTCCAGCGCCCCACCCATAATCAGATCGCTGCGCGCTTGCAGGCTGTCCAGGTTGCCTTCCACCAGTATCTGCACCAGCAGCCCCAGCACCGCCCGCGCCGGCAGCAGCAGGATGGCCAGCCCGGCGCCAATTAGCAGCCATTGCCACTGCCAGCGCAACGGCCGTAAGCCCAACCCACGCCAGGTAATTTTGCCTCGCCGCACGCCCAGCAGATACGTGGTACCGGCCAGACAAATAAAATTGGCCAGAAAGATTAGAAACGAGGCCCCCAGACTGATTTCAGTAAACAACACAGCCACCAGTCCAGACAGCAATATAAACGAACCAAAACCAATCAGCAGGTAAAGCAGCAGGTCCAGCCAGCTTTGCGGCGCAGGCTTAACGTCCAATTGTACTTCGAGAAGGGGATGCTCACTGTCCGCCATCAAACAATTCTCCAGGCTGCGGCATCGGGCTGGGGCGTTGCCACAGCAAAACCAGGTAAAAAATAACGGCCATCACCCAAAAAGAAATCAGCGCGTAAACAGCATCCAACTCCGTAATGAGGAAGATTGATTCGGTTTGCAGCGCCGAGTTGGTGTAGTTGGCAAACAGCGCCGAGTAGAGGTTATTGGCTGCGTGGGCGCCAATAGCCAGTTCGGCCGAATTGTCGCGCAGAGTGATAAAGGCAAAAAAGGCACCGATGCTGAGGTAAAACAGCGGCAGCAAAATGGCGCTGGCGGCTAGTTCGGGGTTGCCCAGATGCGGCACCATGAACAAGACGCCGTTGACCAGGGCCAGCAGCCAAAAGTTGCGCCCCAGGTGGCCGCTGGCTTGCAGCAGATAGCCGCGAAAAAGCAGTTCCTCGGCAGTGGTTTGCATGGGGGTTAGCAGCAGCACTGCCAGGGCAAAAATAAAAAAGCGGCCCGGATTGAAGACAATGGTATATATCTCCGGATTGATGAGATATTCGACCACGCTGGCCAGCGTCACCAACAGCAGCCAGACGCCAAACCCCTGTGCCATGCGCCGCCAGTTCAGCTTTTTGGCCGGGGTGACGATGGAGCGAAGCGGCCGTCCATGCACAAATCGCACGGTCACAAACACCCCCACAATCAACAGGGCAAAGCTCAGATTTAACACGATATAGTTAAAAATGGGATCGACTCCGGTGAAGAAGCCGGTTTGCATGTTGACGGCCGTTTCCGGATCACCGTCTATCATCACCCAAAAAAACGGCACCACCAGAAACATGGAGCCCAGCACAAACCAAAAGAACAAAATTAAGACAAGGCCAAAAAAGTAGCGGTACCACTCAGTCTGTCCCAAATACACCTGATCAAGAAAAGAATTAGTTACCTTATTATCCATAAAGTTCTCGCAAAAGCAGATAGCCAAATTTGCCATTTGTCCCAATCAGACAAATCATACCTCACCCACCCGAAATTGGGACGTTTATGAGTCTAGCCTAAAAGCAAGATACATCTTAGGATATAAAAATAGCCCATCTCTAGCAAAAATCATTATCCTTCTCACGCTGTTCTAAAAAGGATGCCCCACAGGGCATTCGCCTTTACGTTAAGCTAACTTTTGTACTGTAAGTGGAGAAAATGATATGAAAACCCAAAATCGCAAACCTATTTGGGCAGCCTTTGTAATCGTCTGCCTGGGCATTCTGGGCTTCGTCTTAGCCCAAACAAATGTAGCACAAGTTCAAGCGGAACCATCCGGTTCGGCCGATGAATTCATTTACCTGCCGTTTGTGTCCAAGACGCTGGACTGTAGCGTACCGGGGGCCAGCTACAGCGGCATTCCCATCGCCTCTGAGCCAACCGGCATTCCGGCGGCGCAACACCCGGACATCAACCTGGCGGTGCGCGGCTATGAGCAAGTTTCGGCGGCTCTCACCCTGGTGGAATACGGCGGTGGCACGGACAATAATGCCCCGCAGTTAGACACATTGTTTGCCACGCCCAAGGTGCCAAATTTCACCAACGCCTACCAGATTTATCGTTGGGACTGGAGCTGTGGCTGCCGCCTGGAATTGATGAGCAGTTGGCCCACCACACTTCTGGGAATGGGGACAACCTCGGGTGAAACGATCCACGTACCTGATTCCGGCTATGACATTGGCGGGGGCAATGACGTGATGGTTTTGTACGCTACCGACAACCGCATCACCCTGAAATACACCAGGGAAGATAACGTCGTTAGCGGCTACACGGTACACATTGAAGACGTCTGTGTCGATCCGGCGCTGGTGAACCTGTATGATTCGTTAAATGCCGCCGGACGGGCACAGCTGCCCGCGCTTCAGGGAGGCCAGGCATTTGGCCGTGCTTCCGGCAGCGAAATCAAGGTTTCGATTCGGGATGCGGGCAGCTTTCTTGATCCGCGCTCGCGCAAAGATTGGTGGCAGGATTACTAAACAGGTTTTATGAAGTTTGAGGACTGGCAGTCCTTAACATGACAGCTCTGTGGTTGCTGCGGTCAAGGACTGCCAGTCCTGCTCGTGCGCTAAGAATTGAGTTTTTGCTGGAGGCGGTTGAGACGGTGTTCCAGTTCGGCGCGGACGGGGTGGTGTTGGCCGCGCCGACCCCAGCTGGCCACCAAGCTTAGGGCCTGTTCGGTCCAGAAACGCGCCTGCTCTAGTTCTTGCGTTTGCCATTCGTAATATTTAGCAATTTCCACGTGGGCCGCTACATCATCCAGACTGGTGGCGGCAATTTGCTGCCAGATAGGGAGGGCTTCGGGGTAACGGCCGTCTCGCTTCAACAACAACCCCAACCGGTGCAAATTGGCATGGTACAGCTCCAGCGGTAAATCGCCCTGGGCGGCCAAGCGTAAATTTTGCTCTGCCTCGGTACTCAGGCCCAGGTCTGCCTGCCATTTGCCCAGGCTAAACAGATCGATGGGATGATCGGCCGGATCGGGCCGGCTGAGCTGGCGCGTTACCCGCGCCGCCAGCGTCACCATCGACACCATGTCGATCTGGTTGTGGTAAAAGACACGCACCAGTTCGCGGGCGTCGCCGCTGCGCAGGTATTGGTTGTACAGGCTGGGGATGAGCCAGCCGGGCACATCGTCCTGGCTACGGCGCAAGCCGAGCAGGCTGCCTTCCAGCGAACTAAGGGCGCAGGAACCCAGCCGGTGCCGCCACAGCCGCCGCGCCGGATGCAGCAAATCCAGGTGTGGCCGGTCGCGCAGCTCGGTAGGCATGCGGTTCATAATAAAGCGGCCTTCCAAAAGGGGGATGTCGAAGGAACGGCCGTTAAACGTCACAAACCCTGTTTTTTCGGCCAGCAGCTCATCCAGCAGCAGCAGCAAAGCTGGTTCGTCGCCATGATCGCGCAAGAAATATTGGCGCACCACAAAGCGATCTTCGCCCTGGCTGCCCGGCTCAAAAAAACCGACGCCTACCATGAAGGCCAGCGTGCCCGCGCCAGCCAGCCCGGTCGTTTCCGTGTCTAAAAAAAGAAAGTCGCGGAAGTCGTGCTGGGCCAGCCGCTCATCCTGCAAAAACGGGGCGGCGGCGGCCGGGCTAAAATCGAGCAAATCGGCCAGCCGATCATCACCATGCTGATGGTCTAGCGTGTACACGTGGTCCAACACAAAGCAGTCGCCATCGGCCGTGGAGACAATTTCGCCGCCGGGCAGTAGGGTTTCCAGGGGCTGAATGTCGTCGTCATCGGAGAGGTTGGGAGATGTTGAGGGGGTGAACGGCCGTAACAATTCCTCATCCACCGTCGGGGCAGGCTTGAGCTTGCGCGCTGGCTTGAGCTGTCCTGTGCCGCGCACCACGCCCAGGCGGCGCAGCTTTTTTTGCAGTTCCTCTTTTTTCTGATCGGCCATATGTTCTAATTGTAAGCGGCACCGTGGGGAATCGCAACTTAGCCTCGCAGGCGCAGTGTACCAAACGTAGCAAGGACGACGGTCGCAAAGCGAGTAAAAATCGTCATTCTTGCTTACAATTGACCTCATCTAGTCACCACCACCGGCAAAATGATGAGGTTCCAGATGAAAATTGCTCCACTTACCCTGGCCGACATAGCTCCGTGGGCCGCCCTGCTGGCCGCTGCTTTTAACCGTCCGACTGACCAAATGGGCCAACTGCTCCACTTTTTGCAGCCAGAAACCAGGCTGGTGGCGTGGGGAGCCTGGGACGGTGCAATGTTGGCGGCACAATACAGCTGTTTGTTACGGCCGCTTTTTCTGCCTTCATCCGGACAAACGGTACCGGTGGGATTGAGCATCAACATGGCGGTGCATCCCAACTACCGGGGGCGCGGCCTGGTGAAGCAGGTGGCTGCACCCGTTTATGAAGCGCTGGCGGCGCGCGGCGTGGTGGCCGGGGCTGGTTTTTCTAACGCCGCCGGGGTGCAGGTGGATCAACGCAGTGCCGGCTATGGCTATTCGGTGGTGGGGCGGTTACGGCCGTACCTCCTCTGGCTCCGTCCACAACAACCATGTGCAGATTTTTACCTGACCGAGCAATGGCCTGATTTGCCCTTTTTGCCGGTTGAATGGGAAACGGCCGTGCAGTTTGCCTGGACACCGGAGCGTTTGCAGCACCGTTTTGCCTGCCATCCGTTTCGCCGCTACCAGTTTGGCGTCTGGCAGCAGGGGGAATGCATCGCTGGTGTCGTGGTGTATCGTCCCATTCGGCTGGCGGGGTTGCCCGCCGTGGCGCTGCTGGCCGCTTACGCCCCCGATTTGCCTGGCTTGCTAAGGCATTGGATAGGCGCTGTGGCGACCAGTGGATATCGACTGGCTCATCTGGTGAGTACGCCAGCCTCATCTGTTTTAGATGCTTTGCGAGGAACGGCCGTTTGCCTGCCCCAACCCTTCAGCCGCAATCCGTATTACCTCACCCTCAAACCCCTCACTGCCTCTCTCCCCCAATCCATCTTTTGCTTTGAAAACTGGTCCTGCCTGGGCGGCGATGTGCTGTAAGCAGCGCTGAGGGTCCTCTTCTGATCCATTTTCGCCGCTTGCACCTTTGCGCCATCGTCTGAGCTAACACCCCAAATAACACGTTCGGGGTACGACAATAACACCCTTTAGCAGCTATTCTAAACATGTAATAAACGGTATCCCCACTTAAGTATGGAGGCTTAGCCGTCAAAATTTTATGCCTCTCGCTTATCAGTTTTGGAAAGGAGCAGATTTTCCAATGCATACACAAGAAAAAGTTGTCGATTTACCGGAAGAAAGAAAACGTCCCGTAGATTACAAACCTCAAATTCCCCGGACCCAACCGGAAATTGTCATCAAAGACCTGGTGAAAAAGTTTGGAAATGTCCAGGCAGTTAACGGCCTCAATCTTCACATTCACAAAGGCGAGATGTTTGGCTTTTTGGGACCAAACGGTGCCGGGAAAACAACCACAATCAGTATGCTCTGTGGCTTGTTGGCTCCCAGCAGCGGCTCGGCCCAGATTGCCGGCTTTGACATCAGGCAACAACCTCGACAGGTGAAGGAACGGATTGGCGTTTGTCCGCAGGAAGCGGCCGTTTTCAAGTTTCTCACCGGGATGGAAAACCTGGAACTGTTTGGCAACCTGTACGGCATGGACAAAAAGATTCTGAGAGAACGTGTCGGTGAGTTGGTCAATCAGGCGGACTTTGCCGATGCGGCCCGGCGCAAAGCCAAAGGATACAGCGGCGGCATGATGCGCCAGCTCAATTTGATGATTGCCCTGATCAGCGATCCGGAAATTGTCTTTCTGGATGAGCCGACGGTGGGCATGGACGCCCGCGCCCGTCGCCGTACCTGGCAGCAAATCGGGGCGCTGAAAGAGCAAGGCAAAACCGTCATCCTGACCACCCACTACATCGAAGAAGCCCAATCGCTGAGCGACCGGGTGGGCATCATTGATTATGGCGAGCTGATTGCCTTGGGGACGCCTGACGAATTAATGGCACAACACGATGCGGCCGATCTGGAAGCGGTCTTCTTAGAGATTACCGGCCGTCGGATTATGGAGGGACTATAACATGACACTGCAACCGATGAATGCCCTGATTATTGTCGAAGTGAAGAAACTGTATCGCGACCTGATGAACCTGGCCGTGATGGTGCTGATGCCGGTCGGCCTGACGCTGATTTTCTACTTAGCCCTAAGCAGCGTCACCAACGATTATTACCCCGTGCCGGGGATGAACCATTTTGAATACCTGCTGCCCGGCGTGATGGGCTACGCCGTCATTTACATGGGCATGATGGTGGCCCTGTCGCTGGTGGAATACCGCAAATCCGGCTTACTGAAGCGGGTGCAGACGACGCCGGTTTCACCATCTGCCTACCTGGGCAGCCACATTGTAGCCAACATGATTATCGCCGTGGTGCAGGGGCTGATTGTTTTGCTGGTGGCCCAGCTGTTGGGGTATGTGCCTCTGGGCGGGGTGGTTGGTTTGCTGATAGCTATTTTGTTCCTGGCTTTGCTGGCGGTTACGGCCGTTGGTTTTGGCTTATTAACGGCCGCAGTGGCCAAAGACACTGGTGCAGCCAGTGGCATCGCCGCCATCTTCATCGTGCCCATGATGATGTTTGGCGCACTGCTGGCCGTCTTCAACGAAACGACGCGCAACATAGCCCGCTTCATGCCCAACTACTACGTGTCTGATTCGCTTTCGGTCATCTTCCACACCGGCAACCTTTCTGATCCGGTCATCTGGCAGAACCTGTTGATCTTGACCGCCATCAGTCTAGTAATCATCGTGGCCGGCATCCAGCTCTTCAAAAGAGCCGAATATTAATGAGATACAGAAATAACCGCGAAGAGCGCGGAAGGAACGGAGAATCAAAACACGAGAGAAAAACTCGGCGTTCCTTCGACGGTGCTCAGAACAAGCCTCGGCGCTCTCCGCGGTAAAAAATAGGAGGTTTAAAAATGGCTCAAATAAGTTTACATTCAACGGATAAAACACCGGTTGTTGTCGCAAAAAGCGAAAAGGCTTCGCGACTGTTCTATATCGATCATCTGCGTTCTGCGCTGATTATTCTGGTGGTGCTGCACCATGTGGCGCTGGTTTATGGAGCAAGTTTAGAGGGTTACTATTACGTAGAACCCCCATTTACTTCGCCCCTGGCCTTTAAGGCCTTGCTGATTTTTGCCCTGGTGAACCAGGCGTGGTTTATGGGTGCCTTTTTCTTATTGTCGGGCTACTTCACGCCCGGGTCGTTTGACCGGAAAGGCATGGGCGCCTTTTTGAAGGATCGACTGCTGCGCCTGGGCATCCCCCTGCTCGTTTTCTACTTCATCCTCAGCCCCATTTCCTTCATTGGTTTTTGGCTGATGCCGCCGGCGCTGACCGGGATTACCGAGCCGCTCACCTGGCAAATATTCTGGCAGGCGTATCCTGACCTCATTGGGCTGGGACCGCTGTGGTTTGTGGCGATGCTGCTCATCTTCAGCGTTGGCTATGCCATCTGGCGGGCAGTCCTCGGGAAGCGAACCGTAACTCCCTCGGCCATGCCCGGTTATCTGGCTGTTGGTATTTTCATTGTGGTATTGGCGCTGGCAAGCACCCTGATGCGAATGGTGATTCCGCTGGGCGAGAGCTGGTATCAGTTCCCCACCCTGGCTTACCTGCCGCAGTACCTCAGCTTTTTCGTGTTGGGCGCGGTTGCCTCCCGTAAGGAGTGGCTGCGAACGCTGTCGGGCACGATGGGGTTTGTGGGATTTGTGGTGGCAGGGGTTACGGCCGTAATCCTCTTCCCCCTCGCCTTCAGCGGCCAATGGTTCTCGCTTGAGTTAACTGAAGCATTGGACAACGCGATGGGAAACGGACATTGGCAATCGGCCGTTTACGCGCTGTGGGATTCCGCTTTTGCCGTGGGGCTGAGCCTGGGACTGATTACGCTTTTCCGTCGCTTTGTGAATGGGCGTGGTGGATTCGGCCGTTTCTTGTCAGTTCACAGCTACACCGTTTACATCATCCACATGCCCATCGTCGTCTTTATGGCCTATGCGCTGCGGGGCATTGAACTGGAGAGCCTGCAAAAATTTGGTTTGGCGTCAGTGATCATCGTCCCAATCTGCTTCATTGCCGCTTATCTGGTACGCAAAATTCCTTTCGCCTCAAAGATTCTCTAAATAGCAGGACTGCCAGTCCTCAACAACCAATTTTCTTGGGAGCTTTTAGAAAGGACTGGCAGTCCTAAGGCAAAGAAGGCACATACGATGAACAAAAAGATTAGTACCCTCTTGCTCACGCTTGGAGTCCTCTTCTTACTAAATGCTATTTTAGGACGGTACATCGTCTTGCCCGGTTACCTGGCTGGTTTGGAACAAGGCGCAGCAACCTTGGAAGGTGCCAGCCAGGCAGCCTCTGCCTGGGAAATCATTCGCTATTTGTTGTGGGCTTATTCGTTCAAGCTTGGCATTTACTTTTTCATCATTGGGGCAACGTTTCGCACGGTGATGTCATCATCGCGCAGGTGGGTGGTTGCTGTTGCTGGATTGGTGTACATCGCTTTTGCCTACATTCCCCTGCCAGTCCCAACTTCACTGGTTTTTGGCATTGCGGGCGCGGTCATGACTTTGTTGATGATATTTGTGGTTTTGTGGTGGGCCAACGGCCGTTCCCACCTTCCCCCTTCTCAAAAAACCGCCAGCGACTATCGGTTGGCCGGGTATTTCTTTTTCGGCATGGCTACCTACACCTTATGCCCCTTGCTGGGTGTCAAAACCTTTGCCCTGTCGCCAGAAAAAATGATCCAGTTTGGCTTGCAAGTGGAAGCCGCCTCTTTTGCTTTTCACTTGCTCATCGAACTATTGCTGGGCTGGGTGTTCACATCGCTCAGCTTACGCCAGGAAAACGAAAGCTTGGTGACTTCGCCGGAGAGACAAGTGCCGGATACGGCCGAAAACTGGAGTTTGGATCATGAATGAAATGAAAATTACGCTTTCAATGATTTGGGTAGCCGTCATGCTCACTTACCTGCTGGGGGACGTGCTGCGCTTCATTACCGGACAGATGGTTCCCGGCGAAATGATGGGCGCGCCAATATCGCAAGGAATGGCCCTGGGCATGGCTGTACTGATGGTGCTGCCCATCCTGATGGTGGTGCTTTCTTTGCTGCTGCCGCAGGGGGTCAACCGCTGGGCAAATATCATCATGGCGGGGTTCTGGCTGCTGTTTAATCTGGTCGGGCTGCCAGGCTATGAAGGTCATTACGATAAATTTCTGCTGCTGGTGAGCATCGTTTTCAACGGCGTGACGATCTGGTATGCCTGGCATTGGGTGTGAGGGCGTCGGCCTTGGGGGTGAATCATAGCATCACGAGGGCGCTATCAACAACCTGGTAGCTGATTTCATTGCTTCTTTGCCGAGCGAGCGGCCATAAAGGATTTTCCATTCAGGAGAAAACAGGATGACTACTGTAAAAAATATAACCGAAATAAAAAACCATCGCGTTATCGTAACGCGGCATGGTGGTCCAGAGGTATTGCAGCCGATGGCAGAAGACCTGCCCGAACCCCGGTCCGGCGAAGTGCGGGTGCGGGTTCTGGCCGCCGGAATTTCCGCCTACGATCTGATGCACCGCAGCTCGGGTTTGCTGCCGGGGACGCCGAAACCACCATTCACGCTGGGCGAGGATATCGTTGGCGTGGTTAATAAGCTAGGTGAAGGCGTAACGACTTTGGCACTGGGACAGATGGTTGCCGGTGCCACTTTCTGTCTTGGCCTGGGCGGGGGATATGCGGAGTTCATCTGCTTGCCCGCCAGTGAGCTGGTTCCTGTACCCGCTGGCGTGGATCCGGTCGAAGCCGTCTGCGTGGTGGTGAATTACCTCACCGCTCACATGGCCATGCACCATACTGCCCAGGTGCAGCGCGGCGAGCGTATCCTCGTCCACGGCGCGGCCGGCGGTGTCGGCTCGGCTTTGCTAGAGTTGGGCAAGCTGGCCGGGCTGGAGATGTATGGCACAGCCTCCGGCTACAACCATGAGCACGTGTCTGCCCTGGGTGCTACCCCCATCAACTACCGCACGGAGGATTTCGTAGAACGTATCCGTCAGTTGACTGGTGAGGGGGTGGATGTTGTGTTTGATCCGATTGGGGGATTCCGGCAGCTGTGGCGATCAAACCGTGCTTTGCGTAAAGGTGGGCGTCTTGTCTGGTTTGGCGTGGCGGCGGCAAAGCAGTCGGGGCTGCGGGTCATTCCCCTCACGCTGCTGATGGTGCTGCTGCTCAAGCTGCTTCCCGTCAGCAGGCAGCTGCTGCTGACGCCCGACCTAGCCAAAGACAACGCCTGGTATCGTCAAACGCTGGTGGAGCTGCTCGACCTGCTGGCGGCGGGCAAGATCAAGCCCATCGTGGCGGCGCGTATTCCCCTGGCTGAAGCCGCCCGCGCCCATGAACTGCTGGAAAGCGGCGGCTACGCGGGCAAGGTGGTGCTCGTTACCGACACATAATCAACCTGGTGAAATAGAAGTTGTGAAAATATTAAAGCGAAAATATACCGGAGAAGCAGATCTGAAGCGTCTCCAGGATTTCAATGCCGAGGCAATCGCCTTAACCAACCACTGTGGCTATCTCCACCCTGGAGACATCCCCCATCATATTTATAGTGGCCACAAACATTATGATCCCGTTGACCTGTTGACGATCTGGGAAGATGGATGTGGCGTGGCCGCGTGGCTGCTAGCAGACCCCAGCCACAAGAGTTTCGATGCCCAGGTACGCCCGGACCTCCGTGGGGGCGATTTCGAACGTGACGTTTTGCAATTGGCCGAAGCACGCACCATTGCCCTGATGCAGCGGCATAATATTGCCGGTGACTACATCCACGCGGATGCCTTTCGGGGTGACAGCGCTCGCAGTGAACTTCTCACGACATTGGGATATGAACATGACGGTGAAGTACCTTACGTATTGAACAAAACTGAAATAGATGCGGTTGATGTGCCTGCTCTGCCGACCGGTTTCTCGTTCACGTCGGCCACCAGCATTGCCGATGCGGCCGCACTGGCCCAGGTGCATAACGCCGCCTTCGGTCCGAATTGGACCCCGAAACTGTATCAGAAAGTCATGGTGTCACCGGGCTATGCGCCGGAACGCGAGCTGGTCATCCAGGCTCCAGATGGCACCTGTGTCGCCTTTACTATCATCTGGTACGACTATTTGAACGGCACGGGACTGTTTGAGCCGGTTGGCACGCACCAGGGTTATTGACGGCACGGGTTTGGGCGGGCAATTGTATTGTACGGCATGCAGCAGATGGCGGCCGTAGGGATGGCACTGGCCACGGTGGCACATTTTGGTGATAACGAGGCCGCCCGAGGGCTTTATCAGGCCTGCGGCTTCAAACCGTGGCACTTAATAGACGATTATAAAAAGCATGTTTAGATCTAAATCTCACCGAAGATGGCCAGGTGTGGCCCAGGTCAAAACAGTTCGGCCCTGCCTATCGGGGATTTCGCTATGTTAAACCGCCATAGCCGAGTGTGTTTTCCAGCTTTTCCTCATATAATTTGTCTATGTCTGGCGACTTGCTGCAAACGAAATTATTCGTGCCGAGGTTACGGCCGTCTCTCGTCCCCCGTCTGCGTTTAAAAGAACAGCTCAATCAAGGCCTCCAACTGGGTCACAAATTAACGCTCATCTCCGCCCCGGCCGGGTTTGGCAAAACGACATTAGTGAGCGATTGGATTCAAGCAATGAGTGAGGCTACACCGCCTTTTGCTACCGTCTGGCTTTCGCTGGATGAAGGCGACAATGATCTGGTCGGATTTCTCACTTACTTAATCGCTGCCCTGAGGCACAGCGAAGAAACAGATTCCGCCTTTGGCCAAGAAGTCGTAGCTACGCTCCAATCCCCGCAGCCCCTGCCAGCCGAGGCAATCCTGACACCGCTCATCAACGAGATAGCCACACTTCCTGAGAGAATTGTCCTCGTCCTCGACGATTATCACCTGATTGAAGCTCAACCCATTCATGAGGCACTGGGCTTTTTCATTGAAAACAGCCCACCAACGCTGCATCTAGCTATCGCCACACGGGAAGATCCACCCTTGTCGCTATCTCGCCTGCGCGCCCGTGACCAAATGACCGAATTGCGTGCTGCAGATTTACGGTTTACCACCTCTGAGGCAACCGATTTTCTCAACCAGGTCATGGGGCTGAATTTGTCCGCAGAAAATATTGCTGCGCTAGAGAGCAATACCGAAGGCTGGATAACCGGTTTGCAGTTAGCCGCCATATCGCTCCGAGGCAGCGAAGACGTTTCTGGGTTCATTCAAGCTTTTACCGGCAGCCACCGGTATGTATTGGACTACCTTATTGAGGAGGTGTTGGGTCAACAGCCGGAGGACGTGCAGAAATTCTTGTTGCAAACGGCCGTTCTCAACCGCCTCTCTGCCCCTTTATGCAATTTTCTTACTGGGCGGGATGATGGCCAGGCAATGCTGGAAATGCTCGATCGGGCCAACCTGTTTGTCATTCCCCTTGATGGGGAAAGGCGTTGGTACCGCTATCACCACCTCTTTGCCGATTTATTGCAGCAACGACTGCGCCAAACGCAGCCAGATTGGCCCCCAAGCTTACACCGCCGGGCCAGCGAGTGGTACGAGCAGAATGAATTCATTGAAGAAGCCATTGACCATGCCTTGCGCTCAGACTCATTTGAACGGGCGACAAATTTGATTGATGCCCAGGCTGATGCCATTTGGGGACACGGTGGCCACAGCAAATTGTGGCGCTGGTTGGTGAAGGTACCCAGCGAGTGGCTATTTCGCAAGCCACATCTTTGTATCCTGCACGCCTGGTATCTGTTTTCTATTGGCCAACTAGAAACGGCCGAACAAAGCCTTCAAGCCGCCGAACAGGCGCTTGAACAAGATAAACAATTGTCTGATTCTGAATGCGAGATATTGCAAGGCAGATTATCCGCTGTGCGCACGATGATCGCCGCCTGGTGGGAAGACGTGTCCGGCATTATTGAACATGCCAACCAGGCGCTTAAACATTTGCCTAAAGAAGATCCCTGGCGCGGCTCGGCCGCCACGCATTTAGGTGATGCCTACATCTTCCAGAATGATATAACGGCCGCCCACCAGGCTCGGTTAGAGGCAATAGAGTCTTGTAAAGTCACCGGTAACACCTTCTGGATAATGATTGCCCATCTGAAAGCGGCCACAAGCCTGCGGGACCTGGGAAAATTACACCAGTCCATTGAAATCTGTCGGCAGCAAATGGAACTGGCCGAAGCAAACGGTCTGTCACAAACAGTCGCTGCCGGTTGGGCCCTGGCAATCTGGGCTAATGCGCTGGCGGAACAAAACGAACTGGAGGAAGCCCTTGATTTGGCAGCAAAAAGCATTGAACTAACCAGGGGAAAGGACCTGGCTTTTTTCGGCTACAGCCAAACGATTCTGGCCCGAACGTTATTTTACCAAGGTGATTTGTCCGGTGCTGAAAGCGCCCTGCAAAAACTAGAAACAATCACCCAACAACAATATCTCCCCCTTTATCTTTCTGAGCCGCTAGCGGCTTGGAAAGTGCGGATATGGCTGACCCAAAATCGACTCGGGGCCGCCGCGCAATGGCTAGAAGAACACGGACCGCCTGCTGACGACGATCTGATCTCGCTGCAAAATTATGTGGATGTGGTTTTGGCGCGTGTCTTTTTGGCGCAAGGGCGGTTGGACGAAGCACTCAAATTGCTACATCGTCTGCTTGAGGTGGCAGAGGCAGGCGAGCATATCGCCCGCGTCATCGAAATACTGGTTCTGCAGGCGCTTGCTTCTCAAGCGGAAGACGATGCCACGCGCGCCATGACCGCGCTTAAGCGCGCCCTCACCCTGGCCGAACCGGGTGGCTACATTCGCATCTTCGTGGATGAGGGTCAGCCGATGGCCCGCTTACTCCAGGAAGCCCTAAAACATGGCTTGGCACTGGCGTATGTTCGTCGTTTGTTAGCCGCTTTCCCGGCAGAAGAATTGGGGCAAACGGCCGTTTCCACCACACAGGTTGATCAATCTGATTTGATCGAACCGCTCAGCGAGCGCGAACTGGAAATCCTGCAAAAAATCGCCGAAGGCCTCACCAATCCAGAAATCGCCGAACGCTTATACCTCTCGCTGAACACTGTTAAGGTACATACACGCAATATCTACGGCAAGCTTGGCGTACACAACCGGACACAAGCCGTAGCCAAGGCCAGAGAATTGGGCCTGCTGCCCACTTTCTAACTCCCTGCTTTTTTTACCTCCCCCTTTTAGCCTAATCATCTGAATAACACGTTCGGGGTATGACAGTAATACTGTACGGCCGTTATCCTGCACGTATATGTGGAGAACAAAAGGTCAAAAACAGGGAGGCCACAATGGCACACAAAAAGAAAGAATGCAAAACAAAAAATCAAAAAACCTTCTTCATCTTCGCCAGCACGATTCTGGTCCTGGCCCTGTTGCTTGGCTGTGGACCTTCGGCAGAAGAACTGGAAACCGTGGGCTACGCGCCACAATCTGTGGGTGAGTGGGAGATATCAACGCCTGAGAAGGAGGGGCTGGACCCGGAACTGGTAGCAGAACTGTATTACAACGCGGCCGAATTGGAGACGCTTTATGGGCTGCTGGTGGTGAAGAATGGTCATTTGATCGCCGAAGATTACTTCAATGAAGGATCGGTGGACCAGAAAGCGTTACTGCAATCAGCGGCAAAGAGCATCACTTCGGCTTTGGTCGGGCTTGCGTTAGAGCAGGGCTGCCTGTCCAGCGTGGACCAGAAGATGATCGACTTCTTCCCCGATTTCGCCGATCAGATAGATGATCCCCGCAAGCGAGAGATCACGCTCAGGGACATGTTGCAAATGAGGGCCGGTTACCCATCGGAAGAGAGCGACCAGGCTCTTTGGGAGGCTGTATGGTCTGACGACTATGTGCACCTGGTAGCTGACTTTCCGCTCACAAGTGATCCCGGTACAGAGTTCCAATATAGCAATCTGACGGCTCATTGGTTGGGGATCATAGTGGCCCGTGCCTGCGACACGGATCTGAAGTCATTTGGTCAGGATCATCTTTTCGACCCGTTGGGCGCGGAGATCGGCGACTGGAGAAAGGATTCGGACGGGTACAACTGGGCCGCAGGAGAGATTCACGTATCAGCGCGTGATGCGGCCAAGTTTGGCCTGCTCTTTCTCAACGATGGCCAATTTGAGGGCAATCAGATTATTTCGGCTGACTGGGTGCGCGACTCCCTGCAAACTTACTCAAAGGATGCCTACGACAATATCGGTGAGTTCCGCGATATTGGTTATGGATATCAATGGTGGTCGGCCAAGGTCGGCGACCACGACGTCAACTTTGCCTGGGGACACGGGGGACAGCTAATTGTGTTACTGGATGATCTGAACATGGTTGTCGTCGTCACTGCTGACCCGATGTACGAAGTGTACGGGTCGGATTCTTGGCGGCACGAGAAGGCGAATTTCGATCTGGTCGGCGATTTCATCGACTCCTTGCCGGGTGAGTGAGGAGCCAAACCTCACAAATCACTTTAATGCCACAAATTAACACGTTCGGGGTATGCAACTAATACCATCTTGAGATTATGCTGGGAATGTAGGAGCAAGATAGCTCCTAAGAAGATAAAAACAATTAAAACAAGACTGGGCTAGTCGAAGAGAAAGAATGAAATGAAAGAAAAAAGTTCGACAAATATCCCACAGTACAAGTTGGGAACAATAATCCTGATGTTCACCTGGCCAGCACTTTGGTTTACCTTTTTGATTTACGTCGTCGGGCGACAATTCATTCCCATCGATGGTACCACACCGACATGGCTTTTGCTGACGATCACTGCCTTGGGAACTGGCGCGGAATTGGTGGCCGGACTGGTATTGCTTCGCCGTGAAGGGTATAGGCTGACCACCAGCGCCCTCCGCGACCGAATCCACTGGCGATGGCCTAAGGGTCGGAATGCCTGGGTTTTGACGGGGGTTGTATTTGTTCTGGGAATGAGCTTGAGCATGGTGATGGGACCAGTCAATCGGGCGTTGGCGTCTGTGCCAGGGTTTGTTCCACCCACATGGTGGCCGGCGGCCAGTAATCCCACTATCCCAGTCAACAGTGCGGCAGACGTGTTTCCCGATGTCTCTCTGGAAGGCAATTTCCTGTTCGTCTTCCTGTACTTCGTTGTGGGGTTAGTGTTCAACATCTTCGGCGAAGAAATCTATTACCGTGGGTTTTTATTGCCCCGTATGCAGGGCGTATTTGGCAAATGGGACTGGGTTGCCAACGGCGTGCTGTTTACCCTGAAGCACGTTTATCAACGCTGGCTGTATCCCGGTATCCTGGTCGGCGGTCTTAGTTTTGCCTTTGCGGCGGGACCGTTAGGCAGTTTGCCGCTAGCAATGGTATTCCATTGGGTTGGTAATTTCTTATTCAATTTGATTTTCTTAATCACGGCTGCGCTCGGTGTAACGTAAAACGCTGGCAGAACTGCTCAACCTGCAGGCGGCGGGCAAGATCAACC
>PABI01000082.1 GCA_002699125.1 Anaerolineaceae bacterium
ATGACCTGGGAATTGTCAAACGAAAACGAAAAAACGAGACATCTGTGTTTGAATTATGGCCTTTGACAATTGTCTCAAACCCTTAACTTGTAACCGATGGAATAACGCATAAAGCGTGATGCATGGTTACAAAATCAAGTTTCACGCATCACGCTTCACTTAAATTTTGAATACTTAATTCACAACCGGCAAGCTGCTCATGGGTATAGACTTGATCAAGTAACCTGCGTTCATCCAGCCAACGGTGCCATCGGCGAGCCGCACTTTGGCCCAGGTTGAGGCTGTATTGCGTCCCAGCAGCGTGACCACCGTGCCGGCCGGCACGTTTTTGATGATGCTGTAAGAGATACCAGGACCGGTACGGGTGTTTAGATAGTAACAGTAGGCTACCCGACCTGTGGCGTTGGCAGGCGGTGTGGGGCCGCCGGTATTGGGCACGGTGCCTTGCCACACCGGCAGACTGCTCACCGGCACGTTGGTCCACAGGTAGGCGGGCAGGCCGCTGACCCAGGCGGTGCTGCCACCCCAAT
Organism: Anaerolineaceae bacterium; assembly: GCA_002699125.1. Taxonomy (GTDB): domain Bacteria; phylum Chloroflexota; class Anaerolineae; order Promineifilales; family Promineifilaceae; genus Leptofilum. Next base: position 531 of record PABI01000082.1, read on the forward strand.
TAATCATTACCCAATGGCTGTCAGCGCTGCGGTAGCCGGCCAGCGCCACCGATTGGCCTTGTGTCAGCTGGGTGATGATGCCGTATTGCATGCCAGGACCATAACGCACGTTGAGACGGCCAGCCTGCACAACACCAGTCGCCGAGGTAGCAACTGGCGTTGGTGTCGGCTGTGGCACGACTGTAACCTGCATCCAGGTCAGCTGTACCTGTGCACCGCCCGTATTATCGTAATACTCCAGTTTTATGGGCACGGAGCCGCCAGCTAGATTAATCTCGCCGCTGTAGGTCTGTGCCGGATGGTCGCTCCAGACATTGATGATTTGCTGGTTGTTGACCCAAAGCCGTACGCCGTCATCTGAAGTGACGGTGAAACGGTAACGGCCGTTATGGAAGGCCAGCGAACGGGTCCAGCGCACCGAGAACTGATCCGCAGCAAGCACGGTCCAGTCCGGCGAGCCACTGCCCCAATAGAAGTTAATGGCTGCATCGTCCCGCACCAATGCCGGCGAACCGCTGAGGTTCATATTGTTGAAATATTCCCCCTTCCAGTTGGTGTAAGGAACAGGTGTGGTGATGCCACCAACGGCCGTCCAGCCGAGCTGCGCTACAGCCTGCCCACCGACATCGTAATATGTCACCTCAATCTGGTGATCCCCCGCATACAGGTAGATGTCGTTGCTCAGCGAATGTACCTGGCTGTCCCACCAGGAATCAATGATGAGCACACCATCGACCCATACACGCATACCGTCATCCATGGTGGCGGTGAAGCGGTAACTGCCGTTGGGGAAATAAACCGACCGTCGCCAGCGCGCCGAGAAGTTGTCGCTGTTGACGATGCCCGGTGCCGGACTGCCGCTGCCCCAATTGTAATTTAGATTGGTTTCCGTTCGCTGCAGCACCGGGCTACCGGACAGCGTTGTGTTGTTCCAATAATCAACAGACCAGGCTGAATCAGCCGCCTGCGATTCCATAGCTGTGCTGCCCCAGCCTACTACCATGAGCACCAGAGCAGCTATTCCCATTAAGAATCTAAATTTAGATTTGTCAATTTTCATGGCACCCCTCCGTGTGCCGTTTTCGGCGTTGCCCTGCGCCTGCTGCTTCATCAGGCGAGGCTTCGGGCGATCAGGCGTGTAAATGAACAGGTAAGTAAAAACAACCACATCGCTATTGTAGAAAAACTGAGACGGCCGTTCCTCTAACTAAAGTTATGCTGGCGGTTATGTTTGAACAGCCGGTGAACCAGGAACTGATTATCTTCATCATTCCAGGCAATGTCTTTTGTCACTTGAGTGTTTACCGATAGGCGGCCTAATATGTTGGCATGGGTTTTTAGGCTCTTTTTCACTAGGGAGTCATAGCCTCTAAGTAATCGGCTCAATAGCCCTTGATTTTTCTGCAAAACTTTTTGCCGATTGCACAACCACCCCCCAGTTAAATAAAGCCTTAAACCAAATAATCGTTATTGAAATTCTGCATCCGGCAAAAGGAGGGAGTGATGTTCCAAAAAATTTTGGTCCCGTTAGATGGTTCCGAGCTGGCTGAGCGCGCCCTGGAACCGGCACTGGCGCTGGCCCGGGCGACCAGAGGGGAACTGCTTCTGTTGAGCATTCCGTTTCTCAAGCATATGTTTGTGGAAGAGCGGGCGGGTTATGGGATGTTACTACCACATCAGTCAATCGAGGCCACGCGCAAAGAGTTGTCAGACTATCTACAAAGGTTAACGGAAACGCACGGGCCGTCTGAGGTGGGCATGAGAAGCCAGATTGGTTTCGGTGATGAAGCCAGCGTTATTGTGGATACGGCCGTTGCCGAAGACATCGATCTCATTGTAATGTCTACGCATGGCTTCACCGGCTTCTCGCGCTGGTTTTTGGGAAGCGTAACCGAAAAAGTTTTGCGCAGCGCCCCCTGCCCCGTGCTGGTAATCCGGGATGCACGGCCGTTTTCCCACGTGCTCATCACGCTGGATGGTTCTCCGTTATCAGAGCAGGCGTTGGCTCCCGGCTTTGCCCTGGCCCAATCCTTTGATGCGGCCGTAACCTTGCTGCGAGTGAAACAAGCAGAAATGCTCAATCCCAACCTGGTTAAAGAACTGGAGATCCACGAACGTGGCCTGGGCAGCCAGGTTCAGGATGAATTCTATTTCCGGGCTGAACATTATCTTGAGCGATTGGCTGAAGAACACCAACATTTGAGCACGCAGCAGGTGCAAACGCTGGTCCCGTCTGGCCCGGTTGCCGCCGAAATTTTAGAGGCAATTGAAGCTGAAGCCATTGATCTGGTTGTCATCTCAACACACGGCCGTACCGGTTTGCGTCGCTGGGTTTACGGCAGCATCACTGAAAAGGTCATGCGCCAGGCCAACTGCTCCATGCTGATCATTCGTCCGCCGGCAGAAGCCTTAAAGGGCTAGACCATGTAGAGAAAGACAGCCCGGTATAAAAGGCGGGAATGCCAGATGAAAAAGGAGGCAGAAACATGACAGTTCCGCTTGCGTTAGAACCAACCGCTCTTTACCGGCGATGTGAACCGTCACAGTTTTCGTTTGCCACCACGGCCGAATTGGAAATCAGTGGCGACATCATTGGCCAATCGCGAGCCGTGGCCGCCATTCGCTTTGGCATTGGCATTCAGCATGATGGGTTTAATTTGTTTGCCCTCGGTCCGAATGGGGTGGGTAAGCATACGGCCGTTAACCAATTCTTGAGCCTGCGCGCCCCCAGCGAACCAACCCCCGACGATTGGTGCTACGTAAACAACTTTGAGCAGCCCCACCGTCCCCAGGCCTTGCGCCTGCCTGCCGGGCAGGGTGTCAAATTCAGCCGGGAAATGGAACAATTGGTGGAAGATTTGTTCACCGTCATCCAGGCCACCTTCAACAGTGAAGAATACGATGCGCAAAAGAAGGCGATCATCAATGAACTAAAAGAGCGCGAGCAACAAAAATTTAAGGAGCTGGAAGAAGAAGCCAAAGCACACAACGTTAAAATTATCAGCACCCCGGCCGGATTTGGTTTTGCGCCTTTGAAAGACGGGGAGGTGATGAGTCCAGATACGTTTAAGAACCTGCCCCTCGCCGAACAAGAGGAGATTGAGTCCAAAATCAACGAGCTGCAAGCCTCGCTGCAAGGAATTATGCGCCTGGTGCCCCAATGGCACCGCGAAACACAGAACAAGCTGAAGGAACTACAAAAGGAAACGGCCGTTGCCGCCATTACACCCCTGTTTGCCGAGCTGGCCAGAAAATACCAATCACTCCCAGACGTGCTGGCTTATCTGGAAGCGGTGCAGGAGGATATCGCCACCAACGTCAACGAATTCATGGAATCGGACCAGGAATCGTTGGCGGCGCTGGTGGGCATTGCTTCATCTGGTCCGCCGAAAAAGGCAATCACCACGCGCTACCGGGCAAATGTGGTTGTAGACAACAGCCCGTTGCAAGGAGCACCAATCATTTTTGAAGACCAGCCTACCTACCAAAATTTGATCGGTCGGGTGGAGCACGTTTCCCAAATGGGCACCCTGCTCACCGATTTCACCCTGATCAAGGCAGGCGCGCTGCACCGGGCCAATGGTGGTTACCTGGTGCTCGATGCCCGCAAGCTGCTCCTGCAACCTTATGCCTGGGAAGGACTCAAGCGAGCTCTGCGTGCTCGCCAGGTGCATATCGAATCCCTGGGGCAAATCTTTAGCACCATCAGCACCGTTTCCCTGGAGCCGGAACCGATACCGCTGAATGTCAAGGTGATTTTGACCGGTGAACGGCAGCTTTACTACCTGCTTTCTTATTACGATCCCGATTTCAGTGAACTATTCAAGGTCGCAGCTGATTTTGAGAACGATATGGTACGCGACGAGGCCAGCAACCTGGCCTATGCCGGGCTCATTGCCGACCTGGCGCAAAAGGAAAAGCTGCGCCACTTTGACCGTGAAGCGGTGGCTCGCGTTATTGAACACAGCGCCCGCCTGGCCGGAGACGCAGCCAAGTTAACAACCCACATGCAGAGCGTCAGCGATCTGCTGCGCGAATCGGATTATTGGGCTGAGGAAGCAGACCACAAGTTTGTCACCAAGGTGGATGTGCAAAAGGCGTTGGATGCCCAAATTTACCGCTCCAGCCGCATTCGCGAACGTATTCAAGAAACCATTTTGCGCGACACGATTCTAATTGACACGATGGGTACGGCCGTAGGCCAGGTAAATGGCCTGTCGGTAATCATGTTAGACGCCTTCGCCTTTGGCCGACCCAGCCGCATCACCGCCCGCATCCGCCTGGGCAAAGGAGAGGTGGTGGACATCGAGCGGCAGGTAGAACTGGGCGGACCCATTCATGCCAAAGGCGTGCTGATTCTGGCCGGTTTTTTGGGCGCACGGTATGCAGCGGAACGGCCGTTGTCCCTCTCCGCCACCCTGGTGTTTGAACAATCCTACAGCGGCGTGGATGGTGACAGCGCTTCCTCGGCTGAACTTTATGCGCTGCTGTCGGCCCTGGCCGATCTGCCGCTCAAGCAGTCGCTGGCGGTTACCGGGTCGGTCAACCAGCGCGGGCAAGTCCAGGCTATCGGCGGCGTCAATGAAAAAATTGAAGGGTTCTTTGACATTTGCCAGTTGCGGGGGTTAACTGGCGACCAGGGCGTACTGATTCCAGCCGCCAACGTGGAACATTTGATGCTGCGCCAGGATGTGGTGGCGGCGGCCGCCGCCGGGCAGTTCCACATCTACCCAATTTCCACCGTTGATGAGGGCATTGAGCTGCTGACCGGCGTGGCGGCAGGTGAGCGGGATGAAAAAGGTAATTATGCGGCAGAAAGTGTGAACGGCCGTATCGTGGCCCGTCTCACTTCTCTGGCAGAAAAAGCCCGTGCCTTTGCCACGCCAGTTACCGGAAATGGGCAGGTGCCCCTTAACCGGGAAACGGTCCAAGAAACACGATAAAGCCTCCCACTTTAATCGTTCGGTAACTTACGCAACTCCCAGTATAATCTGGCCAATGAAACGTATATCATCCTGGCTAAAGCAACTTGCCCTCTGGTTCATCGAGCCGCGTTTTCGCGGGTTTAAAGTGCTCCTTATTTTCTTTTTGTTAGTGATAGGTGTCCTTGTTGTCAATCGAGGCATAAACTACGTTCGATTACTGATTAGTCCGGCGAGTCGCCCCCTTTTACAGTGGGCCCAAGGCGACCCAACTACCCGAGCCGAATTGATAACAGAACAGCGAGAGGCCTGTCCGGGCGCACCGTTCATTCTCCCTTCAGACGGTTTCATCGGTCTGCTCTATGCAGACCCTCGCGGCCCTTACTCTAGCAACAATCCCCACCAAGGCATCGACATCTTTAGCAACACAGATCCCGGTATCACGCCGGTTTATGCTGCTTTTGACGGATACCTTACGCGTGAAGAGAGCTGGCGCAGCTCATTAATCATGCGCATACCGGATGATCCGCTGCAACCCGGGCGGACCATCTGGCTGTATTACACCCACCTGGCAGATCGAGAAGGCAACGATTTTATTGAGGATGCTTTTCCGCCGGGAACAAGGGAATTGTTTGTAGAACAGGGCACGCTGCTCGGTTATACGGGCGATTACAATGGAACGTCCCCCAGAACCATCTGGACCCATTTACATTTTTCAATTGTGAAGGATGATGGCAACGGCCGTTTCCTCAATGAACTTGAATTCGACAACACCCTCGACCCCTCACCCTACCTGGGCATCGCCGTCAACTACCAATGCGCCGCCCCCACGGCCGGTTGCACCGCCCAGCCAACCTGCGAAAATTAAACCATGTCAGACCGACTCAAAACCATCATACAACGTTGGAGCCGCCAGCGCCTTCCTCAGCTAGACGGCCGTCTTTACTTACAAGAGCTACAGGGCAAAGTCACCGTCCGGCGGGACCGCTGGGGCATTCCCCACATCCACGCTAAGAACCGGCACGATCTTTTTCTGGCGCAGGGTTATGTCCACGCCCAGGATCGACTGTGGCAAATGGAGCTGAACCGCCGGGCAGCGCGGGGAACACTTTCGGCCGTTTTTGGTCCCCTCACTCTGGAAACCGACCGCCTTAGCCGCACCTTTGGCTTCGCCCGGCTGGCGCACACCACGCTGGAGATGCTGGAAACACAGGCGCGCAACGATTTAACCGCCTACACCGCGGGCGTCAATGCCTTTCTGGCCAGCCATTCTCTGCTGCCCATCGAATTTAGCATTGTGCAGCACCGGCCCCAGCCCTGGGAACTGCTCGACAGCATTGCCTATGCCCACCTGCAAATGTGGGCACTCACCCACGGAGCCATCGCCGAGCTGGTGCAGGCCCAGCTTTTGCAGCAGGTTGATCCCCAATTGGTCAACGATTTGCTCATGACCTATCCCGACAATTTTCCGGCAACCCTGCCGGACGGCATCGAGGAAAATGCGCAGTGGATCGATGCCTGGCGGGGAACGGCCGTTCCCTGGCAAAATCCATTCCACGGCAAAGGCAATCTGGACGGGGCCGGAAGAGGCAGCAACGGCTGGGTCATCGCCCCGGAACACACCGAGAGTGGCGGCGCTATCCTGGCCAACGACATGCACCTGCCCATGGGCACCCCTTCCATTTGGCACTTCCAACATTTACATAGTGAAGATGGCTTTCATGTGGCCGGGTTCACCCAGCCTGGGCTGCCCTACGTCATGGTGGGGCACAATGGGCAGATCGCCTGGGGCGCAACGTTAGCCTACACCGACTGCGAAGACCTTTTTATCGAAAAGCTGCACCCAGAGAATCCCGGCCTGTACCAATTTGGCGCTGAGTGGCGGCCGGTCCAGCAAATCGATGAGAAAATCGAGGTGCGCTTCCGCAAACCACAGCAGGAAATTGTCTCACTGACCCATCACGGCCCGCTTATCCACCATTTGCTGGAGGGGGCTGCGGGGCCTTTGGCATTTAACTCGACGGCGCTGCGCAGCGTAGCCACTATTGATGGGTTTGGCTGGTTGAATACGGCCGTAAACTGGGATGAATTTGTAACGGCCGCATCCCGTATCCAGGCGCCCCCACTCAACCTGCTCTACGCCGACCGGCAGGGCAACATTGGCCATTGGGTAACGGGCCAGGTGCCCATTCGCGCTGCTGGCGATGGCAGCCTGCCCGCACCGGGCTACAGCGGCAGCCATGAATGGATTGGCATGGTTCCCTTTGAGGAAATGCCCCATGCCCTCAATCCAGAAGTCGGCATCATCATTTCGGCCAATAATCGCCTGGTACCGCCAGAACAGAACACACACAACCTGGGCCGCCTGTGGCGCAATGGCTACCGCGCCGAGCGCATTCGCCAATTGCTAACCAGCCAGCCCACATTCAGTACAGACGACTGTCGTCGCATTCAGCTGGATCAGCTCAGCCTGCCCGGCTTACAGCTGGTGGCCCTGCTGGAAGGCGTGTCAGTCACCCACCCCGATGCAAAGTTAGCCCTTACATTGCTGCGCCAGTGGGATGGGTACCTGACAACCGAAAGCATCGGCGGCACCGTCTTCCAGGTTTTGGCCCGGCAGCTGGCCCCCACGATACTGGCCCAAAATGTGTCCCCCAGCCTGCTGCCCGCCCTGCTGGGCCAGGGAATGAGCGAAATTTTGCATCCGGTGAATGAGTTTCAAGGATATTTGCTGGTCAATCTGCTCAAAATCCTGGCAAACGTGCCATCACCGTGGCTCGATTCACTGGCTACGCGAAACAAGTTGGTTGAGCATTGTTTGGTGGAAGTTACGGCCGTTCTCCGGCAAACATTTGGCGATGATCCCGCGGAATGGCAATGGGGCCGCCTGCACCAAATCACATTTAAGCACCCCGTCGGCATGATCGCGCCGTTTGACAGCGTGTTTAATGTGGGGTCGTTTCCGGTAGGCGGGGATGGCAATACTATAGCCCAGGCGGGCATGCGGCCAAACAGCTACGCCAGCGACGCTATCTCTGTTTCCTCCCGCTTCATTATCGATCTTAGCGCCATTGAGGCGGCAGAAGCGATGCTGGCCCCAGGGCAGTCTGGCCATTTAGGCAGCCCCCATTACCATGATCTGGCACCGATGTGGTTACAAGGTGACAATTTTCCCGTCCTCTGGCAAGCGGATGCCGTTCGTGCCGCGGCGCAACATACCCTCATCCTTGCCAAACGGCCGTGATAAAACTCACGCACCAATCATGACAAACATCAGATGAACCACCCTGCTACCCTGTTACAATCTAGCTGTAACTTCTTTTTATAGAGTTACTCGGGGCTCCTCTTTCTTTTCTGAGGCAAACGGCGCAACTAACGTTGCGTCGTTTGTTCGTATACCCACCTATGCTAAAATGGCACGAAAGCAAACCGCAATAAGGATCAGAGCCTGGTGTCCCAAGATAAACCGCCGCACAAACGATGGCAAAACAAACATTTTTGGTATTCGCTTATGCCATTGCTAATCACCTTGTTTGCCATCGTCCTCATCAACTGGGTTTGGTCAGACACCCCAGGGGAACCAGCTGGGACACGCCCGAGTGCAACGGCCGTTGCCATCCAATCAACCACAACATCAGCGACTGTCACCCGCCCGCCCATCTTGCCGGCCACCATTTTGCCCAGCCCTACGCCAACGCTTACCCCCCTTCCAATCCCGGACACCATCACAGAAGCCATCACCCTGCTGGGACCACCCCCGGAAAGCAGCGTGGCCGTAAACGGCCGTCTCGCTTTTTACTGGACCTATCCCAAACCGCTGCTGCCCGGCCAGCAATTTGTGCTCACCTTACAACAAAATGAAACGGTAATCACCACACAAACAATCGCTGTACCAAATCTGGGGGATGGTTTTCAGCTGCCGATTGAACTGGCTGAATTGGCATTGGTGCCGGGAACGGCCGTTTGGCAGCTGCATTTAGAATGGGCTGATGATCCGCAGCAGCTTCTCACCAGTGAAGCGCGCACAATCATTTTACTGCCGGAATAATAGCATCCTCGAATCTCACGTCCCATTCATTTTGGCTTTTACATAATGAACCGTTAAAGTGTATAATGTATCGGCTAAAACTTTTATCGGTATGTGTAATATAAGCGCCAGTAACTTTATTATTGCCGTCAATCTCCCAAAATTTTATGCCATCGACTCAAGACAAAGCAGAAAATGACAAAATAAGTCACTATAGGCTGAACGAACTATTGGTGGAACAGGCCGTAAGCAGCATCTATTTGGCCCAAGATGAGGAAACAGAAAATCTCGTCTTTTTGGTAACACTCCAGCCAGACGCCATGCGGTCAACTGATTTAGCCGATCGGTTTCGCCGGCGGGCTGAAACAGTGGCGCAATTGGCGCATAATGTCATTCCGCCGCTGCTCGATTTTGGTGTTGATGGTAAACGGCCGTATGCCGTCATGGCCCATCGCCCCGGTCAATTTTTAGCAGAACGCCTGGCAAACAATCCCAAACCAGACCCCCAGGACAAAACAAAAGTCATCGAATCGCTAACGCTTGTAAGACAGCTTGCTGGCGGATTAACCATATCACATCCGGCGGGGCTCATTCACCATGATCTACGTCCGGAAAACATTTACCTGGACGAAACCGGTAACCCTTACTTACTGGACCTGGTTGTCCCCCCTACCTCGCCGGCGACAACACAATTAGAGGTTGAACCTGCTACGGAATTGGATTACCAATCACCGGAGCAACTGGCCGGCAAAGCATTATCCGGCCGCAGCAATGTTTATTCGCTGGGCATCTTACTCTATCACCTGCTGGCAGGGCGGCAGCCGGAACTGCCAGTCTCAGAGTGGGACATCTTTGAGCACAAGGGTTCTGTACGCGAAATCCCGCTTAATCAGGTACAGTCAGGGCTGACGGCGGCCACCTACAAGGCTGTGCAGGACAGCATCTGGCAGAAAGAGTGGAGCCGCTTTGAAACGGTTGAGGCGCAGATGAAGGCAATTGACCAGGCAATCACCGCGGAGTCTGCCCCACCGCCACCACCGCCGCCCTTATGGTTAAAATTGTTTAACCAGCTGCGCCAACCTAAGACGTTAAAAATTGTCATCCCGGCAATCGTGCTGCTTTTTTTGCTGCTGCTGGTACTGATGTTTATGCGTGGTCGAGCCAACCGACAGCGCGACATCACGCCCACACCAGATGCGGCCGTTTTGCCTGTGGAGTCTGAAACGGCCGTTGTTACCCAACCAGAAGATGAACCAGCATCACAACCCACAATAACCATTACCGTAACCAACGAAGGCACAATTGACGAAGTTGAGGTGCTTCCATCCGCTGAAGAAGTAGACGCGCCCACGGTCCGCCCCAGCCCAACGGAAACGGCCGTTACCGAAACTGCAACTGAACCCGCCCCGACAATAACCGCCTCTCCCACATCTGAAACAACCAGCACTCCCTCCCCCACCAATACCGCAACATTAGAACCCACCGACATCGCCTGTATCCCCTCTCCACCCTTTGGTTGGGTACGGTATACCATTCAGGCCAACGATTCTCTGTCTGCCTTAAGTGAGGCAACCGACACTACCGTAGAGCAGTTGATGCAGGTCAACTGCCTGGACAACATTTTGCTAAGCATTGGCCAGACCATCTGGATGCCTGCGCTTGAGCCAACGGCTACGGCAACGACCGCAGCAACATCACCAAGCACATCGCCAACGGCCGTTCCACCTGCCCCTAATCCTCCTGGCCCCAATCCTACTTCGCCTCCACCAACCCCCACCGTACCAGCACCACCCACGCCCTAGTCTTAATGATTTAGCGAACCTTAAGCGCTGCAATTAAACCGTAAGCAACATCGCAACTTACCGCTCTCACAATAATCTCAACGTCCTTGTCTAAAATCAAGGGTAGTTTGTGTCCGCAGCAACTCGCTCGCAGCTTGCCACATCACAGGAGAAAACGTTATGACCCGGCGAAGAATTGTCCCTTCGTGCATTGCCGCCATTCTTTTCTTATTGTTGTTCTTGCTTGTCACCCCATCTCTTTTTGCCGAATTAATCAATGATGGCAGTTTTGAAAATTCGCCCGAAACATCAGCCTGGGAGGAATTCAGCAGCACGCCTTGCAATCCCACAGGCATTGGTGATTGGTCAGCGGTTGGAAATGCGCCAGCAAACTTCGATGGTCAACAATCCTTATGGGTTGGAGGCACCTGTGGCGGCGTCTTTGTACGCAATAATGGCGCCAGGCAAACACTCTCACTTCAAGAAAGCGCCGCCCTGCTTTCCTTTTGGTTTAATCCCGTAAAGGTAAACCCTGAACTGGTTAACTCTGACCGGGCGATTGTCTCCATCGATGGGACAACAGTTTGGGATTTAGACGTTAACGGCCAGGAAGAGCTTGATGGCTGGAATAATGCCATAGTCGATATTGGCCAATATGCTGATCAAACAATCACATTGTCCCTGGAAATTCGGCAGGGATTTGACCCTAACACTGCCAACGTATTTTTTGATTACATTGAAATTCTGCATCCAGCCGTTGTCATTGACCAGCTCATCACACCCACGAGCGAAGACAGATATGCCATTGAGATAACCGTTACAAACAATGGAGATACCGATCTAAAAAACTTCATGGTTACCAATTCCAACTTTGCAAACTGTGATCGAGGTGTGGGTAGTCTGCCGGATTTAGCCTCAGGCGACAGCACAACTTACAGTTGTGAAGCAACTGATACCGCTGACAATGTAGAAAACACAGCCACGGTTCAAGCCACTGCCACCGAGATTGAATATCCGGTTGAGGCCAGCCATACTGCCTCTGCCTCAGATTTGACGCTGCTGCTCACTCTGGCAATTGAGCCAGGCTCTATTTCTGTGCCAGAGGGCGATGCAGTGCAATTCAGCTTATCGCTAACCAACAATGGCAGCACGCCCTTGACTGAGGTGCAGATTAGTTCAGCCCAGGTGGCAAATTGCAATTTTACCCTGGATTCACTGGCTGTGAGTGAAACGGCCGTATCCACCTGCATCCATACTCCCAGCCAAAGCGGCACCATTATCTTCACCGCCACCGCAGTTGAACCAACAGCCGGGAGAGAAGTTTCTGTGGAAACGGCCGTTACCATCGAGCTCCTGCCCACCGATCCACCCTCCTTTCCCACATACACCCAATACATTCCAGTTGTCACCAACAATTTTATTAACCACTCCCCCCTGGGCGAACCAAATGATGTGTGTGATCAAGCTTACCCCCTTGCTACAAACCAAGCACGTGAGTTTCTGGCCGAAGATATCCACGATTGGTATACATTTACGCTCGACTCGCCCAGCAACCTGACAGTAAGCCTCACAAATTTTGTACCAATTGCCGGACAAATCACTATCTGGCAAGGTACCTGCCAAAATTTAACGTTCCTTGGTCAAAATGGAGACTTTGCCACAACCAAAAGCATTACCCTTACCAATCAAACGGCAGGAACTTACTACGTTTGGGTTATCAATGATGGACCTGTCAACACGAATGACAAGTATGGACTCTCTGTTATGACTCCCTAAAAGGTTGGCAACGGCAAAGTATCCCCGTAAGAACAGCGCTCAATTAAGTCGCACAACACATTTCACGCGTTCTTCACGGTTAAAACCCATGAATTAGCAGGGGCCTATCCTTGGTGCTGCATTTCGTAAGAATGATTGAAACTTTTACTCCTTATGCTAAAGGCAGTTATTGTATTTATGTTTATTGTGGGGGCAGTTTGCATTTGCAGCGAATGGTTGCTTGTGCAGACAAAACTTAGGAAGAGATTGGCCCAAATCTTAGGCTGACTTATATCATTCAACCATAGAAAAGTCTTCGAGCAGCACCGCAGCCGCACCTATCCCGCTCGGTAAAAATGCGCACCTGATGATTACATCTTAAATCATTCCTGCGCTATAATGAATGGAACTTAGTTTGCATAAGATCAGCACAACTTTAGTTTAGGAACGGATGGAAACCCAAAAAGACCAGGCCAGGTCGTCAAATTTATATGATCAACTGATTGATCAATATAAGTTGGAAGCTCACATCAACCAGACGGCCGTTACCGATCTTTATCGGGCATTTGATGTTGATGAAAATCGCCTTGTTGCGATTGAAATTTTGCTGCCTACATTTAATAACAAAAAGCAGTTTGTTGAGCAGTTCATCGAAAAGATGAACAAAGTTGCGCAACTAAAACACCCCAACATTGCCCAGGTTTATCAAATTGGCGTCACCGCCAACAATCGCCCTTACATTGCCCGCGATCTCGTAGAAGGCACTACGCTGCGCGAACGTCTGCGCCAACTCAATCAGCAAGGAACCCCTGCCAACAGTATTTATGCCTTAAAGATCATTCGCCAGCTGGCCGAAGCGCTGGAGCTAGCCGAACGGCTAGATCTTTTTCATTACCATCTCTCACCAGACAACATTATGTTAAAACAAGACGGCACGGTTGTCCTGGTCGATTTAGGCGTTCCTGCTGCAGAAAATGGCATGGCGGCCTATTTTTCCGCCAACAACAATATGCCCTACATGGCACCAGAACAGGTGCATGGCAAATCAGCAGATAGTCGGAGCCAAATCTATTCGCTGGGCGTCATTCTGCATGAGATATTAACCGGCGACCTGCCCGCTGAGCCAGGCTCCTTCTGGCAAACGTTTTTGCAGGCATTCAATCCCCAAAACACGGCTTTAGAGCAAGCCCGGCCTGATTTGTCCAGACAAACTTACGATCTCATCGACAAAAGTTTGCGTAAGCAGGCCTGGGGACGGCATCCGTCAATTCAAGAGTTTTTAGAGGCCGTGAATGACGCCTTGCAAAGTGAACGACTGCTGGTGCAAACGCGGGGGGACACGGCTGTATTAGCCCCACCCCCACCACGCCGCTCCCGCGCCGCCCTCATGCTGCCGCTGGTAGTGCTGTTGCTTTGCCTGGGTGGCGTGGCGGCTATTTGGGCGGTCGTGCAAAACCAAAACAGTATTCAGCCAACCGCTCTGCCCATCGCAGTTGATGGCCCAGCAGATGAAGGCAGCACGCCAACACCCACCCAGGCACAAACTTCGGCTGAGGTTGAAGTTTCGCAAGAAGCAATTCCCGTTTCAGAAGTGACATCTGCCACGGGCATAATTGACGTTTTAGCACCACCGGATGCCACCGAGTTCCAGGCAGGTGACACAGCCAATTTCCGCTGGAGCTGGCGTGCTGACCTGCAAGATAATCAACGGTTTGCAGTGTATTTGCTGACGGAAAACGGCCGTACCCTCTTGGGCAGCATCGGCACACCGGCCACAGATGGCGTCTACAGCCTGCAAACGCTGCTGCCAGACACCAGCAGTAATGCCATGTCGGAATGGCAAATTGTGCTAGAAGACCTTACAACCAATCGCGATATTGCTACCAGCAGCAACCGGCGCATTTCCATCAAACCAGTACCCACGACCCCCACTTTTACCCCATCACCGACCAACACGGCCACGCCAACCTTCACAATTTCGCCAACGCCCATTCCCCAGGTGGAGATTTCTGTCAGTTCGGCCAGCTTGCGCCAGGGACCAGGAACAGTCTACCCGATCCTGCGCTATTTGTATGAGGGTGACATTTTAGGGGTGATAGCGAAAGATAATTCACAAGGTGAATGGTATAATGTCGTGCTAGATGACGGGACAAGAGGCTGGGTAGCAGCCATCGCCTGTCGTTTTCTCGATGAAAACAGTATAGACTTTATTATAGTTGCCGCTACCGTTCCACCACGTCCTACCAACACACCAACCGCAACACCAACGAACACCCCAACACCAACGGCAACGTTTACGCCTGAACCCAGCGGTGGCGGTGGTGGCAACCCACAACCCACCTCACCCCCACCCACATTGACACCACCACCGGTTGGTCCTTAGCATTAGAAAAGATGTGGGGTCTATGTTATAGGTTGTGCTTGCAATGTATAACGAGAAGTATCGATAGAGCATCGGTATGCGGAGAAATCGTGTCCTAATCCTTTTTGCAGTTGTGTTTGCTGTGAGTACGGCCGTCTTCTGGCTGGGTACCGTTTTGGCTGCGGCAACAATCACCAATAACGGGCTTACCCTTAACGAAGGAACCAACAAGATCATCGACAGCAGCTCGCTTCAAGCAGATGATCCCGATTTAACCGGGGAAGTTTTCACCTATACGTTGGTAACAACCCCTACAAATGGCGTACTAGTACTTACCGACACTACACTTTTACCCGGTGCACAATTCTTCCAATCAGATATTGACGGAAATTTTCTTAGCTATGATCAAATCGTTGAGACAACAGATACAGACGATAGCTTTGATTTTACAATTATCTCGGGTACTGAGGAAATCACCAACAGCACCTTTTTAATCACTATCAATCAACCGCCTACCATCAGTGATGACCTGTTCACTATCGCAGAAAATATTTCTATTGGTACCTTCGTAGATACTGTCATCACATCGGATGCCAATACAAGCGAGACCTTCACATACACCATAGAGACCAGCGAACCATCTGCGGCCTTTGCCATTGGCATCGATAGTGGTGATATTACTACCAACAGCCTGCTCGATTTTGAAGCACTGGGCACTACTCCTCACTTTACCCTAACTGTTCAGATCGAAGACAGCGGCATGTTGACGGACACGGCCGTTATCAACATCGACATTATTGACGTAAACGAAGCCCCAACTGTTGACCCAGATACTTTCACCGTGGCTGAAAACAGTTCAAATGGAACACCTGTTGGCACGGTCACCTCTTCAGACCCAGAAGATGACAGTCTGATATATGACATTGTCGGTGGCGATCCAGATAATATTTTCAACATTGGCTCTACATCCGGCCAAATTACCGTTGCCGATAACAGTTTCCTGGATTTTGAAGCACAAGGGGCCACACCGCACTTCTCTCTCACGGTCGAAGTGAGTGACAATGAATTCACCGACACGGCAACCGTCGAAATCAATCTCACCGATGTTAACGAAGCCCCGACTGTGGACCCGGACACTTTCACCGTGCCGGAAAACAGCTCGAATGGCACGGATGTAGGCACCCCGACAGCTTCCGACCCCGAAGATGACAGCCTGACATTCGACATTGTCGGTGGCGACCCGGATAATGTTTTTGACATTGGCGCTACATCCGGCCAAATTACCGTTGCCGATAACAGTTTCCTGGATTTTGAAGCGCAGGGGGCTACACCTCATTTCTCACTCACAGTTGAAGTGAATGATGGCAGCTTAACCGATACCGCAACTATTGAAATCAATCTCACCGATGTTAACGAAGCCCCGACTGTGGACCCAGACACTTTCACCGTGCCTGAGGATAGTTCAAATGGAGCACCTGTTGGCACCGTCACCGCTTCGGATCCTGAAGATAACAGCCTGGCGTTTGATATTGTCGGCGGCGACCCGGACAACGTTTTTGACATTGGCGCTACATCAGGCCAAATCACCGTCGCCGATAACAGCTTCCTGGATTTTGAAGCGCAGGGGGCTACACCTCATTTCTCACTCACAGTTGAAGTGGGTGATGGCAGCTTAACCGATACGGCAACCATTGAAATAAACGTTACCGATGTCAACGAACCCCCTACGGTTAACGATAACTCGTTTAGCATTGATGAAAACAGCAGCAACACAGCAGTGGTTGGTACTGTAACCGCTTCAGACCCCGATGCGGACGACGAAGATGCCCTTACTTTTGGCATTCTAACCGGAAACACGGGTGGTGCTTTTTCTATTGCCAACGATGGCAGCAACAACGGCCGTATCACGGTAGCCAACAGCAGCCAGCTCGATTATGAAACCCGCCAAAGCTTCATGCTGGGCATCATCGTTACGGATACGGGTGGATTAAACAATACAGCCAACGTCACCATAAATATCAACAATCTCTTTGATGAAGCGCCCACGGTAAATAATGCAACCTTTACGGTATCTGAGGACAGTAATAACGGTGTAGTTGTCGGTACCGTTACCGCTACGGACCCGGAATTTGCCAGCGGTGACGAATTAACCTTCTCAATTATTGGGGGAAATACGGGAACTGTCTTTGCCATCAACAGCAGCAGTGGTCAAATTACCGTTCCTGACGCCAGTAAACTGGATGCTGACGCCATGCCAACCTTCAATCTGACGGTGCAAGCCACCGACAGGGGTGGCAAGATAGATACAGGAACCATTACGATTAATGTATCGCCGCTGCCAATTACTTTCATCTATTTGCCGGTCATGCTCAACAACTATCCCCCGGTTGAGCCGAACAACAACTGTGCTCAATCTTATGGCATCGGCCCCGCCACCGATTATGAATTCACGGCCGATGACGTTGAAGATTGGTACACCATTACGCTAACCAGCTCAGCAAATCTTTCGATCATTTTATCGAGCTTTGAGCCGGCTCAAGGGCAATTAATTGTGTATGGTGGCAGCTGCGGCAACCTGACGTTGTTGGGCAACAATGGCAATCCCAACACCACAGAAAAAACTTTACACTTGGGAATTCGGCCGGCGGGAACATACTACATCCGCGTCTACAGTGAACCGGTGACAAACACCAACTACACGCTGCGCGTTAATATCAATTGAGTTTGTCTGTCATTCTGAACAAAGCGCAGCGAAGTGAAGAATCCCTCTTGTCCTTGCCAGGCGAAACCATGCCGCGGGCAGATGGTCTCAAAATTGGTACTCCGTAGGGATGCTTCGCTGCACTCAGCATGACAGGCCGAATTTGTTAGTTTTTTACAAATTCAAAATGTGCCGGGCAATCACCAGTCGCTGAATTTCGCTGGTGCCTTCGCCAATGGTCATCAGGCGAGTGTCGCGGTACATGCGCTCCACCTCAAATTCGCTGCTGTAGCCGTAGCCGCCATGAATTTGAATCGCATTGCGGCAAACACGCTCGCTAACTTCTGTGGCAAACAGCTTGGCCATGGCGGCCTCTTTGGTGAACCGCTGTCCCTTTGCCTTTAAGGAAGCGGCCCAATAGACCATCAGGCGGGCCGCTTGCAACTCGGTGGCAGCGTCGGCCAGCATCCACTGAACGGCCTGGTGTTGGGCAATAGGCTTGCCAAATGTTTCACGCTCGTGGGCATACTGCACGGCCGTTTCATAAGCCGCCTGTCCCAAACCAACCGCCAACGCGCCAATGCCCACGCGGCCGCTGTCCAGCGTTGCCAGGGTTTGCTGCAAACCACGCCCTTCTTCACCCAGCAGATTTTCCAACGGCACGCGCACCTCTTCAAACGTCACGGCGTGGGTGGGCGATCCCTTTAGCCCCATCTTCTTTTCCGCCGGACCAATGGTGATGCCTGGCGTGTCTGTAGGCACCAGAATGTGGCTAAGCGAATGGCTGCCGCCGGCGTTGTCGGTACGGCACAGCACCACCATCAAGTCTGAAATAGACGCATTGGTCATCCACATTTTGGCCCCGTCGATGATCCAGGAGTCGCCTTCTTTAACGGCCGCTGTCCGCACCCCACCCTGCAAATCAGAACCCGCACCCGGCTCTGTGAGCGAGAGGCAGCCCAGCTTGCCCTGGCCCGTTGCCAGAGGCGGCAGCCATTGTTCTTTTTGCGCCTCGTTGCCATATTTAACAATTGGCCCCAGCGCCAGGCCATTGTGCGCCGATACGGCCAACGCTGTAGAGCCACAGCCCCAGCCCAGCTCTTCAATGGCAATGGCCGCGCTCACAGCATCCACCTGCGCCCCACCATATGCCTCCGGCACTTCCAAACCCAGCAGGCCAATGGGACCCATCTTTTTAACGGCCGTCCAGTTAAATTCGCCCGATTCATCCGTTTCCCGAGCCATCGGCTTTAGCTCTTTAGCCACAAAATCATGGACAATGTGCTGAAACTCGCGCTGTTCTTCACTTAGTTCAAAGTTCATAACTTACTCCATAATTGTTTCTTCGGTTCAGTTATTAAATTGGACACAGATAAACACAGATTTTCACAGATAAAGAAGCAAATCTGTGTTTATCTGTGAAAATCTGTGTCCTATTCTTTATTAATGTCGGTCTGTACTTAGATTTCGGCGACAGACAGGGCCAGCAGCAGCAGCTGGCTCATCCCGGCTGCCAGGTAGGTGCTGTCCATGTATTCATCCAGGCGGTGCGCATGACTAGATTCGGTGAGGCCAATGCAGACGGCCGTATATCCCTGACTCAACGGCACGTTGGCATCGGTGCTGCTGGCAATGTAGCTAATCTTTTCACAACCCGCATATTTCAGCGCCGCCACGGCCTGCTGCACCAACGGATGCTGTCGCGGCAACTGCCCGGCCGGGCGATTACCGATCTGCGTCATCTGCACGGTGACGTTAGGATTCTTCCGCCGTAGCTCGACCAGCTTCTCTACTTCCGCCACCAGAATAGCCAACCGGTTCGGCTCTTCAGACCGTAAATCAAGCAGCATCTTCGCCGATTGGGCAACGGTGTTGATCGACGTACCACCCTCAATAATGCCCACATTGTAGGTGGTTTTAGGGCGGGCGGGCACCTGGAGCTTGTCGATAGCGGCAATCAGGCGGCCCAGCTCATGAATGGCACTGGGCTGGCCAAAGTTTCCCCAGGAATGTCCTCCAGGTGTGCTGATGCTAATTTCATACCGCTGCACGCCAATGGCCTGATGGGAAATCTGCCCGTAAAGGCCTCCCTCGATAACCAGATACGTTGCCTCACCACCGAATCGCTCCACCACCGCCCACATTCCGCGTAAATCGCCCAGCCCTTCTTCGCCCACGTTGGCCACAAACCAGATGTCGGCCAACGGCCGTATCTCACACAGGTGCAGCGCCTCAACCAAGGCCAACAATCCCGCCACGCCGGTGGAATTATCGCCAATCCCGGGGCCATAAATGATCTGTCCCTGACGTTTTATGGTGAGATCGGTTTCGGCGGGAAACACGGTGTCGCTGTGGGCTGTAATAACAAGGGGTGAATGGTTGGGCTGGCTGCCGGGGAAACGGCCGTACACATTGTGCAAATGGTCTTGGGCCACATCTACCAAACCAACTTCGGTAAACTGCTGCTCCAAATAAGCAGCGCGCCTGGCTTCAGCAAAGGTGGGGGCCGGAATTTGCTGGATGGCAATGGCCTGCTCCACAAGTTGGGGAACCGTTTCGGAAAAGTGGGTAAGGGCAGCTTGAACACGGCCGTTTTGAGCAACAGTTTCAATTGGAATCATGTACATGAAAACATGGGCAACAGTACAGGTGCGACGCACTTACACCAAACTTAAGTAGGATAAATACCGTCATGAAAGTGCGTCGCACCTACAGCACCTGAATCGTTACGAAAAATAAAATAGAGGGGCTAGGTTAACGGCCGTACAATCAGCAAACCAATCAAGCTGATAATCAAACCAATGTGCAGCAAAATGTGCCGATCCACAAACCAACTACCAGGGAATATTTGCAAAATTAAATTCAAAATGATGAGCACAAGGCCAAGCAGTGGCAGGAATCCAGGATACTTGTTAAAAAACTCGCTGACTCTATCTAGAAATTCATTCATTGGCTGTTTGCTGTCCATGCAGGTAAGGTTCAAAATATGGTACCAGCCGTTTGGGCAAACGTCCATAAACAATCACACCTTCGGCCGTATGTTCCTCACTATCCACCTGCCCACGCTCATACATCAACGAAAGCAAATCACCACGCTTGTAAGGCAGCAGCACGGTTAGCGGCTGCAAGTAGCGCACCATCGCGGCATCAATCGCCACGAGCAGCTCCTGCATCCCTTCGCCGGTAACGGCCGAAACCGGCACCGTCGGATATGGCAGATCAAACAACATCGTCGGATCCACATCTTCCGGCAGCAAATCAATCTTGTTCAAAGCCACTACCGTTGGCAAATGATCCACCTCAAGCTCGGCCAGCGTGTCCTCTACCGACTCAAACTGCGCTTCTGCATTGGGATGGGTGGCATCGACCACGTGCAGCAGCATGTCCGACTCCGTAATCTCTTCCAACGTAGCACGAAAAGCAGCAACAATGTCCGTCGGCAGCTTCTGGATGAAACCTACCGTATCGGTAAAGAGCAGCTCACGTCCGCCAGGCATATCCACTTTGCGCGTGGTGGGGTCCAGCGTGGCAAACAGCATATCGGCTGACAGCACATCGGCATCGCTTAGCTTGTTCAGCAGCGTCGATTTGCCCGCGTTGGTGTAGCCGACAATAGACACAACTTGCAGCTCTGTCTGCTGCCGCTTGGCCCGGTGCCGCTCGCGATGGGCCCGCACGTTTTCCAACTGATCTTTGATGTAGGAGATGCGCCGCCCAATTTCCCGTCGGTCGGTTTCCAGCTGGGTTTCACCAGGACCACGCAGGCCAACCCCGCCACCCATGCCACCCACACGACCACCGGCCTGCCGGGCCAGGTGAGTCCACATGCGGGTGAGGCGCGGCACGCGGTATTCCAGCTGGGCCAGCTCTACCTGCAATTTCCCTTCACGGGTTTGGGCATGTTGGGCAAAGATGTCCAGAATCAGCGCCGTGCGGTCAAGGACTTTCACATCTTCGCCAAACACTTTTTCCAGCTCGCGCTGGTGGCGCGGACTTAGCTCATCATCAAACAGAACCACGCCAGCATCCAGATCCTCGATGAGCATTTTGACCTCTTCAACCTTGCCGGAACCGATGTAGGTGGCGCTGTCGGGGCGGTCGAAGCGCTGAATGGCTTGCCCCACCACCGTTAAACCGGCTGTGTCGGCCAATCGTTGCAGCTCCAGCAAACTATCTTCAACGGGCAGTAACGGCCGTCCTTGTTTTAATTCTGCCCCAACCAAAAAAGCGCGCTCTTTTGGCCGGGTGGTTTCGTAAAATTTTTGAGAAATAGTGACCTCCACTGAAAAGGTGGCTCTTTGGGAATTCAGGAGAATGGGAAGTTCGTGATGCGTGATGCGTGAAACGTGATTTTACCTCCGGTCACGCATCACGTTTCACGTTTCACGCAAAACCCATAAAATCCAAAAGCCCTAAAACATGCTAATCTAACAATCCGACTACATTCAAATTTCGTGGATGCTCAACGCTGTATTCGTACCGCACAGTTGCCTCAGCGCCACTGTCCAGATTAAGCTGCCATTCCAACAGGTTCAAATCCGTTTGTTCGGTAGGCTGTGGCCGTGCTTCTTCCAATTTTACCTTGATCTGCTCGTGGCGCGAAACCGGAACATGATCCTTTATCACAACCTGCGCCTCTGTCTTGAGAAGATTTTTCAGTTCAATGGTGTAGCCATAGCGCAGCTGCCGCTGATCGCGCAGCAGCTTCTTGTCCACGTCACGCCGCGCCAGCTTGCGCTCCACGGTGACACGATCCTCCACACCCAGCAGTAATTCTAGTTCATCACCTTGCGCCGTAAACTTAATTTGGGTCTGGCCGATGTATTCTTCGCCTACGAACAAACTGGCGGAACCAGGCAGCAGTGGACCTGATTCTGCATACTTCACCGTAGCCCGCCGGAAAACAGCATCACTGTATTTGGGGATGGTGAGATAATCTAGTTTCGGCTCCAGCCGAATTTGCTGCAAGGTGGTTTTGTGGGGCGAGCCATCGTTGGGGATATCGGTTTGGCCTGGGGCACGGAAGGTTACGGCCGTTCCCTCCGACTGCACTTTGGCTGTCACTGTCTCGGCCGCAAATGATTCTTCTGCGGCCTCAGGCTCTGGGGCAGCCTCGGCGGCCATCATGTCCATTTTAGCCATCGCCGGCGCGGGCTGGGCCGCCCGCACCAGCTGGCGTGGCTGTGGCGGCTGGTACTCACGGATAAACCAGGGGCTAATCTCCGGCAATCGCTGGTTAAGCGCCGGACGGGCCGTAGAAACGGCCAAATTCACCTGCGACCACGCCTGGCCGCTGCGCTGGGCAACCTGGGCCAGCGTGTTGATTTCCAGCGCGTAACGGCCGTTTTCGGGCAAAAGGCGCATATCATAAAGTGGCTGCCAACCGGCCTGGGTGACAACGTAGCTCACTTCGGGTTGGAAACGGCCGTCGCTCAGCACTTCCACCTCGATTTGAGCCTGATACTGCTGCGGCGGCTTGGTGGACTTGATTTGTTTGAGCTCTGCCTGTAATTTTTGCAGACGGCGCATTAACGTTCTTTGCTCTTGTTCCAATTGGCGAACGGCCGTGCGCATCGCTTCATCCTGTTCCTGCAAAAAGGCGATCACTTTCTGCTGCTCTTCAACCGTTGTTTTGCCCTTCGACAGACCCTTGGCAAATTCGGCCGTGGCCTGCCGAATACCATCCAGATACGTGCCGTGCGCCTGCCAGCCTGCCTTTTGGTCTTCTAACACCCGCAGCGAATCTTGCACCTCTTCGATTTGCGCTTCCAGCTCACGCACGGCTTCCGCCGGTGATTCCTCAAAAAATTGGCGCGCCACCTCCACACCCAGCAGCCGCACCTTGGCCGTGCCGCTGCCCCGCACCCGAATTGAATTCGTGTCCATGGTCAAAGGCAGGTCAGGCACGATCAAGCGATGGCGGCCCACTGTCAGGTCACACTGCCCCAGACCAGATATCCGCGCTCTGTCCGGGTAAACAGTAACATCTTTAACCACAATCTCTACAGAGACATCCATGAAATCTCCTTCGGCAACAGCGGAATTAAGGCCTGATTTTAATATTTGGACGGAAGATCTGGTGGAGCCAACCAGATGGGCAGTTCGATGTGAAAAGTGCTGCCCGGGCAATTTTCTTCATCAAAGCCGGGGCTTTCGGCCCAAACGCGCCCACCGTGCGCTTCCACAATGCCGCGGGCAATTGGCAAACCCAGCCCGGGACCGCCACCCTTAAACTTTGTCTTGCTAGAAGAATGCAGGCTGGCGTCGGCGATGCTGCCAAATTTCTCAAAAATTGACTCTAGATTTTCTGGATCGATACCAATGCCCGTATCTCTAACCTGAATATCGACAAATCCGGCCATATCTTCGGTGACTTCGTCTTGTCGCACCAGGCCGCCAGACACGACAACCTGGCCACCGTCCGGTGTGTACTTTAAACCGTTCATCAAAATTTTGCCGATCGCCTTTTTCAACTTTTCGGGATCGCCGTAAGTTTCATTCTCAAACTCAAAAGGGACGATTATCAAATCGACGCCTCGGCTGGCATAATATCGATCCACGCTATCGGCCACCAACAAGACCGTTCGCTCCAGATTGATTTCCTGATATTTTAGCTCCACCGTACGCAAATCGAGCAGCGATACGTCTAGCATATCACCAATAATTTCATGCATCCGGCGAAACCCATTGCCTAACCCCTCCAGGTAAATATGCAGCTGCGGGTCATTTTGGGTTTCGGCCCGCAAAATGTTGGTGTAGCCTTCCAAAATGGTGAGCGGTGTTTTTAATTCATGCGCCGCCACAGCAATAAACTTGGTTTTGCTTTCTTTGAACTTTTCTTGCTGGGTACGCAGCTGTTCCATGTGGGACAGCAGTTCAGACCGCTGTATATCTGAAGCAAGCTGGGTGGCTTCAATGATGGCATAAGTCAATACATCATCAATTTGCCGCCAGGCGTTTAGCGCTTGTACTGGGGTAAACGCATCTTCTAGCTTACGGCCGATTTCCTCTTTTAGCACACGCAGCAGCACCATCCAATCGTAAGCTGCTGGGGCGTCGTGGCCAATGGCCGTCAGCGCCCACGATTGCACACGGGCCAGCTGCAATTCTCGCGAAGCACCGACGCTGTCCACCAGTATCGAAAGAAACTGAATCAAGTCATCTTCATCGGGCAGCATGTTGGGCACGCGGTTCAGGGTATCGGCGCAAAGTCTGGCCGATTGCTGCCGCAGCCACAGCTTCAGATTCTCGCTCAACTGCTCTCTCCTGACAGGGCAAACATCTCTTCAGCAAAATTGCTCTCGCCAATAACTCGATCGTAGGCAACGCTATTGTTGCGGGCAAAGCGGCGCATGGCGGTAAGCGCCCGCTCACTGTACCACTGGTAACGGTCCGATTTGGACATTTGGTGCTGTGGCAAAGGGAATAGGCCAAAGTTGGCCTTCATCGGCTGGAAATCCTTGATGCTGGCGTGGGTAACGTAATGGCACAGGGCGCCCAGCATGGTGTTGGTGGGGAAAATGACGGGCATCTGCCCCTTGAGCAGGCGAGCAGCGTTCAGTCCGGCAACCAACCCCGTGGCTGCGTTGCCCATGTACCCTTCCACACCGGTAATTTGCCCGGCAAAAAAGAGGTCGGTCCGGCCACGATATTGCAGCGTGGGCTGGAGCAGCCGGGGCGCGTTGATGTAAGTGTTGCGGTGCATCATGCCATAGCGCAAAAATTCGGCGTTTTCCAGGCCGGGAATGAGCCGCAGCACTCGCTTTTGCTCACCCCACTTCAGGTTGGTCTGGAAGCCGACAATGTTGTAAAGGGAACCAATAAGGTTATCCTGCCGCAGCTGCACGACGGCATACGGCCGTTTCCCACTCCGCGGATCAATCAACCCTACTGGCCGCATCGGACCAAAGGCTAAAGCTTTGCGCCCGCGCTGGGCCATCACTTCAATGGGCATACAGCCTTCAAAAAAATTGGGGTCTTCGCGCTCAAACTGCTTCAGCGTGATGGTCTCAGCGGCCAGCAGCGCATCGTAAAAACGATCGTATTCCTCCCTGGTCATGGGGCAGTTGATGTAATCGCCTTCCTCCTGTCCGTCATCGTAGCGGGATTGGCGGAAGGCGATGTCAAAATCTATCGTGTCGTGATCCACAATGGGAGAGACGGCGTCGTAAAAGTAGAGGTATTCTTCGCCGGTCAGTTCGCTGATGCTGGCGGTGAGCGCCGAGGAAGTGAGCGGGCCGCTGGCAATAATAGTTGGGCCTTGAGGAACGGCCGTTACTTCTTCACGAATCAGTTCAATATTGGGATGGGCGTCAATCTTTTCTGTGACTAACTCGGCAAACTTCTCCCGATCCACTGCCAAAGAGGAACCGGCGGGAACGGCCGTTTGTGCCGCGCAGGCCAAAATCAGCGACCCCAGGCCGCGCAGTTCCGCCTTGAGCAGTCCTGGGGCCTTATGCGGCAGCATTGAACCTAAGGAGTTGCTGCAAACTAGTTCAGCAAGTTGGTTGGTTACATGGGCTGGCGTCTGTCGCTGGGGACGCATCTCATACAATTTCACCTGTATGCTCTGCTCTCCCAACTGCCACGCCGCTTCTGTACCAGCTAACCCGCCACCGATAATGATAAGAGGTTGGCTCATGCCCCCAATTGTATCACAACCAACTGGAGAGGACCGTGCAATTTAGATAAAATCAGGCAGTGTTTATCGTGATCTTATCGTTCTCAAAAAAACTCAGGTTATGAATAATGGTGCTTACCAGACAGCACCGTCCCATCGGGGATATGCACCTGGGAATCGGTTTCATTGCGCAGCCAAACGTCTCCCTGGCAAACCACATCTTGGCCAAAGCAAAAGTCGCCTTCCACGACCAGGCTTTTGTTTTGCACCAGCGACGGCGCACCATGAGGAAAACGGGCGTCTAAATCTGAAACGTATTTGTAGAAACGGCCGTCCAGCTTAATGTTAAAATGGCGCATTTGGCGATGGCCACTGGGCACAATGCGAAAATCCTCAGTAAGCGTATAAGCATCGGAGCGAACAGCTAACAAATCATCACTGGTCTTTACCGGGGCAAAGCGGCTGCGCGGCACGCGAATGGCCTGAGCACCTTTAAAGACGGCAATTGCCGAGCCCATCGCCGTTTCCAGCTGGTAAACCGGCGTTGAATCCGGGTCGCGGGGATCGACTGTTTTGCTGTTGCGAATCATGGGCAGCCCCAGACGGAAATCGTGCGCCTCCATTTGCCGGTAGAGGGTAGGCAAATGGAACCACAGGTTGTTGGTGTTGAAATATTGGTGGCGCTGGGTGTTTTGAAATGCGGCCGTATCGTTTGGCGGACATTGGGCCGATTCGCGCAAAATAAGCTGGCCATCATGCCGCTGGGCCAGGTGACCGCCCTTCTTATCCATTTCCGTTCGGTCAGCCACTTCCATCATAAACGGAATTTCGTTATCTACGAAATAGCCCAAAATAGACAAATCGACCACCGCGCCCAAATTATCGGCATTGGAGACAAAAGCGTATTCGTATCCTTTTTCCAGCAGGGCCGGCAAAATTTCGCTGGTGATCAACGCGGTATAAATATCGCCATGACCTGGCGGGCACCACTCCAGCTCTGGATTTTCTGGCCAATCAACAGGTTGCAAATTGTCTTGCCGAATCTTTGGCTCCTTGTGCTGCAAAAAGCTGTGGGGCAGTGCGTGGTTCAGGTTGGGATATTTCTCCAGCAAGGCCAGGGAATCGGCCTCGGTAGAGAAGCTGTTCATAAGCAGCAGCGGCACGTTGGCTAACTGTGCCTGCCGGGCGATGATGTCCAGAAAAGAGTGGCCATCTTTAACGGGCAGCAAGGATTTGGCTTTTTCCAGGCCCATGCTGGTGCCCAAACCGCCGTTGAGTTTGATAACGGCCGTTTTTGCCAAAGCATATTTGCCAATCGTTTCTAACCTCTGGGAAAACTGTTCAGCATCCGGTATTTGTTTCACCGGTTCAATATCTTCTTCAGGAATATAACCGGTTTGTCCGGTTCGCAGCTGCTCGTAGTAATAAGCAAAGGTATCAATAAAAATTTGCGGCAGGCCTTCAGCCTTCATGCGGGTCAGAAATGGGGAAAAAGTAGAAGTCATAATTGTCATAGGTTCGCCTTTTTTGGGTAGATTACGATTAAGCGACTGTGATGAAACGGGCGAATAGATTAGGAGAACGGCTTTAGGTACGGCCGTTCAATTTGTTACGCAATTTATCAATCAGGTTTCGCGCGTCTTGATCATTGGGATTTGCCTGCACGGCGCGCTTGAACCAGGCAATTGCCATCTCATATTCACGCCGGTCACGGTAAATCAGCCCAATGTTATAAGCCACGTTCGGGGCCACAGGATCAATGGCCAAGGCCTCTTCAAAGGCAGCAATTGCTTGCAATTGTTCATCTTCCCGCGCTAAAACGGGATTGCCCAGGTAAGCGGCCCCTAAATTGGTCCACACCATGGCATTGTTTGGCGCCTGTTCACGCAACTTTTCCAGCAAGGTCACAGCCTGCTTAAACTTTTTGGTTAAGATATATGCACCACTCAGGTTCAAAGATGTATCAAAATGATCCGGTTTTAAAGCATGTGCCTGCTGCAAGATGGTAACAGCCTCATTCACCTTTCCACGATACAAAAGCTGGCTCCCCTGCCGAAACAGCACTTCAAAATTCGAATCCTTATCCTGTTTTCTGGAATCTTTCTCCATTTCTTTACACAACCTTTCTAAAGAGTATCCTTACAAGTTAATCAAACCTCTGGAATTATGTAAAAGCCAAAAAGAAGTTTGAATTAGAATGAGCGCTCATTTGGCTTTTACTTGAGCAAACCACCGAGAAATCGCGCCTCGTTTTTCAAATTACTTTCTGTGGTTTGCTTAATTCCGGTTTATTTCCTTTTGAACTCAGCTGCATTTACATTCATTAAGCACGGTATCACCCAAACATGGCCAACGGAACGTATGCGACATCGACGATGGTTCGGTGATGGTATTTAAATCGACATATCTTAATGATAAACTGAGCTTTAAATCGTCAAAAAACGCTTTCTCTATGCGAACAATCGTAATAATGAATTTAAGGTAAATTGCGTAAACAAGAAACTGTAATATTATAGTATGATTCAACCCCCTATGTTCAAAAGAGAAGAGGAGAAAAAAGATGAACAAAAAAGCAGTATTACTCTGGATAATTGCCTTCATTTTTTTAGTTGCCTGTGGCGGAGGAGGTGATGCAGAACCAGACACCCCCGCTTCAGACAATGATACCAGTTCTTCCACAACAACGGAAACCACCGAAACTGTGGAAGAAGACAGTGCACCAGCTGATTCAGAGGAAATGGCAGAGGAGCCCACCGAAGAAAGCGAACCAACAGATGAGGCAGAGTCCATGGAAGAGGATATGGACGAAGAACCTGCCGCCGAAGAACCGGCTGAAGAACCCGCAGAAGAAACAGCTGAGGAGCCGGCCGCTTCTGATTCACCATTTGGCGATCGCCCCATGAGCGGAACCGATCCAGAAACAGGACTTCCTGTGAACCCAGAATCGGTCAATCCTGGTGACACATTTATTGTGCGGGGCGAAATTATTAGCATGAACCTCACCCCCACCACCTCACCAGAATTTTTGATCCAGTCTCCAGATGGAATCAACTTCCGTCTGCGCAGTCAGGATCTGGCAGATACTTACTATGAGGATGGCGATCAGCTTCAAGCGTTCCAATATCAGAACGGCCTTTTGGCCCAGGCCACAGCCACATTGGCCGCCGATGCCAGCCCATCTGACATCCCCACAAGTACCGACCTCGTCCTTGTTAAAGATGAGTAATTAGCGTCTATTCTATTAAGCAGATGTGAGGCAAAGCTGCGATGCAATTTGGCATCGCAGCTTTTTTTATTCGTGTAGCACATATCGACTATTAAATTGACAATCATTATGTTGATTTATATTTGATCTTATGAAAAGTAATTGTTATAATGCCCCTAGTTTAACTTACATAATCTTAATTTAAGTTGTCCGATATCATTTCATCTGGCACTTTCTGGCTCAGCACTAAAATAACTCTTTAGAGTGGCTCCTCTCTCGGTAGGCAAACGTATTTGCTGCATACACCTGATACGCTTGTTGCTACACGAAACAAAGCCCTCAATAAAGACCCTGGGCATAGCAAGGAGTGTGAGGCGATGGAAGAACAGCTGCTCGCCTTCCTGAAGTTCCTTCAACAAGAGTACAAGTATTCAAGCAACACAATAGCTGCCTACAAAAACGACCTCGGTCAATTTGTCTCCTACTTGCAAGAGAAGAAGTTGAACAACGCAGGAAGCTGGCAATCAATTGGTGCCGATGAAATCAACCGGTATGTGACCTACATGAAGGATCAGCCGTATGCGTCTTCATCTGTCGCCCGAAAAGTTGCTGCGGTAAAGTCTTTCTTTAACTATTTGGAAACAAACAAGATCATCCAGGAAAATCCCACCACGGATATTGATTCGCCTAAAGTAAAAAAGAGGCTGCCAAAAACGCTTTCAGCCGAAGAGGTTGAGCGACTTTTGGAAGCACCCGCCAGCAAAAAATCGCCCAAAAATCTACGGGATATGGCTTTGCTAAATATGCTGTATTCCACCGGTATGCGGGTAACAGAAGTGGTGTCACTTCGGCTGGAGGATGTTGATTTAGAAAACAAGGTATTGTACTGTCCGGGGAAAGACGACCAGGTTCGTGAATTGCCCTTTGACCAAGAGACAGAAGAAATCCTGGAAAACTACATGGAAGAGGGACGGCCGTTTCTCGTTAAAGATAAAGATGAAACTGCCATGTTCCTGAACCATCGGGGGCAGCAGCTAACCCGACAAGGGTTGTGGCTTATCATTAAAGCGTATGCTAAAGAAGCAGACCTTAGCGTCGCGGTAACGCCACACACACTGCGCCACAGCTTTGCCGCCCACAAGCTCAACAGCGGCTCAGATTTACAGGAAGTGCAAAAGCTGCTGGGGCATGCCAACATCTCAACAACGCAAATTTATACCCAGCTGGAAGAAACCGAAACATCTGAATAAGCAGCTAACTCAATAATCGAAACAGTTCAAGCGCCACGGCAAACCATTGTCGTGGCCTCTTACTTTCAGGGGAAACCATGACAACCACAGAAACCGCAAAACAAATAGAAATTGCTGTCCAGGCAGTTCGCCAACAAACCATCTACCGCCCTACCGTGGGTTTGGTACTTGGCTCCGGATTGAGCGAACTGGCCAACAGCATCCAGGACCCGGACATTATCCCCTACGATCATATTCCTGGCTGGCCGCAATCAACTGTGGTCGGCCACAGCGGCCGTTTAGTCATCGGTACGTTAGAAGGCAAAACAGTACTCGTACAGCAAGGTCGTGCCCACTACTATGAAGGGTACGATATGGACCAGATTACCTTGCCTGTTCGCGTGATGCACGCCCTGGGCATCAAGATATTGATTGTGACCAACGCTGCCGGTGGCATCAATGCAGCCTTCTCACCAGGCGATCTGATGCTTATCACCGATCACATCAACTTCTTGGGACTGGCTGGACAAAATCCGCTGCGTGGACCCAATGATGAGGCAATTGGACCGCGCTTTCCAGACATGATTGGTACATACAATTTGAAATTGAGAAAGATGGCGCATGAAACAGCCGCAGCCAACAATTTCACCTTGCAAGAAGGCACCTACGCCTACGTGGCTGGCCCCAGCTTTGAAACACCGGCCGAATTGCGCTTTTTACGTACCGTAGGCGCTGACGCCGTCGGCATGTCTACAGTGCCTACCGTCGTCGTGGCCCGCCACGCCGGTATGAAAATCATGGGCATCTCTTCCATTACCAACATGGCCGTCCCCGACCCCAAACCAGGCACCGTGCTGGATCACGAAGAAGTATTAGAAACGGGGAAGCAAATCATCCCCCGTTTGACCGCCCTGCTGCGCGGCATCCTGCAACAACTCTAATTCCAAGATACAATCACAGACGAGCAAAAGCTGATAGAATTACGGAGCGCACAGATTTGTGCGCTCTTGCATGTCTGTGTAACTTGCGAACTCAAACAATGCAGCGCCGCGGAGAAGTGAAGAAATAATCTGCGGCTACCTACAATCAACATGGATCAATTTTACGTCTTCATTCTGCGCAACGATATTCCCCTGTACATCATCTCTGCTCTAGGGCTTGTCTGGTACATCAGCCAGTTCATTCGTGCTCAGCAGCAGCTTCGCGTATCGGTATTCAATCTGGAACGGGAGACCAACACGCACATCCGCAACACGGCGCTTATTGTTATTTTGATACTTTCAGGAATTATTGCCGGCGTTTACTACGTCAACACCCAGGTTGCCCCGACGCTGCCGGCCACATTACTGCGGCCAGCCACGCCAACCCCAGATATTTTTCGCACACCTTTGTCTTCTCCCACACCACTGCTAACCCGGCAGCCCACGCCTACGCCACCGCTGGTGCCCACCATTACCCTGGCCAGCAATCCGGGCGACCCGGCCCCCAATCCGGCCGCAGAAGAAGCGACACCAGAAGAAATCGCAACGGCCGTTGGCACCCCCACTCCGCCACCGACCCCATCCGTCGGCTGCACTGTCCAGCTTAACATCACTGAACCGCGCAACGGCTCCGTTGTTTCGGGCACCATCATGTTTAACGGCACGGCCGATTTTGAGAATTTCGGCTATTACACGCTAGAAGCCAACGGCCCGCAAACCGGCGGGCAGTGGGCCTCACTGCTGGGACGTAATATTGAGCAAACGGTGCAGGAAGGATTCTTGGGAAGCGTCAACTTGAGCCAATGGGAGCCTGGCCCTTACCTCATTCGGCTGTCAGCCGCTGATCAATCGCAAAACATCATTGCTCAATGCGTGATACAGGTAACGCTGCAATAGTCGTGTTGAGAGAAACGTGCATGCTGAAAGTGCTACACATCACGTATCATTTTGCTCATAAAAGCAAAGCTGAGTATTGCCGTAGGTGCGGCTGTCGTACAAAGCCAAATTTTGCAGCGTGAGGGGTTCGTACTCTTTGGGATCGATTTGCACCACGACGATGCCCGCGGGGGTTAGCCAGGCAGACGGCCGTTCATCCACCACCGCCATCACTTTTTGCCACAAACCCAAATATTGCGGTGGGGCGACGTAGATGAGGTGGAAACGGCCGTTGTCTCCCTCAACAGCAGCCCGCTTCAAATAAGCAAACGCATCTGCCTGGACGACCTGGCCGCGCTGCTGCAAGCGCGTCGTTTGCAAGTTAGCCTGAATGGTGTTGATGGCCGGGCGCACTTTGTCCACAAACACGACCTCAGCCGCTCCCCGGCTCAATGCCTCAATACCCACCTGCCCCGTCCCGGCAAACAGATCCAGCCACACCTCATCATTGACCTTGCCCAGAATATTGAACAAGCTCTCCTTGACGCGGTCCATGATGGGCCGGGTGGAATCACCCGGTACACGCTTGAGCCGGCTCCCCCGGGCACTGCCGCTGATGACGCGCATTTCTTTCGGAGTAATCAGTACCCAGTAATCAGTATTCAGTTCTGCAAATAAACAACTAAATACTGATCACTGACCTACTGGTTACTGACCACCGATCTAACGGTGTGCGGCCACAATCTTGGCAATATCGTCAGGATTGTCTGCCACTTTGACACCGGCGGCGCGCAGGGCCTCCACTTTGCTTTCGGCCGTGCCGCTTTTGCCCTCAACGATGGCCCCGGCGTGCCCCATCCGCTTGCCGGGAGGAGCCGTGCGGCCAGCGATGAAGGAAGTTACCGGTTTGGTAACATGCTGGGCAATATAGGCAGCCGCCTGTTCTTCCGCATTGCCGCCAATTTCGCCAATCATCACAATTTGCTCGGTGGCCGGATCTTCCTCAAACAGAGTCAGCACATCAATAAAGTTGGTGCCACTGATAGGATCGCCGCCAATACCCACGCAAGTGGATTGGCCAATGCCCAACTTTGTCAGGGCATCGATCACTTCATACGTCAGCGTCCCGCTCTTGGAAACAACACCGACATTGCCAGGAGTGGCAATAGCCCCGGGAATAATCCCCACTTTGGCTTCACCCGGGGTAAGTAAGCCGGGACAGTTTGGCCCCACCAACCGGACGCTGAGCGTATCCAAATAGGCACGGGCAGCGATCATATCCAGCACGGGAATATGTTCCGTGAGGCACGTGATGAGTTCAACACCGGCATCGGCTGCCTCGTAAATGGCATCGACGGCAAAGCGGGCCGGCACAAAAATGAGGGAAGCATTGGCCCCGGTGGCAGTTACGGCTTCCTTGACTGTATCAAAAACGGGCACTTTTTTGTCTTCGGTGCTGAACCATTGGCCGCCTTTACCAGGCGTAACTCCAGCGACGACGTTGGTGCCGTATTCGATCATCTGCGTTGTGTGGAAGCTGCCTTCGCGCCCGGTAATGCCCTGGACAATCAGACGTGTGTTTTTATCGACGAGAATACTCATTATTTGGCCCCCTTTGCGGCGGCAACCGCTTTTTGTGCTGCGTCTGAGAGGGTAACGGCCGTTTCCATATCTGAATCTGCTAAGATCGCCATCCCCTCTGCGGCGTTTGTGCCAGCCAAACGAACCACCATGGGCACGTCTGTTTGTACCTGTTCTAACGCCTCGATGATGCCTTTGGCCACTTCATCACCACGGGTGATGCCACCAAAAATGTTGATCAATACGGCTTTGACGCTTTTGTCTGACAAGATAAGACGCAGCGCCGTAGCCACCTGCTCGGCCTTTGCGCCACCACCGATATCCAGAAAGTTGGCCGGCGCACAATTGTGCTTCTCACCAAACTTCTTCACCACGTCCATGGTAGCCATTGCCAGGCCGGCCCCGTTGACCATGCAGCCAATGTTGCCATCCAGCTGGATGAGATTGATACCGCTGAGACGGGCTTCTTTTTCTGCGGCCGTTTCTTCATCAACGTCTCGCATTTCTGCCAACCGTGGCTGCCGGTACAACCCATTGTCATCAATCGACATCTTGCCATCTAGGGCCATTAGCTTACCGTTGCCGGTAATCACCAGCGGATTAATTTCTGTCAGCGACGCGTCGTTGGCCTTGAAGCAAGAATACAAGCCCACAACAATTTTGTGAAAATCACGCCATAAATCGCGCGGCAAATCCATCGCCGACGCCAGGTACGTTGTTTGATAGCTCCGTACGCCCAAAGCCGGTTCAATGTACGCCCGAAAGATTTTTTCCGGCGTGTATTCATTGACCTCTTCAATATCCATGCCACCCTCGGCAGAAGCCATCACCATTGGCCGCCGCTTGGCACGATCAATTAACACCGCCAGGTAAATTTCCTGGTCAATGCCACCGGGGGATTGTTCATCAATCAATACTTTATGGACCTGAAACCCTTTGATGTTCATGCCCAAAATCTGGCTGGCGGCTTCTTCAGCTTCATTTGGATTGTTGGCCAGCTTGATACCACCGGCTTTGCCGCGTCCGCCAATGAGCACCTGCGACTTGACGACAACTTTGCCGCCCAATTCCCGGGCAATCTCACGCGCCTCAACCGGGGTTGTGGCGATGTCACCGTTGGGAATCGGCACGCCGTGTTCGGCAAACAATCGTTTTGCTTGATATTCGTGCAGATTCACTTACACACTCCTTATAGTGGGAATTTCCATTTAATTATTTTGAATGGATTGGTCTGTTTGGATTTTGCGGGTTGATTAGCTGCTGCCCGCGTGTTGACTTGAAAAGAGCCAAAAAATTATAACACGCCGCTACATGAACGGCGAGAACCACCTGCTAAAGACGGGATAGATTTCGGGAGTTTATTCGCTCTTGATAACCGTTTGAGCAATACGCTTCAGGCTTACTAACTGGAAATGGTGCCAAACGAGAAACGGCCGTAAAAAAAGCCCGGTTCAACAAGAATGTTAAACCGGGCCATACGCAAGGAGAGTGCTTAACGA
The DNA here is from genome assembly GCA_002699125.1 of Anaerolineaceae bacterium. Taxonomy (GTDB): domain Bacteria; phylum Chloroflexota; class Anaerolineae; order Promineifilales; family Promineifilaceae; genus Leptofilum. The sequence goes on from PABI01000082.1 coordinate 36,069, forward strand.
CTAATTGCCTACATGATTCTCGGGACGTACCAAATTCCCTTGACCGCTTTGCGTTAACACATGGTATTCCCAGGCGCCCCAAATGGCCCAGTCCGGGTTGCCTGTGTACCGTGGATCGGTCTCATGCACGATCAGGTAGTTGTAATGACCATTGTCATCATAGCCGGAGCAGTTGATGTGGTTTTGAATCCAGCCGCTGTCCATGAAGGGATCGTTGCCAAAGTCGGCGCGATAATTGTTGACGTAATCGCAGGTGGTCAATGTTGCCTGATCCAGGTCAGCCACAGAACCAACGGTTCCTTGAATACGGCCGTCGCCTAAATCCCAATACCAATCACCATTAGCATCATAAGCATACAATGCCGTGTAATGACCGTTGACTTTTACGCCCGCATCCGGGTAGCCATTATTATCAGAGTCCCACCTGTCTGTATGCCCGGGCACGGTCGTACCAGCCAGCACCGCCGGAACAGCAATCAATACACTCAACAAAACAGCCAGCAAAACCATCAAACGATACTTTTTCATTATTTTCCTCCAAATCTATACTTCTGCAGAGATACATTACACAAGGTTAAAACAACAACGGGAACATTACATGGCTTCGGTAGACACCACCTCCTCGGCACGCTGGCAAAACAAAAAGGCAAAATCAGCAAACGTGAGAATGCTTAAAATAGGGCATATAAAAAATGAACTTTTCTACGTTTGCTGATTTTGTCAACTGGCACAACAATGAATAACAATTTTATTTTATGACTTTTTTATGATAGGGGACCAGCCTTTCTATAACTGTTACAGTTCAGAATGCTCTTTTCAATTGCGCCATTTTTGGTTACAGTATTTTGCAGCTGGCCCACCCACAACCAACCATGAAAAGGAGCATTTATGCCAAATACCCATAGATTAACTCTGGAACGGCCGTTTCAACTGCCAGACCTCCCCGCCGACGGCAAACAATTTCATCCGGATCGGGATGCCGCCGAAACCGAATTTAAGACATTGCGTAAAGAATTCGTCCAACTTCAGCGGCAGCTGTACGCCGAAGACAAACAAAAGCTGCTCATTGTGCTGCAAGCGATGGACGCAGGCGGCAAGGATGGTACCATCCGCAATATTCTAAAAGGGGTGAATCCCCAGGGTGTACGGGTTCATTCGTTTAAAGCACCTTCCAAAGAAGAATTGGCCCATGATTTTTTGTGGCGTATCCATAAAGTGGTTCCGGCCAGAGGGATGATTGGCGTCTTTAACCGCTCCCATTACGAAGATGTTCTGGTGGTGCGGGTACACAACATTGTGCCGGAATCTGTGTGGCGGCCCCGCTATGAGCAAATCAACCAGTTTGAGAAACTGCTGCATGACACCGGCACGCACCTTTTGAAGTTTTATCTGCACATTTCTAAGGGTGAGCAAAAAGAGCGGTTTCAGTCCCGGTTGGATGAGCCAGATAAGAATTGGAAGTTTTCGCGAGAAGATTTGGAAAAGCGCAAGCTCTGGCCTGATTACATGGCAGCCTATGAAGAGATGCTGCGTGAATGCAGCACCGATTGGGCCCCGTGGCACGTGATTCCGGCCAACCAGAAATGGTACCGTAACCTGACCATCATGCGCACGATTGTGCACACGCTGCGGCAGATGAACCCGCAGTTTCCTGAGGCGGAAGGCGATCTGGACCAGGTGGTGATCGAGTAGCACTGCCTATCAGCGCTGGCGGTCTCAGATTTACATTGACAGACGGCCGTCTCAATGGCATCATTACCCATCTTTTTAATTTCTTGATTTTTGAGGAGTGAAATGGCTGATTTATTTACTGCACAAAACTTTGTTGCCTTTCTTACGCTGCTGGCGTTAGAAACGGTGCTTGGCATTGATAACGTCATTTTTATTTCGATTTTGTCCGGCAAGCTACCCCCAGGGCAGCAGGCACGTGCCAGACAGCTGGGCATTGGCCTCGCCGTCTTGGGCCGCATCATTTTACTGCTGGCTATTACCTGGGTGCAGCAGTTGGAGGGAACGGAACTGTTCGTCATTTTTGGCAACAATATCTCTGGCAAAGATTTGGTATTGCTGCTGGGCGGCCTTTTCCTTATTGGCAAAAGCACCTATGAAATCCACGAAAAGTTGGACACAGAAGATCACGGTACACACTCGGTTAAAGAAGGCAGCCTCACGATGTCTAGCATGATTTTCCAGGTTCTGCTGATTGATTTGGTTTTCTCGCTGGATTCGGTGATTACGGCCGTAGGCATTTCCAACTCTTTGCCCGTAATGATCGCCGCCATTTTGCTGGCCGCTGTGGTGATGATCGTCTTCGCCGGCCAAATTAGCTCCTTCATCGAACGGCATCCGTCGATGAAGATATTGGCCCTCTCCTTCCTCATTCTCATTGGCTCGATGCTGGTCATTGAAGGCTGGGCTCATGAAGCGGCCGAGGATTTACACCTGAAGAACTACATCTACTTTGCCATGGCCTTCTCGGTAATGGTAGACTTTTTGCAGCTGCGTCTTAAGGGCAAAGGCAACCAGCCGGTCAAGCTGCACAACCAACCCACCCTCAAAGAAAGCGGCGACTAAATTTTATGGGACACAGATTTTCACAGATGGCCACAGATAGGGTCAAAAAAAATCTGCGTGAATCTGTGTCCTGTTTTTTAAGTGGTGATGTCCTGACGGCGAAAGACCACGGCCGTTAACCCCAATAGCCCCACCAGCCACAGCCCAATAATGATGATGGAAGTTGGCAAAAGGGGAACGGCCGTAAACCCCGGAAATCCCCCCAAAGTAGAACCAGCACCCTCCACAATCCAGCTGCGAATATTCTCCAAATTGTAAGTAGGTGTAATCATCAGCGCATTGACAATTTCAGGTCGCTGTAATGCCTGGCTGACAATCAGCAAGATGAGTGAGGTAGCAAATTCCACAATACTTAAACCAACACTTAGCAACAGGCTGGCCATAATCGAGCGGCTGTACATGGCAATTAACGCCGCATAAGCCGCCACAATCAGCGTCCCGGCAAAGGTAACAAACACCTGCATCACTGCCTCCTGCAAGAATGCCGCCAGATCCAATTCACTCAAAGCCGGTCCATAAGGCAAATCAAACAGAACGGCCGTCACCCAGCCCCCCGCCGTAATCACCAAAGAAGTGAGCAGCAGCGACAGCAAAATAAGCAGCCCCAAGACCATAAACTTGCTCAAAATAAGCCTGGTGCGCGATTGATGGGGCAAAATATTCTTCCACGTGCCCCACTGATACTCCCCGGCAAAAGCAATGGCAATGAATCCCAAAAACGGCATTCGCAAAAATGTGCCGCCAGGAAAACCATTCATCGTGTTCCACACCACCAACGAATCTTCCGTCCACAGTGGCGGATTCAGTGCCGCCAAGTCCCGCACCGAGTCAATGAAAAGGCCAGGCAATATTTCTAGCAGCAGCACAATCACCAGTGCGCCAATAGGATAAATCCAAACGAGGAAGGAAACGGCTCTCGTGTGGCCCAGCAGTTTACGCCATTCAGCGGTCAAGGCACTTCGCATCAGCTACCTCCCTTGCGCGATGGCTCTGCAGCTGCAGCGGCGGTTGCTGCCAGGAATAATGCTTCCAAACTTTGCTGCTGGATGATTACCTGGAAGATTTGCACTTCCGCGGCGATTAACTGGTTCACAATGGTGGGAACCGCATCACGTGGGGCCTGAACTTCCAGCCAACGGCCGTTTTCCGTTACCGGCCAGGCAGGCAACAGCAATCCGAGCGAACGGTCCTGCGGCGTCACCTCCAGCCGGATGATTGACTGGGCCGATAACAACTCGGCCACGTTGCCTGTTTGTACCAGACGGCCGTTATTGATAATGCCCACCTGGTCACACACCTGCTCTACTTCACTGAGCAAATGGCTGGACAAAAAAACTGTCTTTCCCTGCTTTTCTGCCAAATCCCGGATAAAGTAACGCACGTCCTGAATACCGGCCGGGTCCAGTCCGTTGGAAGGTTCATCCAAAACCACCAGGTCGGGATCATTCAACAGCGCCGCGGCCAGGCCCAAACGCTGCTTCATACCGGTGGAGTAACCCTGCACTTTGCGGTTGGCGGCCTCAGTCATGCCCACTTGCTTGAGCAGGCGCTCAATCCGCGCCGCATCGTAACAATCCCCGGCGCGTGCCAAAATCTCCAAATTTTTACGGCCGGTCAGGAAATGATAGAAAGAGGCCCCCTCCACCAGAGCGCCCACCCGGCGCATCAGCTGGTAGTTTGCCCGCACTGGGCTGCCAAACAGAAAAACTTCACCGCGCGACGGCCGTATCAAATCCATCATCATGCGAATCGTGGTGCTTTTGCCGGCGCCATTTGGCCCTAAAAAACCAAACACCTGCCCCGCCGTCACGCCCAGGCTGAGCTGGCGCACAGCCTCCACCCGCTTTCGGCCACGACCAAAGGTTTTGCTTACATTGTCTAAACGAATGGCGATTGGGTCTGGCATAAAAATCTACTACAGAATCGTAAATGCGTTATTGGGAATCTTTTTACAGGTTGACGTCATTCCCATATGACAAGAACTGGCGTTACTCTGGCGTTGGCACGGCCTCACTGGCAAGCTCGTCATCGGCTGGTTCTTCTGGTTCTGGCAATGGCACCGGCGCCGGCACGGCCGTATCCACCGTCGTTGCTTTATACGGGTCTACCGCGTGATTCCCGCAAAAGGGGCACAAATTCCATTGCAGTTCCAACAGCGAATTGCAATCCGGACACGCTTTCTTCAGGCGAGTGTGGCAGTGCGGACACAGCAGCCATTTGGCATCAATCACGCGAGAACAGCCAGGACAATGCGGCCGTTCTTCAATCTCCTGCAGCAACGCCTCTTCCTCCAGGGCCCGCTCATACGCCTCAGCCAGCGTTTCTGGCGGGCGCAGGATGAAGTAGATCACGATCCCTACCACCGGCAAAGCCGCCACCAAAAGCGCCGCCAGCAGCTGGGCAAACGGATCGCGCGAGCGGGCACGCATATCGCGGAAGGCCCAAATAATCAGGCTGAGCCACAATGCTGCCAATAAGGCTCCCATGATAGCCGCGACAACGGTTAAGTAAGAAACAAGCGTCTCAAGTGTTGGCAAATTCATATCGGCAGGGATTATAACACAAAGCAATAGACAAAAACTCCCACAGCCTACGGCCCAAAATCGCTCTACATCAGTCGGATTAAGTTCTTACCCTCCTCCTCAGAACGCCCTTATTTTGACGTGAGAGAGAATGTGTGGCACCGTTCAGTAGACCATTTGTAACGTTGACCCGGCATACCTATTCCTTCCATAATCCAGGTACAATGACGACGTTATCCCCTTCAACCTCACATTCCCTGGACAGCGATGAACTCCTGCTGATCACGCATCCTACGCTGCGCGCGCAGCTGCTTCAGGCGCGCCTCGTCGATGAGTTTAGTGCCCGGTGCATCATCCAACGCGATGAGAATGTTTACCTTTCTCTGCGTGAAATTTCAGATGAAACACAGCGCCAGGAGGTTAGCTGGGCAGTTTTGCGTTTGCAAATGGGGGCTCAGCTGCCGGCTCGGGATCTGCCGGACCCTTTGCAAACGGCCTTATCTGCTGTCACTACAGGACCCACTCCTTTGATTCGAGCACTCGTTTGGGGATCGGTTTGTGGCGTTATTGGTGGGGTGCTGGTAATGGCAATTGTTGGTCTGGCGATAACAATTATGAACATACCTGCAGAATCATACATAGGCTTTATGGCAACGGCCGTTGCCTTCGTGCTATCCGGGGCAATCCTTGGGGTCGGAGCCACCATCTACTTTTGGCGCAAGTTTAGCCGGTAAACCAGCTACTCATCAGACAACAATTGCAAAAACGCCCAAATCGCATCGGCGGCCAAATCATTCCCAGCCTGGTTCCAATGTGGATCGCCAAAATGATACATCTCGCCATTTTCAATGCTGGCCTGCCAAAAAATCGGCGTCAGATTCAAGAAATGAATCCCCGCTTCAGACGTAAAATCAGTCATCAACTGTTCCTGGGCCTGCGTCGTTTCACTAAAGCGATCATAGCTCAAGAAATTCGGTTCCCATTGCAGCGTGCCGCTGTCACCCTCGCTTAGCGTCACCGTCACCGTACGTTCCAGAACGTTATTCACATCTACTTCATCCCAAACGCGGGACCACAGCACATGCTCCTTGCTGGGAATATAAACCACTACCAGTTTGGCACCTTCTGCCGCCACTGCTTCATTTAGGATGATCAGGGTGGATTTTACGGCCGTAAACTCATCACTGGCCGCCAACGTCTCATAATCTGCACTTAGCGGCAACAGGTGAACATCCTTAAAGACCGTCTCAATTGGGCCTGCTTCTGTATTAGCCACAACGGGATAGCGATAATTGGGTGCTTCCTGCTCCTTTGGGGGGAAAGCCTTTTGCCACAAATAGGTCACAAAATGGGGCGTGAGCAGTCGTCGGAAAAATGATACATCTTGCATATCATATTCCCGCCAATCCAGCCCACTTTCTTTGCGCTCCAAATATTGCTGGGTATTGATGATGTCGTTCCCCTCAAAAAACATCAGCAATACAAATTCGGGCTGCTTGTCCAGGCCAAACTGCCGAATCGCCTCTGCCTCGTTGAGCGTGCTCCAGCTGGGCGCCCCCAGCGTAAGAATCTCTTCTCCAGCGTACTGCTCCAGCCGCTCTATCCAGGTCACAGGTGCGGTGCGTATGGCAAAAGAATCGCCGGCAATGACGATATCATACTGCTCTTGCCAGGTGGCCGGCTCGTTGGGGAAACCATGATCGTCGGTGACAAAACGATATTCAAACGAATCATCCCGGTCGGTGGGCGCGGTGCTGTCCTCTGAATTGGCCAGGTAAGGATTGGCCGGATTCCACAACCCCTCCAGCTTAAAGTTGGGCGTGTAGCGGTAGCCAATGCGCACTGGCTTGTCATATTCAAAATAAGGCTGGCAGGTGTACGTACCGATGATGGGATCAGAAGCGCACACTTCGATGGGAATGAGCTGATAAAACAGCCGGAAGCCCACCTCGATGGCAATCACCAACGTGAGCAGCGTGACGAAGGTAGGGCCAACGATGTTTACGGCCGTTTTCCAGCCAGATTTCTTTTTTTCAGACGTTGCTGTTTCGCTCATGACATCATGCTTGCGCCCGCTGGCGCATCACCTCAAAAGCCACAATCGCTGCCGAAGCCACCACGCCCAGCGACTGCTTAAAGTCAGGCTGTTGGTAGGGAATCTGCAAGATCAAATCCGCCTGGGCCAAAAAGGAGCGCGTTACGCCCCGCCTTTCACCGCCCAGCAGCAAGAAGAGTGGCTCAAGCAAATTGGCTTCATACAAGGATACGGCATTCTGGTTGCTGGTGGCAGCAACGCGTAAGCCCAAATTGCGATAGGTGTCGGCGGCCAGTTCGGCCGTTTCGGCAATGGCAATGGGCATTTGCTCCGACACGCCGGCCGAAGCCCGGGCCACCACGCCGGCGGCCGTAAACCAGTTACGCGGCCGCACCACCACACCACCCACGCCAGCGGCGTACAGCGAGCGCAGCGCCTGGCCAAAATTGAAGGGATCTTCAATACCGTCCAGCATCACCACAAACGGCCGTTCCTGTCCCACGCACAACGATTCCAGCGGCACAAATTGGCGCGGCCCCACCGCCGCCACCACGCCGCCATGCGACTGCCCGGTTACCCGCTCGGCAATAAACGGTTCATCCACAAGCTGCAACGGAACATTGGTCCGACTGGTCAGCCGCTGCAAGCTGGCCAGACGACGCTCCCAGCGACGGCCGTTTCCCTTTTGCACATAAACGGCCGTCACGTCGCGACAGTCACCCAGCAGCGCCGCCTCTACAGAAATAGAACCTTCCAACCAAATCGTTTCTTCACTCATTTGCTCGATTTTGCCTCAACTGCCCCATAACGCAAGTAGGGTCAAGGCATGCCTTGACCCTACTTATATTTATCATTCCCAATTCACAATTCGCGTTAGCGCCTATCCACCAACCGGCGGTGTTGCTGTAGGCGGTGTGGTAAAGAGCGGATCCAGCACCGGAGTTGTTGGCGTCCGGCCCCGATCATACTCGGTGAGCGTCAGGTTGCCCGTGAGCTGTGCATCGATAAACGCAGCCAGATTTTCTTGTTGTCGTGTTTGCAGCTCAGAGGCGGATAACGGCCGTACCTCTCGCCCCGTTACCTGAATCAGATAATATCGGGAGGTCTCCGCATCCACCGTCCGGGAAATCACATCGCTTTGTTCACCAACCGGTAGGGCAAAAGCCGACTCGGCAATCTCAGCGCCCAAGCTGGCGGCAACAGCATCCTGCGTGCGCCACAACACCTCGCTGGCCTGCGCCGTCGATCCAGCTTCCGGATCAGCTGGCTGGCTGCGAATTTCATTCCATACCGAAAGATAATCGGAAGAATCCATTACAGCGGCGGCCTCGTTGGCCTCCTCTTCGGTTTCAAACTGCAAAACAAAGAAGCTCACCTGCTGCGCCTCTTCGGCCAGCTCATCTTCCTCAGCCAATGCTTCAATCAGGCGCTCGCGGTAAAGTTGGTTGCGCACAATTTCGCGGTACTGTTCTTCTGAGACATCCAGATCTTCAAACTGAGCCACCAGCCCTTCAAACTCCTCTTGAAACGCTTCGGCCGAAACGGGCGTCGCCGTTGGTGCCGGTGTACTGGTCGGTCCAAGCGTAACTGTAGGCAGTGGCGTGTTGGTGGGGATGATGTCGGTGATAACGGCCGTAGGAATGGGCGTTACCGAAGGTGTTGGTTCAACCGTTGGCGTGGCCGTCGGTACCCGCGTGGGCAAGCCACCATCAAAAAAATTAAACGTGGCACCGATCTCAGCATCAACATCTTCTTCTGTAACCGTAATGCCACGCGCTTCGGCCGCCTGCCGAATCACCGCCTCGTCAATCATCTGGTTGAGCGTGTTCTGACCCAGCAGCTCTGCTTGCAACAAATCATTAATTGCCTGGCCAGCAAACTGCTGAACCACACCCACGTTTCCCTGGAATGCCTCCAGCTGATTCTCCAACAAAATGATCCGCTGTGCCCGCTCAAAACGCACCCGATCTTGCCACTCTTTCAGGGAAATTTCTTCACCGCTTACAATGGCAACAGGACGATTTGGGGCAATCACCAGCTCATTAATAGCCGCGGCCAGAAAAACCAACAGCAGCAAGCCACCAACCACAGCCACACCAATACGAATCTGGCGGGTCTGCTCGGCGCGCTTGCGCGCCATCAGCACTTCTTTGCGCGATCGGCGCTCCCCGTCATTTGTTGTTGACTCTTGTTTCTTGGCCATAATTACTCGTCTGCAAACGGCAGCAAGGCAATGTGACGTGCCCGCTTAATGGCCACGGCCAAAGCACGTTGATGCTTGGCACAGGTACCAGTCTGACGACGGGGGCGGATACGGCCGAATTCATTCACATACCGGCTCAACATCTCATGCTGTTTGTAATCAATCACCTTCACATTGTCGGCGCAAAAGTTGCAAGAGCGCTTTCTTCTTGGTCCTCGTGTTCTTCGCATTTTTAGTTCCTCATTAATACAAAGGGTAAACGCACATCCCTCTAGTAAAAAACGTTAAACAGTGGCATCGGCCAGGGCAATAAGCTCGTGGGCAATGACTTCCGTGCGGAAATGTTTCTGCCCGCTGTTGTCATCCCAGCTGCGTGTTTGCAAACGCCCTTCCACATAAACCTGCTGGCCATGTCCCAGGCGCTTGCTGCTAATCTCCGCCAGGCTGCCCCAGGCAACCACGTTAAACCATTCCGTCTCTTCATGCCTGGCCCCGTCCGACGAGGTCCAGGTGCGGGAAGTGGCCACACTGAATGAAGCAACTGACCGGCCATTGGGCGTTTGCCGCACTTCTGGTTCACCATCGACCCAACCAATAATCATTACTTTATTCAGCCCCTTGTTCATGACACACTCCCAACAATAGGGGGATTTACCCGTTGTTCGCTTGTTAAAAAATATAAAGAGTCTGGTTAATATCCATTACACAGCCTGATACCAAATTAACCAGTTACAAAAGCAAACCTGACAGGCTAACTAACCTGCCAGGACAGTCCTTATTGTTCTTCCTTGCGCACAATCATGTAGCGCAAAACATCATCGGTGTACTGCATGTTGCGTTCAATGTCGGCAAGACGTTCCGGATCTAATTTTGCATCGAACAAAATGTAGTACCCTTCCGTATTCTTGCGAATTGGATACGCCAAACGACGCTGACCCCACACGTTTTGTACCGGCTTGTCCTCTTCGGCTTCGCTGTGGGTCAACCAACCAGAAACGCGCTCTACCAATGTAGAACGAGCTTCATCTTCTAAATTTGTTTGAAAAATAACGGTAACTTCGTACTCTCGCACGTTGCTAACCTCCTTTCCTTGGAATTACTCTGGCGAGCTTTGCCCTTAAATCGTGTTTAAGAGCGGAAAGCAGCAGATATTAAGTTTTTTGCTGTGCAACGGTGGAGAATAATAGCAGACCTGTAAAGTTTTGCAAACCTGACAGCTGAATCAGCTGGCGCTATAATCGATACTTATGATTTCAATCCAAAATCGAACATCTCGCAGCCTACGTCTGGGGCTGCTTTTTCTTAGCCTGCTCATTCTGCCACTGTTTCTTAGGCAGGCAACCATGCCGCCAACAGCAGAAGCCCAGGGGCAAACCCGGCTGGTGCTGGCCTTTTATTATGCCTGGTACAGTCCTGGCAGTTTTGGGCCTGGCTCTACGCCGTTTCAACCGGTGTCTCCTTACTTCTCAACCGACACGGGCACGATACAGCGGCAGGTGAATGAGGCACAGTCAGCCGGAATTGATGGCTTTGTACAAAGCTGGTACGGGCCGGAAACGGTGAACAATCAGACGGAAACTAATTTTCAGGCGCTGCTGAACATTGCTTCTGGGGTTGGCTTTAAAGTGGCCGTTGATTTTGAAACGGCCAGTCCCTTCTTTGCCAGCAACGAGGATCGCATCAATGCACTGCGCACTTTGCTGAGCACCCACGCCACGCACCCCGCCTACCTGCGCGTGGATGGCAAGCCCGTTGTTTTCTTTTGGGCCAACTGGATTTTGTCGCCAGCGGAGTGGGTGACAATTCGCAACACGGTAGACCCGGACCGTAACAGCATCTGGATTGCCGAGGGTGGCGATACCACTTACCTGGACGCCTTCGACGGACTGCACTTGTACAACATCGCCTGGTCAGGCAATCCGGCCGGAACGGCCGCAACCTGGGCGGCCAACACACGGGCAGCAGCCCAAACCTATGGCGGCTATAAATATTGGGTAGGCACCGCCATGCCCGGCTGGAATGCTGACCTGGTTGGCTCCAGCACCGCCCCGCGTGACCGGGCCAACGGCGATTTTTACCGCTCCACCTTTGGCGGGGCAGCAGCCAGCTCGCCCGATATGCTCATCATCACCTCATTTAATGAGTGGAAGGAAGGCAGCCAGATTGAGCCCAGCGTGGAATACGGCAACTTTTATTTACAGCTCACGGCCGAATTAAGCGCTGCCTACAAAAGTGGCAGCATTGCCGCTCCGCCACCGCCACCCCCACCACCAACGGCCGATCCTAATGCCACCCCCACCGCCACTCAGCCACCACCGGCATCACCTACGCCGGGGCCGTCACCCACCCCACTGCCACCGACGTTGACGCCGACGCCGCTGCCCAGCCCTACTCCGCTCGCTTCACCAACGGCGCAGCCAGACGGCCGTATCCTCTACACCGTGCAAACCGGCGACACGCTCATAAACCTGGCCGACTTGTATGACGTCTCGCTGGAAAATTTGTACGCCTGGAACAATTTGCTGCCCAACAGCCTGCTTTCCGTGGGACAAAACATCATCATTGGCTACACGGTGCTGCCTGATGGCTCGACGCCGCTGGCCGGATTCCCCGATGCCCGCGTGAAGCCGGATGGCACAATTGTTCATGTGGTAGGTGGTGGCGACACGCTGCTGCTCATTGCTGCCACCTACGATTTAACACTTGATGAACTATACGAAGTGAGTGGTCTGGAAGAAAATGCGCTGCTTCAGCTAGGGCAAGAAATTGTGGTAGGCCATCGTCCCCAACCGGCAACCGTTGGCGGTTCCTCTGAAGATCCAATCTTGGGCCGCAGCGTTGTTGAGGTGACAACAATTGCCTCACCGATTGCCTCGCCAACGGCTGAGGCCACGGCCGTTTTCACACCAACCGCCACGCCAACAAACACCCCCACGGCAACCGCTACGGCCGCAGCTACGCAGGAAGTTGCCGCCGTTAACGAGGCAGAAAATAATGTAGGGGCAACGGTCGTTGCCCCTACACCGCAGCCGGCTGACCCCATTCAGCAAACCAGCAATCTACTTTGGATGCTCATTGGTGCCGTAGCTGTGCTCCTGGTGGCCAGCGGCATCTTAGTAGTTGTGGCCCGGCGAGGCTAATGGGCAAATGAGACCTGACAGGTGGCCGATTAGCTCCTTGGCCGGCCACCTGCTAAGTCTACTGCTCAACTTTTCTCAAGAAATTAAAATTCTTAAAGCCAATTCCTTTGCTATAATCTCGGTGATGCGTGACGTCATGAAAGTTGTTTACACCTTTTGGGCTATGCTGCTGCTGGCTGTCATTCTGGTGGGATCGCCGCTGGCAATCTTTGGCTGCCATACGATTGTTCCCGATCAGTTTCAGGTGCCTTGCGAGACAACTTTTGGCGAAACGGCCGTCCAAAACAACTTCATTCAGCCGATCACGCCCATAATTGCTGTTTTGGTTCTGCTCACCTTCGTGTGCTGGCTCAAGCCCCAGCATCAGGCACCACAGGAACTGTATCTTCTGCCCCCACTTCCCCCGCCTCGTTCGTTTGTTTAGGAAAAATCTGATAGGTTGTCAATTATTCTAAAACAAATATTTTGGAGACAAACGAATGAAAAAAGCATTGTTCTTTTTGGCACTATTTTTACTAACGGCCGTTGCTTGCACCGCCAGCGGCGGCGATGACCCAATTACCGTGACCGACCCATGGGGCCGAACATCACCCGCCGTGGCCGAAAACGGCGCATTTTACATGATGCTCATCAACAACGGTGACAACGACGACGCGCTCGTTTCTGTGGCCACAGACGCCTGTGGCATGGTTGAACTGCATGAAATGTATGATAAGGGTGAAGGGGTCATGGGCATGCGGCCGGTGGAAAGCGGCACGATTCCGGTGCCAGCTGGCGGCAGCGCCGAGCTAAAGCCAGGCGGTTTGCACGTCATGTGCATGGGCAAACAAATCGATTTTGCCGCCGGTACAGAGATTCCGCTGACCCTGACGTTTGACAATGCGGGGGAGATGGAAGTTACGGCCGTAATCCGCGACAACTAGCAAAGCAGACCTGACAGGTGGCCGTTCAACTCCTTGGCCTACTCGAACTGCGACGGCCACCTGTCAGGTCTTTATAAGTGCCACATCAATCGCTTCAGCCAGATTACGGCAGCCGACCAGCTCCAGCCCTTTTGGCGGTTCTGCGAGGCGGCGCTGGGCGGTTTTGGGAATGACACAGCGCTTAAATCCAAGCTTGAGTGCCTCTTTCAGGCGAGATTCCAGCTGGCTCACCGCCCGCAGTTCGCCGCTTAGCCCCACTTCGCCCACAAACGCCATATCGGCATGAACTGAACGATCTTTTACGCTGCTGGCAATGGCTATGGCAATAGCCAAATCAGCCGCCGGCTCATCAATTTGCAAACCGCCAATCACGTTGACAAACACATCTTTATCATGCAGCTTTACACGAACGCGGCGGGTGAGAACGGCCGTAATCAACAAGAGCCGATTGTAATCCACCCCATTGGCCGTGCGCCGCGGATTAGAAAACGTGGTGGAACTGGCCAGCGCCTGCACTTCCACCAGCAGCGGCCGTGTTCCCTCCATCGTTACGGCAATGGTAGAGCCCGGCGCGTTAATTTGCCGCTCCGCCAAAAACGCCTCCGATGGGTTGGGCACTTCCACCATCCCCTTGTCGATCATTTCAAACACGCCCACCTCGCTGGTAGCACCAAAGCGGTTCTTCACGCTGCGCAGCAAACGATAACGGTGGAATGGATCGCCTTCGAGGTACAAAACTGTGTCTACAATGTGTTCCAGCACGCGCGGCCCGGCAATCGTGCCCTCTTTGGTCACGTGACCCACCAAAAAGATGGCCACACCGGTTGTCTTGGCCAGTTCCTGAAAGCGGCTGGCGCATTCCCGCACCTGGCTCACACTGCCCGCCGCCGAGGTCAAATCTTCGGCAAAGGTCGTCTGGATACTGTCTACAATCACCAGCGTGGGCTTCAGATCTTCCACGTGGTTCAAAATCGCTTGCAGCTTCGTCTCCGTCACCAAATATAAATCGTCAGCAGTGATGCCCAGGCGGTCAGCGCGCATTTTGATTTGCCGGCTGCTCTCCTCCCCAGAAATATACAGCGTAGTGCCGTGGGCGTTGGCCGTCAGCGCCGACACATCCAGCAACAGGGTGGATTTGCCAATGCCGGGATCGCCACCTACCAGCACCAGCGAACCGGGCACAATACCGCCGCCCAGGACACGGCCGAATTCAGGCAATGGCAGGGGCAGCCGCTCAAAACCGTCGGCGGTGACTTCGGCCAGGCGCTGCGGCTGGCTGTCGCTTTGCCCGGTGGCGCGGCGATTACGTTGGCTGGGCGGCGCTTCGGCAACCAGAACTTCTTCTTCCATCGTGTCAAATTCGCCACATTTGGGGCAGCGCCCCACGTAAGCGGCGGTAACGCGGCCGCAGTTTTGGCAGACAAATCGGGATCGGGTTTTGGCCATACTTTCTCCTACAAAAACAATTTAACGTAGAGGCGCGGAGGCGTAGAGATAAAAATCCGCCAGGTTTTCACCATGCTCAAGTTGTGGCGATTTTAACATATGCTATACTTTTTCGCCGTGATTGATTGGCGATCTGTCTGGGCGAATGGGTTATGGATTTTGGGAACGGCCGTCTTGCTGGGAACGTTCAGCTACGCCTATTGGTTGTCCCGGACGATACCACAAACTTTGACCGAAATTTACCAAAAATCGCCCTTTGCCCAGCTGTTTTGGATTGGCTTTTTGCTTGTTCTCTTGGGGCTTATTTTTACATCGACGCGCTGGTGGGAAACGGCCGTCTGGCTGCTGTTCACTGGCTGGACACTCTTTAACTTAATTGCGTCACTGCGAAGTTCAAAATGAAAATTGTGCTGAAAAAATCGTCGTTCTGGTTTTTGCTGTTTTTACCGCTGGCCGCGCTGCTGCTGTTTTCTACCCGGCCAGCCATGGCCCAAACAGACCCGGAAACAACGCCAACCAATGGCTACCCACCGCCCGCCACACCCGCGCAGCCGGAGGAAGCGTATCCAAACCAGCTGCCGCCACCCACGAACAATGCGGTTAATGAGGCTTATATTGCCCCAACAGAATCTGCTGTACAAGCGACCAATCCACCAGCAGTAGTGGGTGAATCGGCAGCAGAAGCAACGGCCGTAGCCACCTTGCCAATTAGCCAAAGCACATTGGTGCGCAATCGGGCCATCCTGTGGGCTGGCTTCCTGATCACGTTGATCCTCTTCTTCCTGGCCGTGTACGGAGCGATGCTGATGTATACTCGGCCACGCAACTAAGCAATCAGTCGTGTCTACCCACCCGGAAAGCAAACCAACGGCAACACCTTCTCGCTGGCGCAAATTTTGGCCCTGGATCAATGGGGGGCTTACGGCCGTCTTGCTCATTGGCGGTATCTGGTATCTTTCGCGCACCATTGCCTTTGCCGATATTGGCCAGGCATTTCTGGCAGCAGACGGCCGTTTCATTCTCCTGGCGCTGCTTATCTTCATCCTTAACGGCAGTGTCAAAGCATGGCGCTGGCGCGTGCTGCTGGCTCCGGATGAAGAAGATGGGGTGCCGTATACGGCCGTTTTTTGGGCAATCTGGCTGGGTCAGTTTGTCAATACGGTGCTCCCTTTTTTGCGCTTGGGCGAAATCGGCCGCGCATATGCAATCAATCAGCAAATCGGCTACAGCAAAATACAGGCCGTCAGCACCATGCTTATTGAAAAAAGCCTTGAATTCATATTGTTAGGATTGGTTCTACTGCTTCTCGTTCCTTTAGCAATCTTGCCCTCGAATTTTGACCAGCTTGGCATCATCTTGGCCCTAACAGCGACAATCCTTTTGCTTGGAATGGGGCTTGTTACTTATAAAACTGATCAAATTGCTAAGCGATTACAACAATTATTTAAGCATTTTCCGACCAAGGCTGAATCGTGGTTCAATCATAGATTGATTTCTGGACTAAACGGCTTATCTGCGTTACACAGCAAGCGTGGTATCCAGGCAATCGTTCTTTCGTCGTTGCTCATTACCTTTCTGGACATTTTTGTTCCGTATGTTCTTTTTTTTGCTTTTTCTCTACCATTGGATTTTGTAACAGCAATGCTGATTAACGTAGCAGTGGCCCTGGTGACGACGCCACCAACGGCTCCAGGAGAACTAGGTGTTTTTGAAGCGGCCGTATTTTTTGTGTTGGCTCAGGTGGGGCAGGCCGAATCGTTAGCAACGGCCGTTATCGTAAGCTATGCTGTCGTGTTTCACTTGTGTACGCTGCTACCCAAAATAGCCTTAGGCAGTCTGGCCGCGGCGCAGACCAAATGGTCATGGCAACGCCTGAGCGCTTCCAGCGCGCCGTGAATACACACAGCCCAACATTAATGAACGTATCGATCATCATTCCCGCCTTAAACGCTTACCATACCTTGCCCGCCTGCCTGCAAGCGTGCCAGTCGCAAGTGCTGCCTGCAGGCGTTCAGCTGGAAATTATTCTGGTAGACGATGGCTCTACTGACAGCACACAGGAAATTGCCCGGGCTGCTGGCGTTCAACTCGTCCAGCACCAAACCCAGCGCGGCGCAGCGGCAGCGCGCAACAGTGGATTGGCTGTAGCGCAAGGGGAAATCATCCTCTTTACCGATGCAGACTGCGCGCCCCAACCAAACTGGGTGGCAAAGATGATTCGGCCGTTTCAGGACCCTACCGTCCATGGCTGCAAAGGCATCTACGCTACAAACCAGCCAGAGCTAGTCGCCCGCTTTGTACAAATTGAATATGAGGACAAGTATGATTTGCTGCGCACCCAGCCTGCCATCGACTTCATCGATACGTATTCGGCCGGTTACCGGGCAGACTTGCTCAAAGCAGCAGGCGGCTTCGATGAAGCGATTCATTATGTAGAAGATCAGGAACTTTCATTTCGGCTGGCGGCAGCGGGTCACAAGATGGTTTTCCAGGAAACGGCCGTCGTCTTTCACCAACACAGCAACAGCCTACCCCGCTACTTCCGCAAAAAAGTGATGATTGGCTACTGGAAAGCCCAAATTATGCGCCGCTACCCGGAGCGAGTCATCAAAGATTCCCACACGCCACAGGTGCTTAAGCTGCAAATGGCACTGGTGGCCCTCAGTTTGGGCACATTGGCTACTGCCGCGCTCTTTCCAGTTGCCTTTGTTGTCACTTTTTTGATGCTTGGTCTATTTTTACTGACAACGCTGCCTTTCTTACAAAAGGCGTGGCACAAAGATCGGTCCGTTTGTTGGGCATCGCCCTGGCTGCTCTTTTGTCGTGCCCTGGCGTTGGGAATTGGTTATGCCTGGGGATTGGTCCAGCCATTGGCCAAGACGTAACTGCATGCGCTCTTGGCTCTGGCAACACCGAAGCATATTGTACAGTCTGGGGACGGCCGTTTTTGCCTTTCTCATCTATTTACCTACTCTAGCACCTGATCTTACCTGGCAAGCCAACAGCGGCGATGGGGGCGAACTGATCACCGCCGCCGTCACTCTGGGGATACCCCACCCCCCTGGTTATCCTACTTACATCTTGCTGGGTAAGCTTTTCAGCTTGCTGCCTTTTGAGCCAGTCGCCTACCGATTCCATTTACTTTCGGCACTTTGTGCCGCTATGGCTGCCGGGTTGGTTACATCTACAGCCCAAAAGCTGAAAGTTGTATCCGATGCCCAAGCTGCCTTGTCTCTATCAACAATTCCGGGGCTCATTTTTGCTTTTTCACCATTGGTCTGGGATCAGGCCGTCGTGGCCGAAGTGTACAGTTTGAATTTGCTGGCGGTTGCTGCTTTTTTGTGGGCATTGCTGGGGAAATGGCCGCCTTTCATTATTGGTTTCTGCCTGGGGTTGAGCTTGACAACTCACCTCACTTCTTTGTTCTTATGGCCATTAACATTAGCCTTAACGCCAGCCAAGAAATGGGGAACATTAACCATTGGTGCGCTAACTGGCGCTTCGCCTTTCCTGCTACTGCCTGCACTAGCCAGACAAGGAAGCCCAGTTTTATGGGGAAATCCTAATACATTGGCTGGCTGGTGGTGGTTGGTGAGCGGCCAAATTTACCAGGCCAATCAATTTGCCCTGCCGTTCGCTAAATTATGGCCCAGGCTCCTGATTTGGGTCGGCACATTTGCCCAACAATTGGCAATTTTCGGTTGGCCGCTGCTTTTACTGGCTGGCCAAAAAGTACAAAACGGCCGTTCCTTAACGCGACGAATATGGTGGAGATTGTTGGGAACAGCCGTTTTTTATTTGATCTACGCCTTACTTTACAACACTGAGGACGCGATTGTGCTCACACTGCCAGCCCTACTCATGTTTAGCCTTTGCTTAACTCCAGCAGTTTACTCACTGAAAAGATGGGGGGTCTTCTTGCCGGGAACAGCACTTTTGCTACACTTGTTGAGTCAAAATGGTGCAAATATTCACAATATCCGGCAGCAAGCGGAGCAAATATTGGAGCCTGCCCCACCAGGCGCAATTTTAATAACATCTGGTGATCCGGACATTTTTTCATTGTGGTATTTCCACCATGTAGAGGGGCAAAGGCCAGATATTATTCTCGTTGATGACAAGTTGTTTGCCTTTGATTGGTATCGTCATAATCTTGGACAGCAACACTCAACCTTGCGTGCTCTGGACGAAGACAATCTTACGCTATTTGAAGCGGCTAACAAGCCGCAGCATGCTATTTGTCAGGTGCATTTTGCATCAGGGCCAAGTGGGAAAGTAGCTATTGATTGTTTACAGGACAGTATCGAGTGACAACAAAAACCGATAACACCATACAAAGATCACAAGCCATTTCCTTTTGGCCCTTGCGCTGGAAAACAGTTTTCCTATTCTTGGGTCTGTTGTTGCTGCTGTGGCTTGGTGTAAAAGGGTGGCGCATTGGTCAGGCGATAAACTCCTTGTTGACACAGCAAGAGACAGCGCAAACGCTCATGGCAAATGGCCTTACCAATATTGACCCAGATGCAGCGGAGTCGATGGTCAGCACCATTCGACAAGATTTTATTGTGCTGCGGCATGAAACAGCTTTTTTGATGCCTTTCATGCCCCGCCTGGGTTGGGTGCCTAAGGTTGGCCCATTGCTGGTATCTACCCCACAATTGGTGGAAATGGGGGATGCGGGAACGGAAACGGCCGTTTACGCCATGGCCAGCCTCAAACCAATTTTACACATCATACAAGTAGAAGATGCCGATGATGGCCAACTGCCGCAGCTGATTAATGCCCTAGCCGAGGCTCGTCCCGGACTGGCTCAGGCGGCTTTGTCGCTGGATCGTGTAGTTCAGGCACGAGCCGATATTACCAATGTTGATGCGTTCCCAGAGCGTCTCAAACCCCTATTTGCTCAGGCAGACGAATGGCTACCTATTGCCCAGGACAGTCTGGCAATTGTGCAGATTTTGCCGGAGATCATGGGGCAGGACGGCCGTCGCACTTACCTCCTATTAGCCCAAAACGAAGATGAAATTCGGGCCACTGGCGGCTTTATCTCCGGTGTAGGGACACTTACCGTCGAAAACGGTGATATTCAGAGCCTTGCCTTTCAGGATGCCAGTACATTTGATACCCAAACTCTACTAGAAAACTCAGACCTGTATGATTATCCGCCACAGCCACTTTATGAGTTCATGGGGCTAGATTATTTGTTGTTGCGAGATGCCAATTACTGGCCTGATTTTCCTCATTCGGCACAAACAGCCATAGAGCTGTACCAGCGCGTGGAGCCTGAGACTATGCTAGATGGCGTCATTGCCATTGACCAGCAGTTTATGAGCCTGCTGGTTGCGGCCACCGGTCCCGTGAAAATTGCCGACGGTGGTGAAACAATTACGGCACAAAACACGGTGGAAAGCTTCCGCAATGCATTTAATATTCGCGAAGATCAAACTGTTCAGGATTGGCTGCAAAATCGCAAAGCGTTCTTGCTAACCTTTGCTACAGCTATTCTGGACAAAATTCAAAGCAACTTTGGGGCAGTGGAGCCAATTGCTTTCATCAAAAATATGCACGAGGCGCTCAACAACCGCCATCTACAAATTTATCTGGTGGACGCTGAAGAAACGGCCGTACTTGACCAACTAAATTGGGACGGCCGTTTAGAAAATCCACCTGGCCAAGATTTTCTATTGGTTCTAGATACAAATATGGGCTACAACAAAACGAACATGCACATACAACGCAGCTATGTTTACAATGTCACCCTGAACCCCGTTGGTGAATCAGAATCTGACCTCACAATTTCTTACAAGCACACAAATCTACCCATTGAAAATTCAGTTTGTGAACAAGGCATATCTTATGCCAACGCACCTAATTATCAAGAGATAGCGGATCGCTGCTACTTTAATTTTTTGCGAATTTACGCCCCACTGAATTCACACTTGTCTAATGCTTCAACCCACCAGGTGCCGGCAGAAACGCTTCTGAGCGGCATCGCCTGGAATGGTTCACCAAGCACAACGAATGAATTTGCCAAATTTACTACCTTCACAAATTTCTTCATGGTGCCACGCGGTGAAGAACTCACAACAGCGTATAATTACACGCTTCCCCAAACTATTGTTCAACGAGGAGAAAATGGCCAGTTCGTATATAATCTTTGGCTGCAAAAACAGGCGGGTTCGCCCACCGAATCAGTCAGAGTAAACGTTACTCTTCCCGAAGGAAGCACTCTATTAAATTATCAAACAACTAGCGAAGCAGCTATGCACAGCGAAACCAATGTAGTTGAAATTTCGCTTGATCTACAGACAGATACACAAATCTCTATCACATTCAGCCAGTAAAAAAATGCAGAAGCAATTGAAAAACCGACAAAACCGGCAAGAAATTATTCAAAAAGAGTTGGAATGGCACGATAAAGAAGCACATCGGCGCTTACCCCTCGACCATTTTCTCTATGCGCCGCCCGCGTTTGACGGGTTATCAAACTTTTGCCTGGAATTTCTACAGGCAAAAGATGGTGAATTGGTTTTAGATATGGGCTGTGGGGAAGGAAAACACACGATCGATCTTGCCCGTAACAACCTAACCGTTGTCAGTGTCGATTTGTCTCATACCCAGCTTTTATTAGCAAAAGAGATGGCAGCCCAATTACTGCCAGATGCTGAAATTCTTTTCGTCCAGGCAAATGCGGAAGAACTCCCTTTCGCCCAAAATAGTTTTAGAATTATTTTTGGCAAGGCAATCATTCATCATCTTGATGAAAAACTCTCAATAGCTGAAGTCAAGCGGCTATTAAAGCCTCAAGGACGGGCTACGTTTTCAGAACCGTTAGCTCACCACCCTCTTATTTGGCTTGGTAGAAAGCTAACTCCCAAATTACGTACTCAGGATGAGCATCCTTTAACTATTCAGGAAATGTCCCGTTTTGGGCAAGCATTTGGGACAAAGGAAGTTGATACTTTTTTCTTATTTGCTCCGCTAGCCTACGTTGTCCGTGCTTTGCCTAGAGGTGAGATGGCGTTTCAAAAACTCCATAGATTTTTGGCCAAAGTTGACAAGCAAATTTTTAATGCAATAGGCAGTGCCAAGAGATTGGCCTGGTACGGCGTTGTGAATGTAACAAATACTCATGGTGTCCCGTGATGATTCAACGAAATATTATCCTTGCTCTATTTTGTCTACTGGTTGGTGCTGCCGCATTTGGGGGAAGTGTCAATTTACCCGCTGTCTATGGCTCTGACAGTAAACAAGACCAAACGATTCCAACCCGAACACCAACTTCCCCCCCACCTACTGCAACGCAATCCGGTGGCGGTGGCGGCGGTGGCACCAATCCCACGGCAACCAATACGCCACCACCACAAGCAACGCCAACATCAACCCTGCTGCCGGTTAACATTGCGCCCACGCCGGTTGGGGGCTTCTTACCCACGGCCGAACCGTGCAGTGGCAATCCCACTATCGAAACGTTAGGAGCCACCAACGTGCGTAGTGGTCCAGGCCTGGAGTATGACGTTATTGGGCAACTGGTTTATTTAGAGGTGCGCTACATTGTAGGACGGGCAGAAACGGCCGAATGGTGGCTCATCCAGTTTAACAACGGCCAGTTTGGCTGGGTGGCCGATGAAATTGTTTTGGTCCAGGGCTATACACCCATCGTGCCCATAGTCGAAGCCCCACCGCTTGATGACAGTACGCACACACCGGGGGCAATCTGGAATCCCACACCGATTCCGTTTTGCACCGTCACGCCGGTGCCAACCGATACGCCGACCACCGCCCCTACGGCCACAAGCAGCGACGTTGCGGTAACGGCCCCTACGGAAACACCTACCGCCACGGAGCCAGCTCCCACTGAGGTGCGTCCCACCGCTACAGCGATTGTTCAGCCAACGGCCGTTCCCCCTCAACCAACAGCCACAGCCGCTGCCACAGCCGAAGCGGCCAATCCGCCAGATGAAGGCGGCAACGGCGGCCTCATCCTGGTTGGGATTGGACTTGTCTTGGTTGCAGGCCTGGCAATCTTCTTCGCACGCCGGCGCGGTTAGCGGACAAAATGGCGGCAACGTTTCGCCTCAGACAACTTTTTGCCTTTACCGTTTTTATCGTTCTAGCCTCGCTGGATAATGCAGCGGCAGGTGTGCTGCCGCCACTGTACGCCATCATCGCCCGTGATTTGCAGGCCAGTGATGCCGCGTTGGGTTCGGTTACGGCCGTTTACATTCTAATCGTAGCCATTGCTGCCGTGCTGTGGGGCTACCGGGGCGACCAGAAAAGGCGCAAACCGCTTCTGTTTTGGGGCACGCTGGTCTGGGTGACAGCCATGCTGCTTACCACGACAGCCCAAACCTTTATCCATTTTTTATTGTTTCAGATGATGACGGCCGTTGGCGTTGGCGGCATCAGCTCATTGGGATTCAGCGTGGTGAGCGATCTGGTGCCGGCCCATCGACGGGGGCTGGCGTTGAGCCTGTGGAGCGTCTCACAGGGCATTGGCACCTCGCTGGGGGCGCTGCTGGCGGGAACAGTTGGCGCTTTTGATTGGCGCTATCCTTTTTGGATTATTGCCGCCGCCGGGCTGCTGTTTGCCCTCCTCTTTTTGTTTACCCAGGAGCCGCTGCGCGGCCAGGCTGAGCCGGAGCTAAAGCCGATTTTTGCCCAGGGCAAACGGTACGAATTCCGCATCAGCCGTGCCGATGTTGCCGGTATGTTACGGCAAGCGTCCAATCGCTGGCTGCTGCTGCAAAGCTTCTTCTATGCGCTGGCTTACGGTTCCACCGTCTGGATTCCCCGCTGGACCGTAGCCCGTGTTCAAGCCGAGGGCTATGGTTTGGAGACGGCCACCATTGTGGGCAATCTGATCATTGCCCTGTTGAGTTTGGGGGGATTTACGGCCGTTCTCTCCGGGCATCTGGGCGACTGGTGGCAAACACGGAACAGTCGGGGACGCGTGCGTTTAGCCATGATTGGGTTGCTGGTTTCTGCCCCGTTGTACGTCTGGCTCTACTTCATCCCTTTTCGTAACCTCATACTCCCGGAACCGGCCAGCTTTTGGCAGTTGGTGACGGCCGTTCTGGTCGCGTTCATCAGCAATGGTTGGGTAATCCTGGCGTTTGTGGTGGCGTTTACGGCCGTCACCTTCCAGTCCGCCGATCCGCCCAACTGGGCGGCCATGATTACTGATGTGAACCTGCCCGAACATCGCGGCACGGTCATCGGGCTTAGCCGTCTGTTTCGCGCCGTGGGCAACGCCATCAGCGTCTGGCTGGCCGGTTGGCTGTTTGCCAGCCTCACCGGTCGCCTGCCCGAACCAGACAATTACGCCGTGGGGCTTTCCCTCTTCCAAATCTTCGTGCCTCCCTCGTTAATCTGCTATCTCTTCCTACAGAAATACATTGCCAGCGACAAGCAGGCCATTGCCCAATTGCTCACAAAGCGAGCCCAAACCTAAAATAATCTTCTCAATCGCTTGCGTCACACTGAACGTGTGTTACCATTGCGCCCAAGTTCAGATATATCACAGATATATCAATTGCATTTTAGGGGCTCATGTAAAAGCGGGAACAGCTTCGGATGTTAAAAAAGCAATTTTCCCGCTTTTACTAAAGTAATCGGCCAAGCCACTCTGTCCTATCTACAAAACCCAATGCCGATTACACAACTCGCAAAAAGGGAAACAAGATGAGTGTAAGCGGTGAGTTACAGCGTTCACTCAGTGAGCAAGCCTACGAACAAATCAGGCAAAAAATTGTCACCCTTGCCCTGGCCCCCAGCGCCGTCGTAGACGAAGCGCGTTTGCAAGAAGAACTGGGATTGGGTCGGACACCAATCCGGGAAGCGCTCAAGCGGCTGGAACTGGAACGCCTGATTAACATCATTCCCCGACGCGGTATTTTTGTCACCCCCATCAACCTCACCGATTTGCAACGTCTATATGAAGTTCGCTTAAACCTGGAATGTTTGGCAACTGAATTAGCTGCTAAAAGGGGAACGGCCGTTCACTGGCGAGAAATGGCGCGCGTCCTCAACCAGATTAATCAACCCGACAGCATCTCCCCAGAACAACTCATCGCCGTAGATGAAGCATGCCACCGCATTACGTATAGTGCCGCCGATAACCAGTTCTTGGAGCAAACCCTAATGGCCTTATTCCCTCTAAGCCTGCGTATGTGGTACGTTGCGCTGGCCAAGCTGGGCGATAAAAAAGATTCTATTATTGAATATAAACATATTATGGAGCACCAGGAAATCATGGTAGCTCTAAAAAAAGGTGAGGCAGAAGAGGCTGCTTCGCTGATGCGCCGACACATCGTAACGTATCAACAATATATCGAAAACATTATCCTGGGTAAATCTACTCAGCTGCTTGCAGCCTGATTTCCCACAGAACCCTACTGTTTGAGCGGGATATTCCCTACGTGGGAAAAACCTGGCTCAATAAACTATTAGCGGATTTTCGCAGATTGTTTTGCATTTCTCTGCGCCTCCGCATCTCTGCGCAAATTATTTTCGCAGGAGGTATCGTCTATGAGCCGCGATAGACGCACACGTCGAGTCGGTCGCCGTGACCGACAACAGACCGACCCCGAAGCAACGGCCGTTGCCAAAATTTCCCAGCCAGTTAACAATCTCCCCACGTATGAACTCGTCAATGAAGAAGGCCTGGAAAAAATCCACAACGCCTCGCTGGAAATTCTGTCCGATGTAGGCATCGATTTTTACGACGATGAAGCTCACGCTATCCTGAAACAGCATGGCGTTCGTCTAGAAGGGGACACCGCCTTCTTCGACCGGGAAATGATTGGCGAGTACGTTGCCAAAGCGCCAGGCCAGTTCACCCAGTTAGCCCGCAATCCTGATAACAACGTCACCATTGGCGGCAACCACGTTTGCTTCGCCCCGGTCTACGGCCCGCCTTTTGTGGTGGATGTCGATCGCGGGCGGCGCGACGCGACCCTGGAAGATTTCCGCAACTTTGTCAAGCTCACCTTCCAGACCCCCTATCTACACCACTCCGGCGGCACCATTGTAGAACCCACCGACGAGCCAACCCATACGCGCCACCTGGACATGGTGTACAGCCACATCAAGTACAGCAACAAACCATTTATGGGCTCGGTCACATCGGCCGAAAACGCCACCGACAGCGTAAAAATGGCCGAAATACTGTTTGGCGCGGAAGAGATTCGGCAGCAGTCGGCACTGCTTTCGCTCATCAACATCAGCAGCCCGCGCCGCCTGGATGACCGCATGTTGGGCGCGCTAAAAGTATATGCCAAAGCGCGACAGGCGCTGATCATCACCCCGTTCCTCTTCTCCGGCGCAATGGCTCCGGTGGGCGTGGCCGGAACCTTGGTGCAGCTCAATGCCGAAGCGTTGGCCGGCGTGGTTTTTACGCAAATGGTCAATCCGGGGACGCCAGTGGTGTATGGCGCGTTCCAAACCAACATTGATTTGCAGAGCGGCGCCCCCGTGTTTGGCTCGCCAGAGAGCCAGCTTGCCCTGTATACGGCCGCACAGCTGGCGCGCAAACATGGCCTCCCCTTTCGCAGCGGCGGCATGTTTGCCAGCAGCAAAATCGCCGACGCCCAGGCCGCCTACGAGTCGGTAATGGTGATGCTGCCGGCGGTAATGGCGCGGGTGAATTTTGTACTGCACGCCGCCGGCTGGCTGGAAGGCGGGCTGGCTGCCGGGTATGAAAAATTTGTGATGGACGTGGAGCTGCTGGGCATGTTCCACAAGTTTATGCAGGGGCTGGACCTGTCGGAGAACGGCATGGCGATGGAGTCGCTGCGCACCGTACCCACGGATGGCCATCATCTGGGCACGCCGCACACGATGCAGAATTTCCGCCACGCTTTCCACCGCTCCGATTTTTTTGATTACAACTCGTTTGAGCAGTGGCGTGATGAAGGTGGCTTGACGGCGATGCAGCGGGCAAACGGCCGTTACAAACAGCTCCTGCGCCAATACCAACCACCCGACCTCGACCCGGCTATCGACGAAGCCCTGCAAACGTTCATCACCCAACGCAAAGCAGAAATCAAACCAGAGTATTAGAGAGTGAGGACTGGCAGTTCTGTTTTAAAGATGGCTCAACTTAAAATTATTCAGGACTGCCAGTCCTAACCAGAACAAAGTAAGGAGTTTTTAACATGAGTGACTTACCAAAAAAAGCAAAAATCGTCGTCATTGGCGCGGGGATTGTGGGCAATAGTTTAGTCTATCATCTGGCCAAACACGGCTGGAAGAATATTGTACTACTGGACAAAGGCCCGCTGCCCAATCCCGGCGGCTCCACCGGTCACGCCTCCAACTTCATTTTCCCGGTGGACCATTCCAAAGAGATGACAATGATCACCCTGGACAGCATGGCGCAGTTCAAAGAACTGGGCGTCTTCACCGAGAGCGGCGGCATTGAAGTGGCCCGCACCGACGAGCGCATGGAAGAGCTGCGCCGGCGCATGGCCTCGGCCAAGTCGTGGGGTGTGGAATCGAAAATGCTCACCCCGGATGAGGTGGAGGAACTGGTGCCCTATCTGGACAAAAGCGTCATCAAGGGCGGCTTTTACACCCCCAGCGTCGGCGTAGTCGATTCACTGCGGGCCGGCACGCTGATGCGCGAATATGCCATGAATAAAGGTGTTTTAAAGGTTTTCCCCAATACGGAAATTGAAGATTTAGTGGTGAAAAAGGGCAAAATCCGCGCCGTCAAAACCAATCGGGGCAAAATCAAGGCCAAATATGTCATGATCGCCTGCGGCGTCTGGAGTCCGCGCATTGCCGAAATGGCCGGGGCAACGATTCCCCTGACGCCGGCCGTGCATCAGATGATCAGCGTGGGGCCGCTGGCGCTCATGGAAAAAACCACGAGCGAAATCGAATACCCCATCGTGCGTGACATGGACACGTTCTGCTACGAACGGCAAAACGGCAATGACATGGAGGTCGGCTCCTACGCCCACCGCCCCATTTTGATGGACGCCAACGATATTCCCTCCATTGAAGAGGCCGCCATGTCCCCCACCGAACTGCCCTTCACCGAAGATGATTTTGAGCCACAGCTGGAGCAGGCGCTGGAGCTGATGCCGGAAATTCTGGGCGATGAAAAGGCCGGCATTCGCCACGCCATCAACGGCCTGCTCTCCCTCACGCCCGATGGCGCACCGCTCATTGGCGAAACAGAAGTGAAAAATTTGTGGTCGGTGGCCGCTATCTGGATTAAGGAAGCGCCCGGTTTTGCCAAAGCGGCCGTTGAATGGTTTACGCACGGCGCGTCGGAAATTGATATCCATGCGACCGACGTGGCGCGCTTTTATGATTACGGCCGTACCAACCACCACGTCGTCGCCCGCACTTCGGAAGCGTTTAACAAAACGTACGGCATTGTCCACCCGCGCGAACAGTGGGCCTCTAACCGCAACGTGCGCACCAGCCCGTTTTACATTCGCGAGGTTGAGCTGGGGGCCGAATTTTTTGAGACGGCCGGTTGGGAACGGCCGCAATGGTACAACAGCAACGTCAAGCTGCTGGATGAATATAAAGACCAAATTCAGGAACGGCCGCATGAATGGGACGCCCGCTGGTGGTCGCCCATCATCACCGCCGAACATTTAGCCATGCGCGACCGTGTCGCCATGGTTGACCTCACCGCCTTTGCCCTGTTTGATGTGGAAGGCCCTGGCGTGGTCGATTACATCGAAAAGATGGCCGCCAACAAGATGGATGTACCCGTCGGGCGCGGCGTCTACACGCCGATTCTTAACGTACACGGCGGCTTCAAGTCTGATCTCACCATTTTGCGCCTGGCCAAAGATAAATATCGCATCGTCACCGGCGGCAGCGACGGCGGGCGAGACAAAAAATGGTTTGTGGACAACCTGCCCAAAGATCGCTCGGTCACCTTGACCGACGTGACCTCCGCCATTTGCACTGTGGGTCTCTGGGGACCCAAAGCCCGCGAGGTACTGCAAGCTGCCACCGAAGACGACGTCTCCAACGAGGCGTTCCCCTACGGCACCGTGAAAGAGCTCATCATCAACGGCATTCCGGCTATCGCGTTCCGCATTTCTTATGTGGGCGAGCTGGGCTGGGAAATCAGCACGGCGATGGAACACGGCCTCAAGCTATGGGACACGCTGTGGACGATGGGCCAACCGCATGGCATCGTGCCGGTGGGTATCGGCGTTTATGGCACAACCGGCCGCCTGGAAAAAGGGTACCGGCTAATGGGCCACGAGCTGGAAGGCGAATATACGCCAGTGGAAG
This sequence comes from Anaerolineaceae bacterium, assembly GCA_002699125.1. GTDB lineage: Bacteria > Chloroflexota > Anaerolineae > Promineifilales > Promineifilaceae > Leptofilum. Next base: position 65,183 of record PABI01000082.1, read on the forward strand.
CCGGTTTGGAGCGGCGGCTGGTGAAAAAGGCGGACTTCATCGGCAAAGAAGCGTATCTCAAAGCACGCGAAGAAGGTCCGGCAGCCATTTTGTGTACGCTCACGGTGGATGATCATACTTCCGCCAGCGGCATCAAGCGCTACATGAACGGCGGCGAACCCATTGTAACGCCAGATGGTGAGCGTATTGTGGATAGTAAGGGACGGCCGTCTTACGTCACCAGCGCTGGGGCAGGACCATCGGTCGGCAAACACATCCTGCTGGCCTACCTGCCACCCGAACTGGCCAAAGAAGGCACCAAGCTGGCTGTGGAATACATGACGGAACGCTATCCGGTAACAGTGGCCGTGGCCGGCAGCCGCCCGCTGTTTGACCCGGATAATGAGAGAATGAAACAGTGATCGGTGGTCGGTTATCCGTGATCGGTAATCGGTGATCAGTAAACGAAAAACCGATTACCGTTTACCGAATACCGATTACCGAAAAAGGTGATCAGATGGAAATTCTAGTATGCGTCAAACGAGTCCCCGCAACAGGGGCCAGGATTGTGCTCACAGAAGATGCCCGGGCGATTGAGACGCGTAATTTGGGCTTTACGGTGAGTCCGCATGAAGAGTGTGCTGTGGAAGAGGCAGTGCAGTTAATGGAAAAACATGGCGGCAGCGTAACGGTGCTCACCCTGGGCAGCAACGAAGCCACCCAGCAAATTCGGGATGCCATGGCCGTTGGCGCCGACAAGGGCATCTTGCTGGAAACGGACGGCGAAGAATGGGGCCCGGTGGCCACGGCCAATGCCATTGTGGATTCCGTAAAAGCATCTGACGACACGTTCGATTTGCTCCTGTTCGGCAATGAAGCGGCCGACAGTGGTGGCTATCAAGTTGGTGTGCGCGTCGCCCATGCCTTAGACTTGCCCTGTGTGACGGGGGTGAAAGAGCTGGAGATTGATGGGGAAACGGCCGTAGCCAAACGCGAAGCAGGCGGCGGCTTTGAAATTTACGAAGTTGCCCTGCCTGCCGTCATTACCGTCAAAGAAGGCATCAATTTACCGCGCTATCCTTCTGTACCCGGACGCCTGCGCGCCAAAAAGAAACCGCTGGAAACCACATCGCCGCAGCAAAACGGCGGCGGCCTGGAAATGGTGAAGTTTGTCAATCCGCCGGAACAAAGCAAATCAGCCGAGGTTTTGGGCTCAGGGGCTGCGGCCGTGCCCAAGATTGTCGAAGTTTTGCGAGAGCTGAAGTTTGTAAAGTGAAATGAAATTAAGGACAGGAACGCAGAGCTTCGCAGAGGAGACACAGAGTTACGCAGAGAAGAAAGAGATATTTCTCAAAATCTCTGTGCAGCTCTAGCAATCAAAGATTGCCGTTCTCCGCGCAACTCTGTGTTCCGCTTCTTATTGTGAGGCATCATGATTTTAGCAATCATAGAACACGACCGGGGACAATTAAACTACCAATCGTTGGAGATGCTCACGTTGGCGCGGGAGGTGGCGGCGATGGAGGGTGTGGGGGTGACGGCCGTACTCATCGGCGATCCCGCAGCCCCATTAGCAGAAGGCTTGGCCACCTACGGCGTCAGCCAGGCGATTGTCGTGAGCCACGCCGGTTTGGCCGACTACGCGCCGGAAGCGTGGGCCGAAGCAATGGTGCAGGTGGCCAACAGCGGCGCGCCCAAAGCGATCATGGCGACGGGCACAGACCGAGGCAATGAGCTGATGGCCCACATGGCTGCCCGGCTTGGCCTGGCAATGGCCGCCAACGTCACCCAGGTGACCGTGGGCGACAGCTACGACATCATGCGCGTGCGCTGGGGCGGCAGCCTGTTTGAAGAAGCCAGGCTTCACGGCGACATCAAGCTGCTCACCGTCGCCCCGCTTACCCTGCCCGTCAGCGAAGCACCGGTTGGCAGTGTGGCCGTGGAAACGTTCACCCCGGAACTGGATGACAAGCTGTTCCGGGTGCGCGTGACGGCGCGCGAAGAGCCAGAAGGTGACAAAATCTCACTGGCCGAGGCCCGGCTGGTGGTAGGCGGCGGCCGCGGCGTGGGCAGCGCCGAAGGGTTTGAGATGCTGGACGAGCTGGCCGATTTGCTAGGTGGTGCCGTGGGTGGTTCCCGCGTGGTCACCAACCTGGGCTGGCGGCCCCATGCTGACCAGGTGGGCCAAACCGGCACCCGCATTGCCCCGGATCTGTACATCGCCTGCGGCATCAGCGGGGCGATTCAGCATTGGGTGGGCTGCAAAGGCTCCAAGAAGATTTTGGCGATCAACACCGATCCCGAGGCCCCCATGATGACCAAAGCCGACTACGCTGTCATCGGCGATCTGCATGAAGTCGTGCCGGCCCTAATCGCTGAATTGAAAAAATAATGGCCTTTACAGTTGTCATTCCCGCATTCGCGGGAATCCATTTTGGGATGCGCCGACTCTGTGATAGTGTGGGCAAGTGGAAGTAGATCAAGCAATCCGAATAACCAGCCCTTGTCATTTCGACCAAAGGGAGAAATCCCTCTGGTGATGGCAGGGCATTTACTTAGCCGAGGTCATAGGGATTTCTCGCCAAAAGCGGCTCGAAATGACAAATTGAGGTGTTTCGTAGAGACCAGCTGCACCACCTGTTAGGTCGTAAGCAAACCATATGGAAACGAATCACAAATTACCTACGTTTGACCAAATGATGAATCCTCTGCTCCGAGCCCTCAAAGAATTGGGGGGTTCAGGAACAATTGAGGAAATTTACACGAAGGTAACTGAAGATTTGAACCTTTCAGATGAAGTTGTTGAAGTTTTGCACAATCCGGAAAAAAGTAGTCAAACTGAGGTTGAATATCGATTAGCCTGGACCCGAACCTATTTAAAAAAGTATGGGCTGCTCGAAAACTCCACAAGAGGGGTTTGGGCTCTCACAAACAAAGGCCGACAAACCAAAGAAGTTAACCCCAACAAAGTTAAGCGTTTCGTTCGTGAGCAGGACAGAAAGGAGCGTGAAGTCGCCGACAAAACCGATCTGGCTGAGGAAGAAGCTGAACTTACCTGGAAAGAAGATTTGTTGCAAACGCTCCTTCAAATGGATCCGAGTGCGTTTGAAAGGCTTGTACAAAGGCTACTAAGAGAATCCGGCTTCATTCAGGTTGAAGTTACTGGCAAAAGTGGCGACGGGGGCATTGATGGTAAAGGAATTATGCGGTTGGGTGGCTTGCTCAGTTTTCATGTAATTTTTCAGTGCAAACGATACAAAGGCTCTGTCTCTTCAAGCCAAATTCGAGATTTTCGTGGCGCGATGGTCGGCCGCGCCGATAAAGGCTTAATGATCACAACTGGTAATTTCACGCGAGATGCTGAAAGAGAAGCAACTAGAGATGGTGCACCTGCAATTGATTTAATCGACGGCGATCTACTGGCAGACAAATTGAAAGAATTGAGTCTCGGCGTGCAAACCAGATTGGTTACGGTTGAAAAAGTCGAAGTCGATCACGAATGGTTTTCAGGCATTTAGCAGCAACGGCCGTTCGCATGTTCGGCAAACGGACTCACGGTTGATACAATCCCTGTTTTTGCATAACACGTCTGGCAAAAAGGCAGGAAGGGATTTATGGCAACGTATCAAACATTATTTTGGCACGATATTCCGGTGCAAGTCCGCGCCGGGGAACGGCGCGACCGGGTGAGCATTGAGCTGCCACAGCGCTTCCAGGAAGCGGTGGATAAAGCAGCCATGGAAGCGGGACTAACAGGTACGGATGCGTATCTCGATGGATTTCGTTGGAGCGAACCAAAAGCACGGCACGGCACGCCAGAAGAAGTGGCCACGGCCATTTCCGTTGAGCTCAATGCGAGATTTGCCACGATCGATTGGCGCAAAACGGCCGCAGCCCTAAAACGATAATATGCCTGATCGTACCCAGCACACAGATCCCCTCATCATTTTTATGCCGTCAGGACGGCGCGGCCGCGTTCCGGCAGGCACGCTGGTGCTGGACGCGGCCCGGCAGCTTGGCGTAGAAATCGAGAGCATCTGCGGCGGGCGGCTCACCTGCAACAAATGCCGCG
>PABI01000083.1 GCA_002699125.1 Anaerolineaceae bacterium
GGTGAAACCGACCTGCTCTACTGGAAGCGCCGCGTGGTCGAAGCCTGCATCTACGGCGTAGACAAAAACCCGATGGCCGTGGAGCTGGCCAAACTGTCATTGTGGCTAAAAACGGCCGCAGCCGACAAACCCCTCAATTTCCTCGACCACCACTTGCAGCACGGCGACAGCCTCATCGGGGCCTGGCTCGATGACCTGCAAGCGCCCCCAAACAGCAAGACCCAATCTCTAATCTCCGATTCCCAATCGCCTCTTTTTGACGAATCCGCCTTCACCCGCGACATCAACCGCGCCGTGGCTGACGTGATGCGCATCGAGAGCCTGCCCACGCTGGACATTGACGACATCCACGCCAAAGAAGCCACCTGGCAGCAGATTCGTGACACGCACGTGGCCCGCTGGCAGCGGCTGGCCGACCTGTGGGTGAGCGCCTACTTTGGCAACGCCATGACCCCGGAAGAGTACCGCGCCCTGGCCGCCCACCTGCAAGGGCAACCTCCCGGAGGCTCCCACACGCAGACGCCAGGGGATTCAAACCCTCCGGGAGGTTCTCTGATGACCGACGCCCAGCTCAACCACTTTTTGCAGCACCCTGCCGTGACCAACAACGACTATTTCCATTGGGAGCTGGCCTTCCCCGAGGTGTTTTTTGACGAATACGGCCGTTCCCGCCACGAAGCCGCCGGATTTGACGCCGTCATCGGCAACCCGCCCTACGCGCTTGTCAAGGACCCCAATATACGAAGTTTTCTTGATACTAATTTTGAAAGTTGTGAGTATCAATATGATTTATTTGTTGTCTTTATGGAACAAGCAATAAAAACTACCAGGCAAGGTGGAATTCATAGCTTTATTGTTCCTACAACTTTCATGGTTGAATACTACTTCAAAAAAATAAGAAACTTTATTTTGCAAACAAGTGACATTCAAAAATTACTCCATTTCACATATCAAGTATTTAAAGATGTGACTGTAGAATCAGCAATTTACCAATTGAATATTGGTGAAAACAAAAATGGCGAGAACCTCATTGAAACGAGTGTTATAGAACAAGAAGAAACTTTCAGAACAGGAAATTTTGCGATTAATAAGATTGCACAAAAAGAGTTTGCCAAGCTTTCTGATACGGATTTCAACATTACTATTGCTTCTCCAGTTGGAAAAATAGCTCTCAAGATTTTGAATTCAAACCATTATCGTCTCGATGAAATAGCTGAAATTACGGTAGGGATTAAGCCTTATCAAACTGGAAAGGGCAAGCCGAAACAAACTAAAGCCGATGTAAAAAGCCGAATATATGATGCTACTTATAAAGTGGATGATACATACAAACGTTACTTAATGGGTCGAGATGTAAATCGTTACGTAATAGCCCCACTTGAGGATCGATGGTTAAGTTATGGAGATTGGCTTGCAGAACCACGTCCTGCTGCGCCTTTTTTCAATGACAAGAAAATCTTGATAAGACAAACTGGAGATTCAATCATTGCGGCATTGGATACCGCCCAACATCTTACCCTCAACAACATTCATAACCTCAATATTATTGCCGTAATTTCTGTGAGCTATGAATTTCTCCTCGCGATTCTAAACAGTAAGTTAATTACCGCATACCATCAAATTTTTGTTCCCGAAGCAGGGAGAACTTTTGCTGAAGTAAAAACTGTAGATTTAGTTCAGCTTCCAATACCTAAAATTAAATTCTCAGAGGAAAGACAGGCCGCCGTAGTCAACACCGCCAAAACCCACTACGCACAGGGCAACACCGCCGCCCTCCTCGCCTGGGCCGCCGCTGAACTCGTCGCCAACCGCAGCGACACCATCCACGATCTCCTCGCCCACCTCGCCGAGCAAATGATAGCCCTCAACCAGCAAAAGCAAGCCGCCCTGGAAGCGTTCTGGCTCGACCTGGAAGGCGTCACCGACGCCAAATCGTTCGACACCCTGCGCAACAAAGGCAAGTGGGAGCAGTCGCTGCACAAAAACGTGCCCGCCGCCCGCCCCTTCGTCGCTGAAGCCAGCCGCAGCACCATCACCCTGGACGCCACCCTCGGCTGGAACGAAGACGCTTTCAAAGGCATGGTCAAAGAACTGGTGGGCAGCGTCAGCGGCCTCAGCAAGCTTGTCCAGGTGTACCGCGACCACGCCCCCAGCGTCACCGCCCTCAACCAACGCCTCACCACCACCGACCACCTCATCGACCAGATCGTCTACAAACTCTACAACCTCACCCCGGAAGAAATCGCCATCGTAGAAGGCGGGTAACCTCCGTAGGGGCGCGTCGCGACGCGCCCCTACCGCCGGCACAAGGACAAATCGATGACCTGCGAAGAAATCCAACTCATCGAAACTGGCAGCAAATCCCTTACGAGAGAGGGAGCATTCAAGTCCACCTCAGGGGCGCGTCGCGATGCGCCCAAATGATACGCCCATCGAACGCGGGCCATGTCATCCGGGTGGTTTCCGTAGGGGCGGCTCGCGAGCCGCCCCTACGCGAGCCGCCCCTACATGTGGCAAATCGGTTATTGGGCACAACCTAAAACCGAAATTATAATGTGTCCCAATTCCAACTCATCATGCCAGATAAGGAAATTTGTTATGCCGTACGATCCCCACAAACATCATCGCCGATCCATCCGGTTGAAAGGGTATGATTACACCACCAGCGGCATCTACTTTGTCACCATCTGTGTACAAAATCGGCACTGTGTACTGGGCGAGGTTATCAATGGGGAGATGGTTTTGAGTCCCATCGGCCAAATCGTTGCAGATGCCTGGTGCTGGCTGGCCGAACAATACGATTACGTCATGCTAGGTGCCTGGACGGTGATGCCGAATCATTTACACGGTTTGTTGATGTTGGTTGATTTGCCCGCGTTGGATTCCGGTACCGGCACGTCGCGTAGGGGCGCGTCGCGACGCGCCCCTACAACGGATGTTTCAGTGAAGGTGAAGTCATTGGGCCAGTTGGTTGGCGCTTTCAAAACCGTCTCCACCAAAGCGATTAACAAGCTGCAAGAGACACCAGGAACACGCTTTTGGCAGCGTAACTATTACGAACGAATCGTCCGCAATGAGCGCGAGCAAAGGGCGATTGAGCAATACATTTACAACAATCCGGCAACCTGGCCCGAAGACAAATTGCATCCCGACGCACCACCCAACCGCTTTAACCAAGGGTAGGGGCGGTTCGCGAACCGCCCCTACTGGACGGCATCGAAGCGCCGGACGAACGGGCGGCGCGCCCCCTGCGGCAAGTGATGGTTGAGCGGTTCAACATGGATGAACTGCACACCCTTAGCTTTGATCTGGGCATCGACAGCGAAACGTGGCCCAACGAGGGCAAACCGGCCCTGGTGCGCAATCTGGTGCTGCATTTTCTGAAGCAAGGGCGGTTGTCGATTTTGGAGGAGAAGGTACGGGGGGAACGGCCGTATTGAACCCAACCTCCCAGAGGTTTAATGACTATGAAACATAAAAAAGCGTTATTAACACCAACTAAACTATGGGCACGTCATGAGATTCTGAAACAAAAACCATGCCCCGTTCCGGCAGCATCCGGCGTGTATGCTTGGTATTTCAAGCAGTTTCCCGCAATAGTACCTGTACACGACTGTCACAAACAAAACAATCTCACATTGTTGTACGTAGGCATCGCGCCCAGCCGTCCCCAAAGTTCCAATACGCTGCGGAAGCGTATCAAATACCATTTGCGCGGCAATGCTTACGGTTCCACTTTGCGCCTTTCGCTTGGCTGCTTGCTGGCCGATGAATTGGGTATTCAGTTGCGTCGCGTGGGCAGCAGCGGCCGCAAGACATTTGGCCCAGACGAAGCTGTGTTGTCGGCCTGGATGGCGGAGAATGCTTTTGTTACCTGGACCGAACATCCAGAACCGTGGCATTTGGAGGATGAGCTTATTCGGGATTTGTCTTTGCCGCTAAACTTGCGGGGGAATGAAAGGCATCCTTTCTACCCACAGCTTGCCGCCCTGCGCAAAATGCACAAGGCAAATGCGGTTTAAGGAATGTGAACCAAGTAGGGGCGACCCCCCGTGGTCGCCCAAAGCAGGGCAGACACGGGGGTCTGCCCCTACCCAGAAACATAATTCTTGAAATGCAAAATCATTGGGCTAGTAACGACGTCTCATAAATGGGGCTGATTGATAAATGATTTGAATAGGTTAAAGGTTTGTTATGGCCATGTACCGTGTGCAGCCCAAAGAAAACAAGATGCAGCTCTTTTTGTCCACCCGATTTGGCGACCATTACCAGGAACATGATCTGGAAAACTGGCTGGAGCAAAACCCGCAAATTTTGACAGACGGCGAACCGCTGCTCATCATCAGCCGCCAGCCGGCCACGCCGTTTAGCGGCGTGCCGGACCTGATCGGTCTGGATGAAGATGGCAACACGGTGGTGGTGGAGCTAAAGCGGGGCAGGCCGCCGCGTGACGTGCTGGCCCAGGCGCTGGAATATGCTGCCTGGCTGGCCAGCCTGTCCGGCGACGAGATTGAGCGGCTGGCGAACAACTATTTGCAGCCGCGCACGCTGGCCGAAGCGTGGCATGAAATGTTTGCCGGTGAAGTTGAACTGGTCGAGGGGGAAACGGCCGTTACCCTCCCCGCCAATTTGCAGCTAAACAGCCACCAACGCATCTTTGTCGTGGTAGAAGGCAATGATGATCGGATTACGGCCGTGGCTCGCTACCTGCGCACGTTGGGCGTAGACATCAACCTGATTGAATATCGCTACTACCGCATCAAGTCCGGCGAGGAGATGTTGGATTTTGAACTGACCGTTGGCCCGGTGCAGGATACCCCGGCAACGCGCCAGGTAACCGGATCGGCCAAGTACACCGAGGAAAAAGTGTATACGCAGTGGTCCACGCCGATGCAGCAGCTGTATTTCCGGTTCAAGCAGCGTTTGTTAAAGGCGGATGAATTGCTGCAAGTCTTCCCGCAGAAAACGGCCGTTAGCTTTTACAAACAGACGCGGGATACTCGCGTTTACATTTGCTCCATTAACGTCTATGGCGACCAAATCGGCATAAGCTTTCGTACCGACTCGTTGGAACCGCACATGGATGTGGAAACGGCCGTAGCCAACATTACCCAACAAGCACCGGACTATATGCTTACTAACCGGGGCATTATTTGGTACACAATACGCTTCACAGGGTCGGAAATGGCCGTTGACGTGGCCGCGAATCTGATTATTGATAATCTGTTACAGGCAGTGAGCCGTACGTAACCCATCGAGTAGGGGCGACCCGCCGGGTCGCCCTTACCAACAAATTATTCATTATGAGCGAAGAAAATCCTAACGATGATGCCAAGCGTTCATTTGCTTTGCGTAAGCTGCGCCAGAGTGTGCGGCGCGGGGTGAAGCGGGCGGGAGAAACGGCCGTTTCTACCTCCAAAAAAACGGTCCAACTGAGGAATCAGCTGAAGCAAAATGCCGGAACGGCCGTGGGCCAGCTACAGCGTCGCCTGGGTGAAGATTATTATGCCATCCTCGGTCAGAATCCGCTGGTGCTGGACACGCTTTCCCGTGAAGCGCTGTTGCAAGAAAATGAGCTGCTTTTGCAATCTGCCTTCAGCATTCCCTGGCGCACCTCTTTATTTTGGGGTGTGAATGTGGGAACGGTGCAGATTTTGCAGCATGATATTGCCAAAACAGTGGGGCAGGTTTTCCATTACGGTCCGGGGCATCTGCCGCGTTGGGCAGCGGTGAACCGGTACATGGACCAAGTCAGCGGGAGCGGTCACAGGCTCAAGTTTGGCCATTCAATTGACCATCTGCCTGAAATTGTCGAACGGTTTGGCATTGAAGGGGTGCCTGCATACACCATGCATTTGCTGCAAGATTTCACAACCGTTGACGGCATTCCCATGATGCCGAACGCCTGGGAGATGAAAACCAACCTGCAAGCGCTGGGCCTCAAACCAAAAACGGCCGCTGGCCTGGTGTCACTTAGTTTTACTGGTATGCTGGGCGCTATGCTGCTGCTCGCCTGGGTGTCGGAATTGTGGAAAATGGGCGGGACTTTGGTGAGGAAGCGGAAGATGAAGCAGTTTTTAGAAACGGCCGTCCACGCTCTGCAACATGGTGATCACAAAACGGCCGCTACGAATTACGAATTTGCGCTGGAAGTTGATCAAAATCCATACGTTATGATGGCTTTGGGCCAGGTGTATGCCCAGCATGGCGATACACGGTTTAAGTCCCACCGAATTATTGAAAAGGCGTTTGATTTGTTGGCTGCCGAGCCAGGCAAGACCATGCCTTACAATCAGGCACAGCTTAGCGTGCGCGGGATGGCTGGGGTGCAAGCGCTGGCCACGGTCGATGCTTACGAAGGGTTAAAGCAAGATTTTTGGAATGAGCATCTATCTAAACTGGTTCAGGCGACCTGTTATTCGTTTGGAACTGCTGCCCAGGCCCAACAAGCAGCGGATCGGGTGCCTGATGTGCTTGTGAACCCGGCGCAGTTTTCTGCTGCCCTTAACTATTATTTGGCGGCCAAAACTGCCTGTTACTATCCGTTCTTAAAAGAGCGCCAGTCGCTGGTCGAGACCAATCTGGCCGCTGCCCAACGGGCTTTAGGCATGGTGGCCCAGTACGATGAAGAAAATCTGCGCCAGCCTATAGAATCGCTGCGTCAGCTTTGGGATTATGAGCTTTTAGCACCACAGACTACGCCATAAAATCCGATTTGTTAAGGAAATCGATAACTATTTGTAGGGGCGCACCCCCGTGTGCGCCCAAAGCGGGCAGACACGGGGGTCTGCCCCTACGCAAAATCATTGTCTAATTTGATTCTTTAAATACCTGAACCTCCGGGTAGGTTGGGGCACAGGGGGCGCTCTGCGGTAAAATAGGGGCATGTATGATCAAATTGCCCGCTTTTATGACCTGACCCACGCCAGCCTCACCGACGATCTCCCTTTTGTTTTGCAACTTGCCGCCGACACCGACGGCCCGGTATTGGAGCTGGGCTGCGGCAGCGGCCGTTTGCTGTTACCGTTAGCACGAGCGGGTCACAACGTAACCGGGTTGGATTTGTCGGCCGGGATGCTGGACCGGGCACGGGCGCGATTGGCACAGGAGCCAACGGCCGTTCAGCAACGCGTCACCCTGCACCAGGCCGATATGAGCAACTTTACCCTGCCGGAAGGCGCACCGTTTGGCCTGGCCGTGGTGCCGTACAACACGCTGTTTCACCTGGACACGGCGCAGGCGTTGGCGATGCTGCGGCGGGTGCGGACGGTTTTAGGGGGAAACGGCCGTCTCTTCATCGACACCGCCAATCCGGTGGACCTGGCCAATACGCCAGAGGACGCCTTGCTAAGCCTGGAAAACGTGTTGACGGACCCGGAGACGGGTGAGTTGATTGTGCATTTGGCCAGTAACCGGCTGGATTCGGCCAATCAAACCCTGCACATCACCTGGATTTACGACGTGTCTGCCCCCAACGGCGGCCCGGTTAACCGCACGGTGGCCCAGGCCGCCTACCATTACCGCTATCCGCACCAGCTGGAGCTGCTGCTGCAAGAAGCGGGCTACCAACTGCTGCATCTCTGGGGTGGTTATGACCAATCCCCCTACGAGGAAACCAGCAACAGCCTGCTCATCCTGGCCACAAAGCAATAATTGTTGGTCAAGTTTTAAAACTTGACCTACGGCAAAAAAATCTGCGTTAATACCTTGTCATACAAATCTGCTTTACCTGTCATTCCCGCGAAGGCGGGCACGACAGCAAATTATTTTTGAAATAGACATTGCTTCAAATGTTTTTCACCGCATTGTCCAACGAGGGCTGAGCTTGTCGAAGCCCGATGAGGCCAGCCTTCGACAAGCTCAGGCTTCGCTGTGAAGGGCAAATCAGTTACGAAACAGTGCAGTTAATCTGCGTAATCCGGGCAAAGCGTTGACAAACCCAACCTCCCGCAGGTTTCATTGAGGTGTTGGGCCCTATGCGGAACCTGCGGGAGGTTTAGCTACAAGGAGAATTTTATGGAATTCCGACGACTGGGCCGCACGGGCCTGAAAGTTTCTACCATTTGCCTGGGCACGATGCAGTTTGGCTGGTCGGCCGATGCCGCCACTGGCCACAGCATCATGAACCGGGCGGTGGCGCTGGGCTGCAACTTCTTCGACACGGCCGATGTGTACTCCCGCTGGGTAGAAGGCAACGATGGTGGCGTAAGCGAACAAATCATTGGCGATTGGCTGGCGGCGGGCCATGTGCGCCGTGACAGCATTGTGCTGGCCACTAAAGTGCGCGGCCAAATGGGGGATGGCCCCAACGACCAGGGTTTGTCGCGGGTGCACATCATGTCGGCCGTAGAAGACAGCCTGCGCCGCCTGCAAACGGACTATATCGACCTGTACCAGGTGCATTGGCCCGATGAAGAAACGCCGCTGGATGAAACGCTCTCTGCCCTCACCGATTTGGTGCGGGCGGGCAAGGTGCGCTACATTGGCTGCTCCAACTATCCGGCCTGGCTGCTGGCCAAATCACTCTGGGTCAGCGACGTGCGCCACCTGGTCCGCTTCGACAGCTTGCAGCCGCACTACAATTTAGTCCATCGCGCCGAGTTTGAGCGGGAGCTCCAGCCGCTCTGCCTGGACCAGGGCATCGGCGTGATTCCGTACAGTCCGCTGGCCGGCGGCTTCCTCACCGGCAAGTATCGCCGCGACACGCCGCTGCCGGATTCCAGCCGGGCTGAAGGCGTGCGCCGCCGCTACATGAACGAACAGGGATTTACGGCCGTAGACCGCCTGGAAGCAATCGGCAAGTCACACGCTGCCACCATCCCGCAAATGGCAATTGCCTGGGTGTTGGCCAATACGGCCGTGTCCTCCGCCATCATCGGAGCCAACTCGATTGAGCAGTTGGAAGACACGATGAAGGGTGCTGAAATCACCCTCACCGCCGAGCAAAAAGCAGCGCTGGATGAAGCAACCGCCTGGGTTTAACAGCGTAGGGGCGAGGCAGGTGGGCATTACCTTTGCCCAGCAAAACAACTTTGCTCCACCTGCCTCGTCCTTCTTCTCATCGAGTAAAAAGTGAAAAGTGAAAAGTGGGTAGTGAGTGATAACATTCAAGAGAAAATTGATGCGCATGTAAAAACCGCTTTGCAGGATAAGCCGATAGCCGGATTGGCGTTGGGATTGTTTCGCGAAGAGGAACCGATCTTTCGTCAGGGATATGGCTTTGCCAACCTGGAACATCAGGTGCCGGTGACGCCGGATACGATTTTTTCGATTGCCTCGATTACGAAACTTTTTACGGGAACGGCCGTTTGCCAACTCATCGAACAAGGTAAACTGAAGCTCACAGACCCGCTAGGCGCACATCTGCCCGACCTGCCTGAAGCGTGGCAGCTCATTCAGGTTCATCACCTGCTGGCGCACCAGTCGGGCATCAAGAGCTACACAGAAGTGCCGGAATATTGGGAAACCACCCGGCTGGACATTTCCCGCGAGGAAATTCTGGCGCTGGTCGCTGATCTGCCGCTCCAGTTTGCCCCCGGCGAACGGTATGCCTACGACAACACCGGTTATTATTTGCTGGGCCTGCTGATTGAAGCGGTCAGCGGACAAACCTACGGGGAGTATTTGCAGCAGCATATCTTTGCCCCGCTGCAAATGAATCGAACGCGTGTAAACGATCCTTATGCCATTGTGCCGGGGCGGGCCACAGGCTACACGGTTGAGGCCGAGCAGATTCGGCACGGCGCGTATTATAGCCCTTCGGGCACCTATGCGGCGGGGGTTTTGCTTTCCACAGTGAATGATTTAGGCAAGTTTGGTGCCTCGCTTTACACAGACAGGCTGCTCAGCGAAACCAGTCGCCGGCAAATGTGGACGCCGCATCTATCCCAGGCGCAGAATGAATTGAAGCATCATTTTTCAGTTGGGTACAGCTGGTTTATGGTGGAGCCGCCGGGCAAACGGCCGTTCATCGGGCACAACGGCGGCATGGTTGGTTTTGCCGGCGCCTTCATTCATTTTCGTGCCGAAAGGCTTACGGCCGTTGCTCTCTACAACAGTGACACGGTGGCTGAGCCTCACGCGCTTTGCCAGGAGATGGTGGAGATTTACCTTTCCCAATAGAGCGATAAGTAAAAAGTGAAAAGTGAAAAGTGATCAGAGTAGTCTGGCTTGTCTGGGTGTGTCTTCTGCGCCGGGGCCGTGCCACTGGTACAGTTTCAGGTCGATTTTGTCTTTTACGAATACAACGCCCTCCGCCTCCAGCAGTTGGCGCTGTTTTTCTGCGCCGGGCCTTTGGCTGATTTTCCCTTGCGAATTGATAACGCGCTGCCACGGCACGTCGGCAGCGCAGGCGGCCATGGCGCTGCCCACCCAGCGCGGGCTAAACGCTTGGTACTCTTCAAGATCAACCCCTTCTGGGGCAGGGATCATCTGTGCCAGTTGGCCATAGGTGGCCACGGTCCCCTGCGGAATCTGGCGGGCAAGCTGCCAAACTTGTTCATAATAAGCTTGCGGGTCTGGTGGGGAAGGGTAGGGCATCAATCACCTCTCTCGCAACGGGCTGTTCAGCCGCTCCGGCGTTGGCACTCGTGCACGATCGTCGAACTGCATCACGCCATCTGCAATGGCCCCGTGGCGGAACATTTTTTTATCACGGCCGTAATCCTGCGAATTGATCCATGGTTCACGGTCGCCTTGTTTGGGCAGCAGGTGCATTTTACGCTGCATGTAGTTCGAAGAAAAGTCTTCGATCCAGGGTCGCGTTGGCATTTCCCGGTCTGTTTCGCGCAGGCGCGGCGTGCATTGGCGGAACCCGTTTTTGTCCATATGGTTGAGCAAACGGCAAACGTATTCAGCCATCAAATCGGCCCGCAGCGTCCACGAGGCGTTGATATAACCGAATATCGAGGCCAGGTTGGGGACGTCTGAATACATCATGCCTTTGTAGGTAAACGTTTGCGAAAAATCGACGGAACGGCCGTCTACAGAAAACGTCACGCCGCCCAGCACAACCAGCTCCAGCCCCGTCGCCGTCACAATAATGTCGGCTGCCAGTTCCTTACCCGATTTTAGACGCAGGCCCGTTTCCGTAAATCTGTCGATATGATCCGTAACCACGGTGACCTTGCCCGACCGGATTGCCTGGAACAGGTCGCCGTTGGGCACCAGGCAAAGGCGCTGGTCCCAGGGATTGTAATGCGGGGTGAAATGGGTCTCAACATCATAATCTGGCCCTAATTCATCGCGCACCATTTGGATAAACCGCTGCTTCATTTTCTCTGGTTCCGTGCGCGTGCGCTGGTAGATGAACTGCTGGAAACGCACGTTCTTCCAACGGGTGATGGCGTAGGCCAGCTTCTCGGGCAAGATTCGGTCCAGAAAATTGGCGACCCGGTCTTCATCGGGGCGAGCCACAACGTAAGTGGGCGACCGCTGTAACATGACAACGTGTTTTGCCTTCTCCGCCATGGCCGGAACCAGGGTTACGGCCGTTGCCCCCGAGCCAATGACCACCACTTCCTTGTCGCGATAGTTGAGGTCTTCAGGCCATTCCTGGGGATGGATGATGTCGCCCGCGAACCGATCCCGTCCCACGAACTCTGGTGTGTAGCCATGCTCGTAACTGTAATAGCCGGCACACATCAACAGGAAATTGCAGCGCATGTGAACCGGCTGCCCTGTTTGCTTGTTTTCGGCTTCAATGGTCCAGGTGGTATCGATGGTAGACCAGGCGGCGGATTTGACCAGGTGGTTGGTGCGAATGTGCGGCTGGATTTGGTTTTGAACGGCCGTTTCCTTTACATAGTTCAAAATTGACGGGCCGTCAGCAATCGCTTTGGCTTCACGCCACGGCTTAAAGTTATAGCCCAGCGTGTGCATGTCGCTGTCAGAGCGAATGCCCGGGTAGCGAAAAAGATCCCAGGTGCCCCCTATCGCCTCCCGCCCCTCCAGAATGACATAGGTTTTGCCTGGACATTTCTCCTGTAAATGGTAAGCAGCCCCAATGCCAGACAGTCCGGCGCCCACAATGACAACATCAACATAATCCGCAGCCACGGTCTTTTTCTCCTTATTCAGGAACGCTTATCGGGATTTTTCTATCAATCTTAGAGGGGCGTTGCCATATTGGCAATGTTTAATGGGCGTGGCGGTTAAAGCGGATGGCCAGCTGGTTGAGTTGCGAGAAGCTAATCGGCTTGAGGAAAACAAAATCTGCTTGCGATTGTAACGCAGAGGCCAGCAGGGCATCGGCTGTGGCTAAGACGACGCGCGTGTTGGTCAGCCGCCTATCATCACGAATCTGGCGCAGCAGCTTCTCGCCATCAATGCCCGGCAGGTGCAGATCCAACACAACAATTTTGGGGATCACTTCGGACAGTCGTTTTTGGGCTTTGGTGCCGTCCTGAATGGATTCTGTATAGTAGCCAGCCTGCTCCAATGCCGTTGTGAAAACCAGGTTCTGGTCCTCGTTGTCTTCAATAATGATAGCCAGCGGCCTTGAAATCGGTTTTGTATCTAGATTGAGTTCCATAAGTATGCCTCAATGAACCTTCTGCTGCTGTTGTAGGGGCAAGGTGACGGTAAACGTGCTGCCGTGCCCAACTTTGCTTTCTACGTGAACGGTTCCATTCATGGCGGTGACCAACTGCCGCACAATAGATAACCCCAGGCCCACACCACCATATTCCCGGCGGGTGGTTTCATCGGCGCGGCGAAACGGTTCAAAGATGTACGCCTGGGTTTCGGCCGACATGCCAATGCCGGTATCTTTGACCTGCAATGACCAGTGGGCCATATCTTCCTGGCGGGCGCAAATTAAAACACGGCCGTTTCTGGTAAATTTAATCGCGTTCACAACCAGGTTAGATAGAATCTGCTCAATTCTTTCTTGATCGCCCAGCACGATGTCTGGCAAATCTGGGGCGACGTCAACCTGCAAATCCAGCCCCTTTCGTTCGGCCAGCAGCAAACATTGCGAATGCACCTTTTGGATCAAAGACTGGGGGGAGAATTGTTCTTCCTTCAGGCGCAGCTGCCCCGACTCAATTTGCGATTGGTCCAGCAGTTCGGCAAAAACGTGCTGCAACGCCTGTGAATTATTGATGATACGATGGGTAATATCTTGCTGGGCCGGGGTGAGCGGACCATAAACATTTTGGTGCAGCATCTCCGACATGCCCATCAACGCGCCCAGGGGCGTACGTAATTCATGGCTAATTCGGGCAATGAGCTGAGATTTGAACTCATTGGCTTCGGTTGCTTTTTGCGCCAAAATCCGCGTCTCCTCAATTTTGAGGGCCAGCTCTTTTTCATTGCGCCTGGCTCGCTCCAAGGCTCGCCGCAAACTGTTGACCACCAGAGAAAGCAGGCCAACCACGCCAATGACAACCACCGAAAACTCAATCCAGAAGATTTCCAGCGTGGCGTAGCTGGCCGGTGGCGGCAGCCAGCCCTGTATATCACCATAATACATCAATCCCGTTACGGCAATGGACAAAATGCCAAAAACGGCACCAGTCCGTGAGCCCAGCAGCAGCTCGGCGATGAGGATGATGCCGAAGTAAGCCGACATGGTGGAGCCGCGAAACCCGCCGGCCTCATAGGTGCCATAAGAAACCACGGCCCAAAGGGTGAAGGAGAGGAGGAAACCGGCCAGGTACACATACCCGCGACGCAGCAAGATGAGCATTAAAAGCGCCCCGAACGCCAGCGTGATTTCGATCAGGATACGGCCGATTTCCGGCGTCAATAGAAAGGCGGGCACGCTAAACATCATCACCAGTGCCATCACGACAATGAGAATGATGTACAGCAGCCGGGCAATGCGGGTTTTTTCTTCATCCTCAGCAAAAACGGGGGGTGTGATCCAGCGGCGCAGTTGGGCTACCATAGGGGCTCCCTTTGGCTAACCTGGGCTACTTGCTGATAAACCTGGATGGTCTCTGTGGCCATGCGTTCGGCGGAGAAGTTGGTGTGAACGGCCGTACGCCCCCGCTGCTTAAATTCCTGTCGCAGCTCAGCATTGTGCAGCAAAATGGCCAGCTTGTCGGCCAGGTCGCCAGGATCTTCCGGTTTGTGCAGCAGCCCGCCGCCAGTCGCCGACACCAGCTCCGGAAAGGCACCATGAGCTGGCTGCACCACGGTTACGCCGCTGGCCAACGCTTCCAGCACGGGCAGCCCTTTGGGATCCCGGTAGATCGTCGGCACCGAGAACACGTCCAGGCTCTGCAAAAAGTCCAGCTTTTGCTGCCTGTCTACCGTACCGATAATCTCCACCCGTTCTTCGACCCCAGCCTGCTTTACGCGGCGGCGAATCTCGTCTACGTAAGAAGTGTGCGCCCGGCTCAAATATCCGGCAGCCTTCAGGCGCAAATCGGGGAATTGGCCTGACTGGTGCAGGCGAATGAACGCCTCTACCAGAAGATGCAGCCCCTTTTCTGGTGAAATGCGGGCCAGGTAGCCGATGGTTAACGGCGTTCCCGGCAGCTTCCCATTCAGTGCCTGGTAATCTTGCAGGGCAATCCCTGGCCTAACCAGGGTAATTTTGGCCGGGTCAATGCCAATCACATTGCCAAAATAGTCGGCATAATATTGGCTGATGGCGATAAAGTGGTCGATGTATTCGGCATTTTGGCGGATCAAGGCAATGGCTTGTTTACGGTAAGTTTTAGGCAAGCCATCGATGAAAATATCTTCCCCGTGCAGCCCACAAACCACGGGCACATTAAGCGCTTTTTTGATCGCCGGTACCGGACCAGAAATGAGGGTGTTGGTGACGTGTACTAAATCCGGCTGCAAGGACGTCTTAAGCCAGTTCACCATCTCATCCAAAAGCTCTTTCTGGTTGCCGGCTGCGCCGCGCAGCATGGAAAGGGTCAGTTCGGCATTGTCGGCCGGGTCTACGGCCGTACCAATATCAAAATGGGGCATCAGGCGAATGAGCGCCTGGGAACCGGCCAGTTGGAGGAGCTTGTCGCGCCAGAAGGAGGGGCGGGGATAACGCTGCAACAAATACGCTTCGATGCCGCCGTAAAACACGTAATTCTCGCTGACGCTGTCCTCATCCACGCGCAGTGGCGTGTACATGGGAATCATGCAGACGTCGTGCCCCAGCGCTTTCATGGCCGCAACCAGAGTGTTATCGCGCATGCAGCTGCCACAATACATATTGGCAGCACCGGTGGCAATGTAAGCGTATTTCATGGTGAACCACCCTTTTGGGCCAGAATAATTTCCACGGGCAGGCCCCACATAGACATTGCGGCGACATCTTGGATATGAAATCCGGCGGCGGTGAGATCGGCCTGGGCATAAATGGGGCGGCAGTCGACGGCCACCGGCATTTTTTCATGAAACCATTCGTAGATTTTTACGGCCGTTCCCGGCTGCTTCACCAACGCCACAACGGCCAGGCGTCCCCCTGATTTTAAGACCTCGTAACATTGTTTCAAGACAACGGGGATTTCAGGCGAGTCAAAAAGCTCCAGCGTAAAGCTCATAAACACACCATCAAACTCGCCCTCTGCAAAGGGCAGTTTGGCTGCATCCCCCACGCGCAAATCAACCCGATCCAGCAAACCAGCCTGGCGCAGCCGGTCCTGGGTAATGGTCAACATGCCTTCAGACAGGTCAATGCCGCACACTTGGCCGCTCTCGCCCACAGCCTGAGCCAGCGCCAGGATGCAGTGCCCGGTGCCAAAGCCAATTTCCAGGATGTGTTCGCCGGGCCTTGCGGCCAGCTTTTGCAAACCGACGTCGCGATATTTTTTTTCGGTACTTCCAGCGATAATATCATACCAGCGGCTCAACCGATTGTAGTTGGCCCTGGCTTTCTCTTTTGAACGAGCGACCCGACGAATAGGTGCGGGCACAGGTGTGTGCTGCACAGGTTTGTGCATCAAAAACTCCCTTCAAGTGTGAGGGCACCCCCTGCCAGTTTTGTTTGGCCGTTGTGAAGATTGTTAAACGGCCGTTCCAAATCCGCGCCACCACACCCCATACAATAATGTACACGGAAGGACACTGGTGAAGCGTACCAGTGCCTATGAGGCAATGTCAATCGGGTGAACTGCAAACTTACTACAAACTTTTTTGGCTATGGGGGGACTGGAGAGTAAAAAGTGAAGGGATAGAAGCTTTTTACTCTCTTGCAACTATGCGCCGTGATACGCTTTTTCCAGGTCGGCGATCACGATTTTTTGCATCTTTAGCATGGCTTGCAGGACTCTGCCCGCTTTTTCAGAATCTTCGTCGCCCAGCATTTCGCCTAAAGCGGAGGGAATAATTTGCCAGGACAAGCCGAATTTGTCTTTTAGCCAGCCGCATTGGCTTTCTTCGCCGCCATCGGCCGTTAATTTTTCCCACAATTCATCCACTTCTGCCTGCGTCTTGCAATCGACAAAAAACGATATCGCCTCGGAGAACTTAAAATGAGGGCCGGCATTGAGCGCCATAAATTCCTGGTCTTCCAGCCTAAAGGTTACAGATTGGGCGATGCCATTCGGTCCCGGCGTGACGCTAAGGACTTCAGAATCTTTGAAGATGGAGACATAGAAATTCATGGCCTCCTCGGCCTGGTTGTCAAACCACAAGAACGGGGTGATCTTTTTCATGTTTCTCTCCTGACTATGTTGAAAAAATAGGTGGTGGGATTTCCCCGAAAACTTCTCTCGGGCTGATCAACTTGAAAGTTTCCGGGGAAATGTTGATTATGCCACCTTCATTGTTGCCATCAGTTCATCAAGACGTTCATATCCTTCGGTGATGCCTTGTTCCATGCCGGATTGGACCATGCCGTCCCGGTCGGCCACAGATTGGTAGACGGAATGAATCGTTAACTTTGTTCTGTTGTTGGGTAACGCTTCAAGCGTCATCGTTTCCAGCGAGACATGGCCACTTTCGGGCAGGCCTTCAAATTCAAACGTCTGGATCATACGCTCAGGTGAGATTTCATGGAAGGTGCCGTGAAACCAATATTCGTTGCCCTCCTGATCCTTGTGGACAAAGCGCCAACGGCCGCCGCTGACCGGCTCAAATGTTTCCAGGTGCATCGTGAGGCCGCGTGGACCAATCCACTGCACAAACAGGTCGGGATCTGTATGGGCTTTGTAGACGAGTTCGCAGGGGGCATCAAACTCTCTGGTGACGAACAGTTCTTGCTTGCCGGGTTCGGCCGTGACGGTTGTTTTATTCTTATTGGTGGACATGTTATTGCTCCTCGTTTTGTTTTTTCATTTGTTCCAAAAGGTCATCGAGGCGATCGAAACTTTCGCTCCAGTAGTGCTCAAATGGAGCTAACCAGTCGTAGATGGGCTTCAATTGTTCTGCGTTGGTGCGATAGAATCGGTGACGGCCGTCTCGCCTTTCGCTCACTAATCCAACCTGCTTTAACACGCCCAGGTGTTTAGACACCGTAGGCTGGGACCAGCCAAGCCGGTCAACAATTTCGCTGACGGAAAGTTCTTGAGCTTCCAATAGTTGCAGAAGCTCGCGTCTTTTTGGTTCGGCAATGGCATTAAACGGGTCATGCGTAGTTGGGGTGCGAGCCATGTGAATATTATATTCCTATATGGGAATATGTCAATACCCAATTAGAAAATCCGTTCTGTTTTGGGGCTAGTGCTGTAGCAAACTCCTTTTGACGGTTAGCTCTTGGACGAAATTGCTTCAGCTTAAGTGTTTCGCCACAGCGTCACTATCCGACAAAACTTGTTTGGCGAA
>PABI01000084.1 GCA_002699125.1 Anaerolineaceae bacterium
CGTGATTGACCCAGGCACGCAAGTTGCGCGAGCGGTGGCCGCCTTTGAAAAATGTTTGCCAACCGCGCTTCCAATAAACGGCCGTTGGTGGGCGTTGCAACCACATGGCATAGCGGTAGGTCAAGCCAAACGTTGCAAAGAGGACGGCGGCAGTGTAGGCAACGAGGGCAGCATCAAAGTGGGCCAGATTGCGGGAACCAACAAGAATGAGCAGACCAAGAATTAAGGTTGTCCCCATCCCCCAACTCGTGGCTTTGACAACTTCTCGACTCATAGGTACCTCGCTGTGGATAAACGATACTCCGTAACTGAGCGTCAGTTTATTTCAAGAATCTTTTGGCTTTTACATATAAGCTCAACTAATTGTTGAAGCGAGCTAAACTAGCATATCACAATACTAATATGCCACAACCTGAGTTATTTTGTTTTAGCGGAGGCCGTATTGTTGTTTGTTGAGGTGGCGGATGTTCATTACGCCTGACGGCCACCCTTAAGTTCATCCTGAAGTTGCTCCAGCTCGGTCCATTGCCCATCGGCGGCTAACTGGGCCTGTTTTGGCCAGGTGTCGGGGAAGGCAATACGGATGCCGGCATCCTCGCGAACGATTTTTTCCAGCTGGCTCACACTGGCAGCGGCCAGCTCGGCAAAGGTGTTAATGCCCGCATCGTGCAGGATGCCTTCGATCTTAGGGCCAATGCCTTCGATGATTTTGAGGTCGTCTAAGTTTACGGCCGTTGTCCGAACCGCTTCCATTTCTGCGGCTTCAGAAGGCATAGACGCCGGCGCGGCCATTTCTACCGCCACGTCATGATGATCCTCATGGTTGTCGTGATGATCTTCCGGCGCATGCTCAACCGCGCCCTGTGGAATTGAGTTGCGGCTCAATCCCCACCAAAAAAGCAGCAGCAAAATAACGGCAATCACGATCGGCACCAAAGCCGGCACGCCAACTGGTTCGGTTTGGGCCATAATGGTGGCGGCAAATAAAAGATAATTCATGATTTTCCCTCTTCCCATGGTAGACGATAAAATACGCTGTAGATGTTACCCTAGGTACTGCTGCTAAACAAGTGAAGTTGGAGAGGTTTGATGATTATTGAATTCAAAGGAAAACGGCCGCAAATCGCCCCATCTGCCTACATTGCCCCCAACGCCACCCTTATTGGTGACGTGGTGATTGAGGACGAGGCCAGCGTCTGGTTTGGTGCGGTGATTCGGGGGGATCACGGCCGTATCGTCATTGGCGCACGCACCAGCGTGCAGGACAACGTAGTGCTTCACGTAAACAACCGTCACGACACCATTATCGAGGCAGATGTGACGATTGGGCATGGTGCCGTGCTGGAGGGGTGCCATTTGCACGCCGGTGTGCTGGTGGGCATGAATGCCACTGTGCTCAGCGGGGCCATTGTTGAGGCCGGTGTGTTGGTCGCAGCCGGCTCCGTCGTAGCTGAGAATCAGCATATTCCGGCAGGCGTGTTGGCGGCTGGCGTGCCGGCCAGGGTGAAAGGCGCGCTCTCCGAAGCTGCTCGTCAGCGTTTAATCGAAGCACCGCAAAAGTATGTGGTGAACGGCCGTCTCTTCCAAAATGAAGCCAGGATTATTCATGATCTTCAATAGCGGCTTCAACACCCAGCTTTATAGTTCCTTCATGAACCAACAGGCGGACCTTTTCAATGAGAGGGGCCATGTAACAATCTTCGGCAATGAACGGCACATGTTGGCGGATGAGGTCGTAGGCAACGGCCGTGCCGCGCCCCATCTGCCCACTGTGATGCTGCCGCCGGAAATTAATTCCCTGGGCTGCCGAAAGTAGTTCAATGGCCACCACTGTTTCTGTGTGGGTCATGATCATTTCGGCCTGGCGCACGGCCGTGGCTCCCATGCTCACGTGGTCTTCAATGTTGGCGCTGCTGGGGATGGTATCGGCACTGGCAGGGTGGGCCAGCACTTTATTTTCCGAAGCCAGCGCTGCGGCTGTGTAGTGGGCGATCATGAAGCCGCTTTCCAGGCCGCCTTGCTGGGTTAAAAACATGGGCAGGATGCCGCCGTTGCTGTTGGCATCTACAAGTTGGGCAATGCGCCGTTCGCTCATGTTGCCAATTTCCGTCAGCGCCAATTTCAGATAATCCATCGCCAGTGCAATCGGCTCCCCGTGAAAATTTCCCGCAGAAATGACCTCGATCTCATTCTCGTCTTCTTCGCCCACAAAGATGAGGGGATTGTCGTTGACCGAATTAAGCTCGATTTCCAGCACCCACTTCGCATAGGCAACAGAATCTCGCACCGCACCATGAACCTGCGGCACGCAGCGCAGTGTGTATGGGTCCTGTACATTTTTGGATTTGGCCGGGCGCAGCAGCTCGCTGCCGGCCAATACCTGGCGCAAAAACGCAGCGCACTCAATTTGCCGCGGATGGGGGCGCAGTTGGTGAACGCGCTTGTCGTAGGCACGATCGGTGCCGCGCAATGCTTCAAGTGTCAGGGCGGCGGCAATGTCGGCGGTGAGCGCCAAATTAATGGCGCGACGCACAACAATGGCTCCCACACCCACCATGAGGGCTGTCCCGTTTAGCAGCGCCAAACCTTCTTTAGCCTGTAAAACGATTGGCTCAATGCCTGCCGCCGCCATCGCTTCACCACCCAGCATGAGCGATCCGTTGTAAAATGCTTCCCCTTCACCAATGAGCGGCAGTGCCAAGTGGGCCAGCGGAGCCAGATCGCCGCTGGCGCCCAGGGAACCTTGGGCCGGCACGCGCGGATGTACCCCGGCATTCAGCATGTCCAGTAGTTTTTGGATAACGGTGGGACGTACACCGGAGTAGCCTTGCGCTAAGGTATTGGCCCTGGCCAGCAGCATAGCGCGCACATTTTCTTCGGCCAGGTTTGGGCCGGTGCCGGCAGCGTGGGAGCGCACCAGGTTGAGCTGAAGCTGCAAGCTCTCATCAGCGCTGATCGATTTGTCTTTGAAACGGCCGAATCCCGTCGTAATGCCATAAGCTACCTGTCCCTCGCGCACCAACTTTTCTACAGCGCGGCGCGAGCGGTTGACGGCGGGGAGAACCGTTGGGTCTAAAGCTACTTTACGGCCGTTAGCTACAGCCACAACATCATCTATCTTTAAATCGCGGCCAGAAATAATCAATGGGTCCATTCTATTTTCCTTAAAAAATAAATCACGAATGGGACGAATGAACGAATTTGACGAATGTTTAAAAGTGATTTGTGCTCATTCGTCAATTCGTGAGATTCGTGATGAAATAGCAGTTCCTGCCAATCATACAGTTGAGTTGGTCAACTTTGCAAAGTTGACCTACATTTATGCATCTTCGGAGATTAAAAATTTCATCCATAGATTTCGCAGATCACGCAGATTCTTTCGCTTTTTCTCTGCGTCTTTGCGCCTCTGCGTTAAGTTTTTTAGAAGGAGATTGACCATGACCCGCACAATCCGCGCCCCACGCGGCACCACACTGAACTGTAAAAACTGGCTGATTGAAGCCCCTTATCGCATGTTGCAAAATAATCTGGACCCGCAAGTGGCCGGTGATCCCGAAAACCTCATTGTGTACGGAGGGCGGGGCAAGGCAGCGCGCAACTGGGAAGCGTTTGACGCCATCCTGGCGGCCCTGCGCCGGCTGGAGCCGGACGAAACGCTGCTGGTGCAAAGCGGCAAGCCCGTCGCCGTCTTCCGCACCCACACCGACGCGCCACGAGTGCTTATCGCCAATTCTAACATCGTGCCCCACTGGGCTACCCAGGCCAATTTTGATAAATGGGAAGCCGAAGGATTGATGATGTATGGTCAGATGACGGCCGGAAGCTGGATTTACATCGGCACGCAGGGAATTTTGCAGGGGACGTTTGAAACGTTTGCTGCGGCGGCGCGCAAGGCTGGCTGGCCATCGCTCAAGGGCAAATGGGTGCTAACCGCCGGGCTGGGCGAGATGGGCGGGGCGCAGCCGCTGGCCGTCACGATGAACGAGGGCGTGGGCCTGTTTGTGGAGGTGGACCGTTGGCGGGCCGAGCGCCGCCTCAGCCTGCGCCAGCTCGATGTGATAACGGACGATCTGGAAGAGGCGATGACCTGGGTGGAAGAGGCGGTCAAAGAGGAGACGCCCAAGTCGGTTTGCCTGGTGGCTAACGCTGCCGAAGTGCTGCCGGAACTGGTGGCGCGCGGCGTCGTGCCGGATATGGTCACGGACCAGACTTCAGCGCATGATCCGCTCTATGGCTATATTCCGGTGGGGCTGTCTATGGAGGAAGCGGCCGTTTTACGCAAAGCTGATCCCGGTGAGTACCAAAAACGGAGCATCGACTCGATGACGCAGCACGTGCAGGCGATGCTGGATTGGCAAAAGCAAGGCAGCATTGTCTTTGATTACGGCAATAACATTCGGCAGCAGGCGTACAACAACGGCCTCAAAAATGCGTTTGATTACCCTGGATTTGTGCCGGCTTACATACGGCCGCTCTTCTGCGAAGGCAAAGGGCCATTCCGCTGGGTGGCCCTCTCCGGCGATCCCAACGACATCTACGCTACAGATGAAGCCATCCTGGAACTGTTCCCTGAAGATGAGCACCTGGCCCGCTGGATTAAGATGGCCCAGGAGCAGGTAGCGTTTCAAGGCCTGCCTGCCCGCATCTGCTGGCTGGGCTACGGCGAACGGGCCAAAGCCGGGTTGAAGTTCAATGAACTGGTGGCCAGCGGCAAGGTGAGCGCGCCCATTGTTATTGGCCGGGACCACCTGGATTCCGGCTCGGTGGCCAGCCCTAACCGGGAAACAGAAGGCATGAAGGATGGCTCCGACGCCATTGCCGACTGGCCCATTTTGAACGCGCTGATCAACGCCGTGAGCGGGGCCACCTGGGTGAGCTACCATCATGGCGGCGGCGTAGGCATTGGTTACAGCCTGCACGCCGGGCAGGTGATTGTAGCCGACGGCACGCCCGAAGCGGCCGCACGCCTGGAACGGGTGCTGACGGTTGATCCGGGCATGGGCGTGGCTCGCCATGTAGACGCTGGCTATGAACGCGCTGTCGAAGTGGCCAAAGAACGCGGCGTGAAGATTCCAATGATGGATTAAGCTCAATGTTAGGACTGGCAGTCCTATCACGGGACAACTACCATGATAGTTGAAGCAGATTTACTTATTCATAGCGCGGCGCAGGTGGTGACCTGTGCCAGTGACGTGCCTAAACGGGGCGCGGCGATGCAGGACGTGGGCTTGATTTCTGACGGGGCGGTGGTGGTGAATGACGGCCGTATCCTGGCCATCGGTCCCACAGAAAGCATTCGCGAACGGTATTCTGCCGGACAAACAATTAACGCCAGTGGCAAGGTGGTTTGCCCTGGTTTTGTTGATCCGCACACACACGTGGTCTACGCTGGGGACCGTATCGACGAATTTGAGCAGCGCATTCGCGGCGCCACGTACATGGAGATTATGGCAGCAGGCGGCGGCATTGTCAGCACCATGCACGCTACGCGGAATGCCTCGGTGGAGGAATTAGTCGAAGCGACGCTGCCTCGCCTGGCACAAATGCTGCGCCTGGGCACCATCACGGCCGAAGTCAAAACCGGCTACGGCCTGGACCTGGACAGCGAATTGAAGATGTTGGAGGCGATCGCCGCTCTTGATTTGGCCCAGCCCATCGACCTGGTGCCCACGTTTATGCCGGCCCATGCCGTGCCGCCGGAATTTAACGGCCGTTCCGCAGCCTATGTTGAATGGGTCATCAATGAGATGATTCCGGCAGCGGCCGAATGGTACAAGAATAGTCATTTTGTGGCAGATGGCCGTCCTCTCTTTTGTGATGTTTTCTGCGAACAAAACGCCTTCGATTTGGAGCAATCCCGCCGTGTTTTGGCAGCCGGCCTGGAACATGGTCTGCCCGCCAAAATCCATGCCGACGAATTTACCTCGCTGGGTGGGGTAGAACTGGCTGTCGATTTGGGCGCAACTTCGGTTGATCATCTGGATGTGACAACGGCCGAGGACATTGCCTTGCTGGCCGATTCAGATGTGGTGGGCATCGTGCTGCCGGCGGTGAACTTTAACCTGGGCAGCAATGAGTTTGCCGACGCTCGTGCTCTGGTTGATGCCGGGGTGGCCGTTGCCCTTTCCACGGACATCAATCCAGGGTCTGCGCCGTGTCCGTCGCAGCCATTGGTGCTGGCGCTGGCGACCCGCTACCAGCGGCTGCTGCCTGCCGAAGCGTTTAATGCCGCCACGATTAACGCTGCCTATGGCGTGGGGCTGGCGGACCGAGTCGGCTCGCTGTCGCCAGGCAAGCAAGCCGATTTGCTGCTGCTTAACTGCACGGACTTCCGACAGGTAACCTACCAGTTTGGCGGTAATTTGGTCGAGATGGTGGTGAAGAACGGCCGTATCCTCTAAAAATTTTCCAGTTCATCATCCTTTTAAACCAGGCCTGCCTGCTTGTTTGCTTGCAGCTATGCCGAATGAGCAATACCAGCATGATCAGGCTGGTGATCGTGTAAAAAAAGTGCAGCAGGTAGATAGGCCCCACGGGTAAGTTCAGGACGTAAACCCAGTAAACCAGATTGCCAATATTGGCCAGAATAATGTTCAGCTTGCTGTATGAATGTAGATCTTTGGTTTGATACGCTTTCCAAAGCATTGGTACGTTGCTGCCGATAAAAAGAAACGTGGAAAAAGTTCCAGCGATAAATGCAATTTGTGCCATAATGTTTTAACTCCTTCTGAATTTCCCACATTGTGCCGGGCCACCATGCACCTTGTCATCTGGCAAAAGTTAGTTGTGATCTGTACCTATTGAACCCACCACGCGCCTAATTTGGTGAGTAACCCCCGCCCACTCCCTATCGTTTGTCTACCTCCAACGTTATCCCACAAGCCTAACCAACGGCAGGTGCGTTTCCCCTGGGCTGAGCGGTAAGCTGTGGATTGTCAAATTCAAGTGCAAAAGGACAAAAAGTCATGTTTACAAAAACCGAATTAATCAGATGGACAATTACCCAGGCACTAATGACAGTCACCGTTTTAGTATTGTTGGTTGTGGGGGCTGCGATTGGGCTGACGTTAGTGGCTGTTCGTGACTACCAGAACCAGATGCATGACATTTGTCACAGTTGAAGGGGTGACAAATGTCGTGAACTCCTCATGCGTCATCATTTTCGTAAGCTTGCGAACCGTATGATCGCGGTAGCTGTTGACCGGGACTATTTTCCTATTCGTTATTCACGAGGTCCGGCGCTTTCGAAAATGCAGTCTCACAAAAGTATGAGGTAGTTATGACTGCCAGCACGGCCGTATTCACCAAAGATCCGCAAGTTTTGCGTTTCGCTGAGGAGTCCAATTTAACCGAACTACAACTGCTTTACTGGATTGGACACCGCTTGCGGCCGTCCGCTGCCCATTTCAACAACGCCTTCTCCTTTACCTTTTCCGTTTCATTAGATCCCGAGCTTTTTCAGGAAGCATTTGCAACGGCCGTTCACCAATACGACGCCTTGCGCACCGTTTTCCAGGAGCATCGTGGGATTCCCCAGCAGCATGTACTACCTCAGCCACCTGCCCAGTTAATCTTTGTTGATTTTTCTCACGAACCTGCCCCCCAGGCTGCTGCCGAAAAATGGCAGCAGCAGCGCGTGCAGCGGCCGTTTCAGCTTAATCGCTGCCTCTATGATTCTGCTTTGCTCAAGCTGGCCGATCGCCAATTTGTCTGGTTTCTAAACCAGCATCACCTCATCACCGATGCTTCATCGTTTTTTCTCATTGCTGAGACGGTGCTGCAAGCGTATACGGCTTTGCGGCGCGGCGAAGCGTTGGCCTGGACCGAAAGGCCAGCGTTTGCTCGCTACGTTGCCACTGTACAGCAGCAGCAAAGCAGCAGTCGTGCCGCTAAATCACGGGCATTTTGGCAGGAGAAGCTGCATCAGAGACCGGAACCGCTGCGCTTTTACGGCCGTTCCCCACAAAAATCATCAGGTACAGTACAGCGCTGGACACACAATTTGGGTCCCAAACAGACAGCTCAGCTGAAGGCTCTGGCTGAAAGTGTCGATTTGGGAGTGGGGGCGGCCACGACCGAGCTGCGCCAATTTTGCCTGACGGCCACGCTGCTATTTAGCTTGCTGCACCAGCTGACGGGGAATACGCAGCTGGGGTTTGTCACCACTATTCATAACCGGGGAACCCAGGTAAATCGTCAAACTGTTGGTGTGTTGATGGAGCTGTGTCCGGTTCTGGTCACTATTGCGCCATATGAGACGTTTGTCTCGCTGCTGCAAAAAGTGGCGGCAGAAATGAAGCAGCTCCTGCTGCATTATCGCCACGGAGCCAGCCAGGCGGCGTCTGATTTGGCACTGGAGGTGATGTTTACTTTTGTGCAACGGCCGTCGCTCACGCTTGATGAGGAAACCGTGACGCACAAAATTGTACATCCCGGCTGCGGCAGTGAGCGGCTGGGGCTGCACGTACATCATCTGGCGGACAGCGATAGTTATGAGCTGTACCTTGATCTGCATCAGGATAGTTTCAACGCCGCGGAGCAGGAACATGCTAAATTGAGCCTGCAGCGGCTGATTGCCACGCTGCTTTACAATCCAAATGCGCCAATTACCACCGCCACCATTCCCTGGCCGCACACGGTTGTGAAAGAAGTTGCCAGGGCGAATGGGTGTGGAAACTGCCGTACTCGTCCTGAATACGCACCACCAACAACCCATATCGAGACTCAGCTGCAACAAATTTGGCAGGAGGTTTTAGGCCAGTCGCCCATCGGCGTGCAGGATGATTTCTTTGCGCTGGGTGGTGAATCCTGGCAGGCGATGAGCTTTTTAGGCAGGTTTGAAGCAGCAACGGGCTATTATTTGCCCCTGGGAACCTTGCTGCGCCACAGCACCATTGCCAGCCTGGCGCAGCAAATTGAAACGCCCGGGCAGCCGCAAGCGATTGTGCAAATTCAGCAGGGAGCATCAGAAACATTGCCGTTGTTCCTCATTCCCGGCGCGGCGGGCAATACCCTGGCCATGGACCGCCTGGCGCGGCATATGGCCCCTCATCAGCCCATCTACACTTTTGAGATCCCCCTGTTGGACAGCAAAAATCTGCCCCCCGCTGAAGTTGAAACGCTGGCTATCTATTATTTGGAGGCCATGCAAACGGTGCAGCCCGAAGGACCCTATCATCTCGGTGGCTATTCGGCCGGTGGCATTCTGGCTTATGAAGTGGCGCAGAAGCTCAGGGCGCAGGGGGAAAAGGTTGATTTTTTAGGCATTATCGACATGCCTGCGCCTGGCTTAAGATATCGATCGTGGCAGCGATTTTGCCGCGCCGTGGGGCTGCTTTTGCGTCTGTCGGCGACCAAGGAAGAGGCGCTCTATTTATTGGGGCGTGATTGGGGGAATCGTGCGATCTATTTTGCGGTGCGGGGCATAAAAGTATGGCTGTGGCGATTCGGCCGTATGCTGGAACGATTCTGGCAAATGCCGCTCAAGCAGAAGTGGCTTCGCCTGCGCCGGGCGATGAGGCGCGAACGCGAGTTGGCTCCGGCGAGCAGACCGCCGCAGCGACACGACATGGATGCTTCCAGCTTGGAAGATCCGCGCACCCGGGCCTTGTTCGATCTGTATGATCGCGCCGTGCGCAAATATTTGCCACAGCCGTATGACGGCCGTCTCATCCTGCTGCGTTGTCCGTTGGGATACGGCCGTAAAGAAGTCCGCTCCCCCTATCCTCATTACGGCTGGCAGCCGCTCGTGCGCCACCTGGAAACATACACAATCAATGCCCGGGGGCACCTGGCGCTGCTGCAAGAGCCGGCGGTCGCTACCGTGGGCCAAATATTGCAAAACGTCTTATCTGAATCAATAAAAACCAACAAGGAAGAAGTAGCATGAATATAAAAGAACAAATCCGCTCCTTTGTCGCCGAAAACTTTTTATTCAGCGCCAATGGCTTTGATTTAAGCGACGACGCCTCCTTTCTAGACGAAGGTGTGGTTGATTCCACCGGCACGCTGGAGCTGGTCATGTTTGCCGAAGAAACGTTTGGCATTGAGGTCGGTGACCACGAAATTGAGCCGGAAAACTTCGACTCCGTTAACAAGCTGGCGGCTTATATTGCCCGCAAGAGCGATCTGGTGATTTCGTGAATTGTCATTCCTGCGAGAGTAGGAAGTGACAGCCAGATGGGGGAAGCAGATGAAATTAGTCCAATCGTTCCTTGAGGAAAGTGCTACCAAAACGCCGGACAAAATTGCTCTAATTTGCGAGGAACAGCGGTTTACCTATGCTCAGTTTGAGGCGATGGCCAACCGTCTGGCCCAGGCATTGGTGGCCAATGGGGTGAGGCGGGGCGACCGGGTCCTGCTTTTTCTGCCCAATTCGGTGGAGCTGGTGGTGAGCATTTTTGCTACGCTGAAGGCCAATGCTGTTTTTGTGCCGGTCAACCATTCTACTAAAGCAGACAGGCTGCGCTTTTTAGCAAAAGATTGTCGCGCCGCTGGTTTGGTGACGTGGCAGCGGCAGGGGAAAACGGCCGTTTCCCTGCAAAAATCCATTCCCAGCCTGAACACCGTTGTGGTTGTGGGCGACGCGCCAGACGGCTGCCTCTCTTTTGCCGGCATTCAGGAGACGTTTAGTGCGGAACGGCCGTCTAGCCAAACCATCGATCAAGATTTAGCCTGCCTCATCTACACCTCCGGCAGCACCGGCGAGCCAAAGGGAGTGATGTCAGCGCACAACAACGTGGTGTTTGCCGCTTCCTCCATCATCAGCTACCTGCAAAACACGGCAGATGATATTGTGCTCAATGTGCTGCCGCTCTCATTTGACTATGGCCTTTACCAGCTGCTGATGACCTTCAAATTTGGCGGCACGCTCGTTTTGGAGCGTTCCTTTGCTTATCCGGCCCCCGTTCTTAAGCGCATTGCCGCCGAAAAAGTGACCGGCCTGCCGCTGGTGCCCACCATCGCCGCCATTTTGCTGCAACTAGATTTAAGTCCGTACGATTTCTCCAGCCTGCGCTACATTACGAATACGGCCGCAGCCCTTTCACCCAGCCACATCACCGCCTTGCAAGAGAAATTTCCCCAGGCCATGCTCTTCTCCATGTACGGCCTCACCGAAACCAAGCGCACGCTGTACCTGCCGCCGGAACAGCTGGCCGAACGCCCGGGCTCCGTGGGCATACCCATTCCCGGTACCGAAGCGTGGCTGGAGGACGAGACGGGCAGGCGGCTGGGCCCCGGCGAGATTGGCGAGCTGGTGATTCGCGGCAGTCACGTTATGCGCGGCTACTGGGAACGTCCTGAAGCAACCGCAGCACGCTTTCGCCCTGGACCGATTCCAGGTGAGCGACTTTGTTACAGCGGAGATTTATTTCGTATAGACAATAAAGGCTTTTTCCACTTCGTCGGACGCAAAGATGACATCATCAAAAGTCGTGGTGAAAAGGTGGCCCCCAAAGAAATTGAAAATGTGTTGTGCAGCCTGAGTGGGGTAGTGGAAACGGCCGTCATCGGCATCCCCGATCCTGTGCTGGGTGAAGCAATCAAAGCATTTGTTGTGCTCAAAGATAATTCACTCAGTGAAAAAGACGTCCTGCGCCACTGCCGCCAGCATTTGGAAGATTTTATGGTGCCGCAGCAGATTGAGTTTCGCGACACGCTGCCCAAATCGAGCAACGGTAAAATTGCCAAGAAGGAACTGAAGTAGGCAATGTGTGGTATCGTAGGCATTCATCCCCTAACGCAGCCAGAACCCGTTCAGCCGGAAACGCTGCAATCCATGCTGGCCATCCTCCACCATCGTGGCCCCGATGAATCCGGCATTTATCTTTTCCAGGATGACGTCAGCAGCGTGGGGCTGGGTCATGCCCGGCTAAGCATCATCGACTTGGCAGGAGGGCAGCAGCCGCTGTGCAATGAAGACGGCACGCTGTGGATCACGTTCAATGGCGAAATTTTCAACTATCGCGAACTGCGTGATGAACTGAAGGCCGACCATCATTTTGCCACAAACAGTGACACCGAAATCATTCTGCACCTGTATGAAACATACGGTCAGGCTTGTCTACAGTGGCTAAACGGTCAGTTTGCTTTTGCCATTTGGGATGAAATAGAACATACGCTTTTTATGGCGCGGGATCGGGTGGGGATACGGCCGTTTTTCTACACCATTCAGCAAAACCAGCTCATCTTCGCCTCAGAAATGAAGGCCATTTTGGCTGCGCTGCCAGACAGCCCCCAACTGGATTTAACTACGCTGGACCAGATTTTTACCTATTGGAGTCCGCTGCCGCCGCGCACGATTTTCCAGGGCATTCATACTTTACCGCCAGGGCATTGTTTGCTGGTGCGGAACGGCCGTCTTTCAATAAAACAGTATTGGCAGCCGGAATTCCCGACAGAACAGTCAAAAAACGGCCAGTCGCTGCAAGATGCGGCGGCACAGCTACGCCACTTGCTCACCGAGGCCACCCGGCTGCGCCTACGCGCCGACGTGCCCGTAGGCGCCTACCTCAGCGGCGGGCTGGATTCCTCCACCATTGCTGCGCTGCTCTACCACGACATTGGGCAGCGGCTGGAGACATTCTCCATCGCCTTCACCGATACCGCCTTTGACGAGAGCAGCTTCCAGCAGCAGATGGCGGCACACCTGGGCACGGAGCATCATGTGCTTACGTGCAGCCACGCCGATGTGGGCCGAGCCTTCTCCGACGTCATCTGGCACACCGAAACGCCCATCCTGCGCACTTCGCCCGTGCCGCTTTTTTTGCTGTCGGAATTTGTGCAAAAAGCGGGCATCAAGGTCGTACTTACCGGGGAAGGGGCCGATGAGTTTTTGGGTGGCTACGACATTTTTAAGGAGGCGCTGATTCGTCGCTTTTGGTCCCGGCAGCCAGAATCGGCGCTACGGCCGCTTCTTCTCAAAAAACTGTACCGCTACGTGGCCAACCTGGACAATCCAGCATACCTGACCAAATTCTTCGGCTACCGTCTGAGCGAAACGGCCGAACCAGGCTACTCGCACCTGCTGCGCTGGCGCAACGGGGCACGCCACCGGCGCTTGTTTCATCCCCGCGTCCTGGCAACGTTGGGAGCAGAAAAACCGCTGCCTGATTTGCCGCTGCCAGCCAAATTTAGACATTGGTCAGCACTGGCCCAGGCACAGTACCTGGAAATCCGCATCTTCCTGGCCGAATACCTGCTTTCGTCCCAGGGGGACCGCATGGCGATGGCTCATTCCATCGAGGGGCGCTTTCCGTTTCTGGACCATCACGTCATTGAGTATTGCAACCAGATGCCGCCTGATTTCAAGCTGCGCGGCCTGAACGAAAAGCACATTTTGAAGCACGCCGTGCGCGACTTGCTCCCGGCGGAAATTTGGCAGCGGCAGAAACGGCCGTATCGCGCCCCCATTCACCATAGCTTTTTCCCGGAAGGACGGCCGTTGGATTGGGTTTCTGAAATGCTATCACCGCAAAAAATAGAGGCGGCCGGCTGCTTCAACCCGCCAGCGGTGCAGGCACTGCTAAACAAGCAGGCTCGTTTGGGCAGTCTGGGTGAAGTCGATGAGATGGCGCTGACAGGGATTTTATCCACGCAGCTGGTGCATCATCATTTTGTGGCGGGCAGGGGAACGGCCGTTGCTTCACAATCAGGTAACAACCAAAAAATTATCCAACGTGGGGCAAACCTTGTGAAAACAAGCGAACCCCAATTGTCATTTCGAACGAAGTGAGAAATCTTTCGACGTGGAACATCCTTAAACAAAGAAACTGGGAGCAGTGCATGATTAGTAAGACAGTTGAATTTCACCGGCAAATTTTAGAAATTGATCCGGCGCGGGAAGCGGAGCGCATTGTGGAGCGGCTGCGCCGCGACATTTTTCACGTCCTCAAACGCAAGGGCGGCGTGTTGGGCGTCAGCGGCGGG
Organism: Anaerolineaceae bacterium; assembly: GCA_002699125.1. Taxonomy (GTDB): domain Bacteria; phylum Chloroflexota; class Anaerolineae; order Promineifilales; family Promineifilaceae; genus Leptofilum. Next base: position 13,930 of record PABI01000084.1, read on the forward strand.
GTGGATTCGGCCGTGGTGCTGGCGCTGACGGTACAGGCAATGGAGCCCAATCGCCTGGTGGCGCTGCTCCTGCCCGAACGGGAATCCAGCCCGGAAAGCCTGCTGCTGGGGCGGGAAGTCTGCCGCCAATTTGGTGTGACACCGCTGGTGGAAGACGTGACGGAGCCGCTGTACGGCTTTGGCAGCTACCGTCGGCGTGATGCGGCCGTCAAGGAAGTTTTTCCCGAATATGACAGCAGCTACAAGCTCAAAATCACCCTGCCGACGGATTTGCTGGACAGCGACACGCTCAACTTTTACCGGCTGACGATTGTCAGTCCAGAAGGGGAAGAGAAGAGCGAGCGGTTACGGCCGTCGCAATTACGCCAAATCGTCGCCGCCACGAACTTCAAGCAGCGCAGTCGGGCCGCCATGCTCTATTACCACGCCGAGCTGCGCGACTTTGCCGTCATTGGCACGCCGCAAAAGAACGAGCACGACCAGGGCTTTTTTGTGAAGTACGGCGACAGCGCCATGGACGTGCAGCCGATTGGCCATCTGTACAAAACGCAGGTGTACCAATTGGCCGAATATCTCAACATCCCCGAAGCGATTCGCCAGCGTCCGCCCACTTCCGACACCTACAGCGCTGCCAGCACGCAGGAAGAATTTTTCTTCCGCCTGCCGTTTGAGCTGATGGATCTGATCTGGTACGGGCTGAAGCACGAGATTCCAGCCGAGGTTGTGGCGCAGAAACTGGATTTAACGGCCGAACAAGTTAACCGCGTTTATGCCGATTTGCAGCGCAAGCAGCGCACCACCACTTATCTGCGTACGCCGCCGCTGGGACTGTTTGATGAAGAAGAGGAGTTTGTGTAACCATGTTTGAATTTATTTATCACCTTTACGAGACGTTTAACCTGGCCGGGCTGCCTGATCCGCATAAGGAAACATTGCATTTAGTTGATATTTTGTCTGGCGGGGCGCTGCGGGCGCTGGACGGCCGTTCCCTGCAAGAACTTACGACAAAAAACATCAACCTGGATGAGTTGGTCGCCCAACGACAGCAGGGCGTACCGCTGGAATATATTTTGCAGCAGACGGTATTTATGGGACGGCCGTTCACCTGCACCCCAGACGCACTCATCCCCCGCGCCGAAACAGAGCTGCTGGTGCGCACCGTTTTACAACACGCTGCGCAGTTAGAGACCAAATCGCCCACCATTGTGGATGTGGGCACCGGCAGCGGCAATATTGCCGTCTCGCTGGCATTGGAGCTGCCGCACAGCCGCGTTTTGGCATTGGACATCAGCCCGGAAGCCGTATCCCAGGCGCAAAAGCATGTCGAACAGTACGATCTGCAAGATCGTTTGACGGTTCACTGTGGCGATCTGTTTGCCCCGCTGCACAGCATGGGGTTGGAGAACCAGGTCGATGTGGTGGTGTGCAATCCGCCGTACATTCCTTCTGGTTCATTGGGCAAGATGGCCGCAGAAATCGTGGAACATGAACCGCTTATCGCCCTGGATGCCGGACCATACGGCATCAACATTTTCCGGCGGCTGGTGCAAGATGCACTTGCCTTCTTGCCGCCAGATGGTCTGCTGGCTTTTGAATTCGGTGCCGGGCAAGAAGTATTGGTAGAGCGGCTTCTGCAAAAAAGTGGGGGCTATAAGCAGATGCAGCTCGTACCGGATCACACTGGTGCGCCTCGGGTAGCCTTGGCGCAGAAGGCGGTCCCCGCACCAAACCTAACACGCTGAGCATTCAAAAAAGCTGGAAGAGGAATAAAAAAGAGGCCCACACTCGGCCTCTTTTTTGCTTAAACTTTAGAGCGGGTAACGGGAATCGAACCCGTACTCTTTGCTTGGGAAGCAAATGTGATACCGTTTCACCATACCCGCGATTGCGTCGAAATTATAGTCTCGTGGCAATTAAGTGTCAAATTTAGAAAACGGCCGTTTTCCCCTTGCAACTCTATATTTTCCGCCTATAATGGCTTTCTACGAATGTTAAATATTTCTGAAATGCCAATATTTTTTTCGTGAAAAAGGCGACTTCAATTGTAGAGGATTTTTATGCAGAAGGCCGTGATCTTGTTGGTGGAGGGTAAGCGCGCCGGGCAGTATACGGCCGTTCCAGCTCTAGAAAAAGCCGGACATCAACTCAAACTGTGCCATACTGGTACCGCCGCCATTAAAACCTTAAAAGATTTCGAGCCGCACCTCATTATTTTTAATGCAGCCACGATGCGAACCAACGGTGCCCGTACCTGCCGTCGCTTAAAGAAAAGTAACGGGGAACTGCCCATCATCCACGTTCGGGCCGCCGGTGAAGCTGAAGACCCCGACGCTGACGCCGATGTTTACCTAGAACAACCGTTTACCCCACGCAAATTGCTCAATCGCGTCAAAGATTTACTTCCCATCGATCACGCAATAGAAGAAACCGTACGCTACGGCCATATTTCTTTGTATCTTTCCAAAAAATCGGTTGATGCCGGCAATGGGGAGAGCCGCCTGACGCCCAAGCTGGCCCATTTGCTGGAGCAATTTCTGCGCTATCCTTGCCAGGTGCTCACCCGGCGGGAGCTAATGCAGCGCGTTTGGAAAACAGATTACATTGGAGACACGCGCACACTTGACGTACATATCCGTTGGGTGCGGGAGCATATCGAAGAAAATCCGGCCAAACCCCAATTCCTCAAAACGGTACGGGGCAAGGGCTATATTTTGGCCATTCCCTCAGATTTGAAATAGCCCACTCAGTTAGCATACATTGTACAAACGGTTTTCTCCTTTAATGCTTCAACCTGGGGCGGTAAGGTAAGCGAAAGATCATAATAGAGGCAAAACTCCTGTAAATTGGAGAGATTGCTTACCTCAGATGGAAGCGTATCCAGAGAGTTATAAGCCAGTAACAGCACTTCCAGGTTGACCAGGTTACCGATTTCCCGTGGAAGTGTCTCCAGCTTGTTATGGCTTAGGTCTAGCTGCCTCAAATTAATGAGATTGCCGATTTCCGGCGGAAGGCTACTCAACTCATTAGAGACAAGCTCCAGCCTTGATAGGTTACCCAAATTGCCAATCTCCGGTGGTATTGTTGTCAAATTGTTGCTGAAGACGTTCAATACGATTAAGCTCGTCAGATCCCCAATTTCCGGAGGAAGTGCCTCCAACTCGCCCGATACGCTAAAATGCTGAAGATTCGTTAGACTTCCAATTTCGGGTGGCAATGAATTTAGATTAACAGCCCACAAATCAAGCGACTGCAAACTGGCAAGTTGTCCAATTTCGGCCGGCAATGTGTTAAGTGGATTGTAATTTACCGACAGAGCTTGAAGGTTGCTAAGTTGTCCAATTTCAATAGGCAGCGTACTCAGATTATTGCCGTGCAAATCAAGTGTCTGCAACTCAGTCAGATTGCCTATTTCAGGTGGTAGGCTGGTCAGGTTATTCTCACTCAGCCTCAGAATTTGCAAATTTTCCAGGTCGCCAATTTCTGGAGGGAGCATATCAAGGTCATGGCTGGCGAGATCCAGTTCGGTTAGCTGTCCATCCTGGTTACAGAATAGCCGACGCCATAAACAACCCTCATTTTCCAGCGTTTGCAAGAGATTAGGATCTATTTGATAAAGAAGTTGGACAAGTGATTCACAATCGCCTGGCACTATCAAGTCAATGGATTGGCAGACCTCAGAGGAATTTAGGGCAACAGATGTTGGCGTGGGCGTCATCGGCATGGGCAACAGCGTTTGCCCCATTACTGTGGTTGGTGATGGTGAGGGCGGGCGCGTCGTCATCACCGTTGTCAGGGCAACGGCCGTTGGCAAATGCACGGTAGGTACGGTTGTCAATATGAATCCATCTGCTGACAGCTTAAGCAAAGCTCCCCGAATACCAACCCACAAAGATCCATCTTCAGGATGAACTGCAAGCGTGCGTGGCCATGCATCCAGTGATAGTCTAAAAAGCTCACCCCCATTTTGATCCAGCTTAACAATGTCTCCGGAGTTCACGGAATGGAAGTCTGCCACCCACACACTCCCGTCCTGTGGGTCAACGGCTAAAGCAACAGGTCCTTCAAAGCCTCGGATTTGCTTCAACGCAGCACCATCAGCGGAGAGCTTGAATACGTCTTCTACTCCACCATGCCAGATACTGCCATCTCTGGGATCGACGGCAATTTGCTGTGGGGAATCTGAAAAAAAGCCAGGCGTATCCAGCGTGACAAGTCGTTCACCGTTTTGGTTGAACTTGATTAACTTTCTGCTATCTCCTTCTGCAAGCCAAATTGCACTGTCATATGGATTTACAACCATTGCATATGGATGACTGGAAACTGCTGCTCGGGCTATCATTGTGCCCTCTGCATTTAGTTTCACAATTTCATTTTCGTTCACTAAATTGATCCAAACGCCGCCATCGTTTAGATCCAATGCGAAAATATTAGCAGATGCGTCCGCTTCTATTTGGTTGATTATTTGGCCATCGCCATCAATATTGGTGAGCCAGGTTGCGAAATCTTGTGCAGTTTTTTGTATGGTCCACAAGCTGTCATCTTGAGGATCTAACCCAAGGCCAAAAGCTGGCTCAAACGGCCTTCGCCACAGTTCTTGCCCGTCATCGCGCAATTTTATTAGAGAGAATTCATGTGTCTGCTCATTCAGGTCCATTACCCAAAGAAATGTCTGGAGCGTTAAATCTGGTGTTGGCGGCACGGCCGTTGAACTTTCGTCTAATAAAGGTGCCAGTGCGGAGATTGTCGGTCGGCTTTCTGCAGGTGGAGTTACATCAGGTGCTTGAGCGGTGCAGGCTGTTGAGCATATTAGTATAAAAAGGAGCAGCTTTAAACGCTTCATCATATCTCCTGCCAGAAGAGGGCCTGCTGTGGCACAGCAGGTAGACTTAATCTAGAGATAACTTACAATTTTACGTGGGCAGACAATCAATGATAGCATCACGGTTTATCTACATATGCTCTATGAGAAGCAAAAACGCCACCGATTTGGTGGCGTTCTCGTTTCTCAAATGTGGTGCGAAGTGGAAATTAGCTTGTTTGACGCGCTTGTTCCAGGGCGGCCATCAGGCGGCCTTTGCGGCGAGCGGCGTTGCGCGGGTGGATCACATGCTTGCGGGCCGCTTTGTCCAACGTTTTGTACGCCATGTTGGCCATTGCTTGTGCCTCGTCTAGCTTGCCATCAGCAATGAGCTGCCGACTTTTCTTGACGTAGGTACGTGCCGCCGAGATGTAGGTGCGGTTGTGTACCGTGCGCTTTTCCGTTTGCCGAATCCGTTTCTTCGCAGATTGTATGTTAGCCAAAGTAATAACCTCCGTTATGCTTGCTTGTATTGCAGTGCAATAGGTATTGCCGCGCAATACCTGTGAAAGCAGTCTAAATTTTGTTGCTTCCACATAAACCATAGAGGCGTGAGAGCGGGAGAGATAATAACATAATCGATCAGGTTTGCAAGTTTTTAGCAGGACTGGCAGCCTTGTTCACAATCAAAATTATGCCAGAGGTCAGAAGAGGAGCGTCCGTCCTCAGCAGCGCTTATTTTTGGAGAACGGCCGTATAATCCACCTTGTCTTCATCCCGCCACAAAATTTGCCCAATGTGCCAGCCCGTCCCGTCCACAATTTGCTCCATTTCTTGGGGCGAAACCATGAGATATTCAAACCAGGGACCGATCATTGTTTTGTAGCGCACGCGCAGGCGCAGCTGCCCCGGCAGGCGGCCCAGCTTGCGGTTGCGTTCGTGGAAGGCGAGATGATCGGGATTGTCGGTGTTGAGGATGTTGCGCGATTCAGCCAGGATACGGCCGTCCGCCGATGTCATCCCATAAAAGCGGCGCAGCAGCCACTTGGCCCGCTTTGGATTGCCAAACAGGCCAAAGTTGTTGCCAAACATCACAATGGTGTCAAAAGTGCCCAGCGCTTTACGGCTGGCCTGCGTGATGGAAAACACCCGCGCATCTTTAACACCCCGCAGCCGAGCCGTTTTAATTGCCAGTGGCGAAATATCGATGGCCACTGCTTCCAGGCCCTGTTCTTGACAATAAAGCGCCACGCGACCAGGGCCACAGCCCACATCAAGCACCCGGCCTTCTATGAGGGGCAGGGCGGCCTTTTTATTAGAAGTCCACTCTTCAGCGGGAGCAAAATATGCCGCCGGGCCGCTTGAGGTGCCAATGTAGCCATCATCGCGCTCAATTATCTCGACGACGGGCTCACCCTGGTAAAAATCGTATACACCTTGCCCAAAAGCGTCTTGTTCTGCTTTCATTTCATCTTCTGCCTGGCTTGTCATACCTGCACGGGAATGACAAGCCGTGTAATCAATGTCAATCAGTGTCCTGTTTTTTCAGAAATGTTCCGCCAAGTGGCGGCAGGCTGATAACAATGGAGTAGGGTTGATCGTGCCAGGGGACTTCTTCAGCCACATATTCCCCTTCGTTGATGACGTCACTGCCACCGTAAACGGCCGTATCACTGTTCAACAGTTCACGATAAACGCCCGGCTGCGGCACCCCCAGCCGATAATCATGGCGCACGACAGGGGTGAAGTTCAACCCCACCAGAACCACTTCGCCCGTGCTAGGAGCCTGACGGGCAAATGAGAGAATGCTGCGCTGTGCATCGCGAAAATCGAGCCATTGAAATCCTTGCCAGCTGTTGTCTTCTTCGTATAGTGCAGGTTCCGAGGTATAAAGCCGGTTCAACACCTTAACAAAATCATGCAGCCCCTGATGCTCCTTGTAGCCAAGCAGGTACCAATCCAGGCTGCGCGCCTCGCTCCACTCCTGCCATTGGCCAATGTCACCACCCATGAAGAGCAGCTTCTTGCCGGGATGAGCCCATTGGTAGCTGTAAAGCAGCCGCAGATTGGCAAATTTTTGCCAATGGTCGCCGGGCATTTTATCTAGCAGGCTCTTTTTCAAATGCACCACCTCGTCATGGGAGAGGGGCAGGGCGAATTTTTCGCTGAAGGCGTAGAGCATGGAGAAGGTGAGCGAGCCTTGATGATAGGCACGGTACACCGGATCGTTCTTGAAGTAACGCAGCGTGTCATGCATCCAGCCCATGTTCCATTTGAGGTCAAATCCTAAATTTTGCGGATTGTCGGCGGTGGGGTGAGTGACGCCGGGCCAGGAGGTGGATTCCTCGGCGATGGTGAGCGTGTGCGGGTACAGGGCATGAACGCGATCGTTGAATGTGCGCAGGAAAAGCAGCGCATCGATGTTTTCCCGGCCGCCATACCGATTGGGCAGCCATTCGCCATCTTCGCGCGAGAAGTCCAGGTAAAGCATGGAAGCGACGGCGTCGACACGCAGCCCGTCAATGTGATATTTATCCAGCCAAAAAAGCGCGTTGCTGATGAGGAATTGGCGGACTTCATTACGGCCGTAATTAAAAATGTACGTGCCCCAATCAGGATGGGCTCCCAGGCGCGGGTCTTCATGCTCGTATAGGTGCGTGCCGTCGAAGAAACCAAGACCGTGCTGGTCCATAGGGAAGTGGGCCGGCACCCAATCCAGAATGACCCCGATGTCGGCCTGATGGCAGGCGTCAACAAAGGCCATAAAATCATCAGGGGTGCCAAAGCGGCTGGTGGGGGCAAAATAGCCGGTCACCTGGTAACCCCAGGAGCCATCGAAGGGATGTTCGGCTATGGGCAGCAGCTCTATGTGCGTGTAGCCCATCTCTTTAATGTAGGGAATCAGCTCGTCGATCAGCTCGCGGTAGGTGAGCCATTCCCAGCCATCTTTGAGCTTCCAGGAACCCAGGTGCAGCTCGTAAATGGAGATGGGGCCGTTGAGCGCATTGTGTTGGGCACGATTGGCCATCCAATCATTATCTTGCCATTTATAGGTGTTGATGTCCCAAACGACGGAAGCCGTGTCGGGGCGCATCTGGCTGGCAAAGGCCAACGGATCGGCTTTGGCGACGGTGTAATCTTTGTAATTAGTCTTAATTTCGTATTTGTAGAGCGTCCCCTGGGCCAACCCGGGAATGAAGAGTTCCCACAGGCCGCTGCCGGGATGAAAACGCATGGGATGGCGACGGCCGTCCCAATTGTTGAAGTTACCCACCACGCTGACGCGCCGAGCGTTAGGTGCCCAAACGAGGAAGCGCACACCGCTACGGCCATTCACCGTCAGCAACTGTGCGCCAAGGTGTTCATACGCCTTTTCGTGGGTGCCTTCGGCCAGCAAATAACGGTCTGTGTCTGACAGCGTGGAGCCAAAAGCGTACGGATCTTCGTACACCAGTGCTTCACCACCGTGTGTGTACACACGAAGCTGATAGGCGCTGCCCAACGTCGCATCGGGCAGGACGGTCTCAAAAAAACCGTCCCAATGCAGGCGGGTGAGAGGGTGCATTTCTTCCTGGATCTGCACAGAAACTTCCGACGCCTGGGGCAAAAAGGCGCGAATCGCCAGCCCGCCGTCTACCTCGTGTGGTCCTAACACGGCAAAAGGATTTCCGTGGTAGCCGCCGATAATCGCCTCAATCTCACCTGTGCTGACGGTTGATTCTTGCTTCTCTTCCTGGGACATATTCACTTCCTGTTTTATCAAGCTGAGTAGGGTAATATTGTACTCATTATAGCAATCCTGTCACAAAGGTGTGAGATAAACCAATGAGTGCGTGACAAGAAAATTACGTTTTGGGCTTCACGCACCATCCAAAAGCGAACAGCGTTTCTTATGGCCACTATCATCGACTTTCCCAGTTGCCGCCACGGATTGGCTTTTTGCTTTGGAACGTGCTGGCAGCGGTTGGCTTTATTGCGGCAATTCGGCATTTGAACGGCCGTTTCCTCCCCTTTGCCCTCTCTTTACCCTGTTTCTGGCTGCTGTACGTGGGCCAGTTTGAGGGCGTCGTGGCCTTGGGCCTGGCGCTGGGCATGGTGGCCCCGCCGCTGTGGGCCGGATTAGGAGTGGTGCTGCTGGCTCTAAAGCCCCAAATTGGGCTGTTTGCCATTTTGTTTATTTTGCTGCGAAGATGGAACCTGAAGCTGCTGATTGTCCCGGTGATCGTCTTTTTGCTGTCGCTGCTGTATTGGGGTTGGTGGGTGCCGGAGTGGCTGGACTCCATCATTGGCAACCGGGCAACGGGATATGCAGCCAATATCAGCCTGTGGCCCTACTCGCTGGTGCTGCTGCCGCTGCTGTTCTTCAAGCGGTCGTCGCTGCGGCTGTGGCTCATTGTGCAAAGCCTGGTGGTGCCTTACTTTGCCGTTTATTCGCTGGCAATCTTGTATACGATGTGGCTGCCGCTTTGGGCCAATTTGCTCACCTGGGGATTGTACATTTTGGGTATCTTTTTGCCGGTGAAAATGCCCGGCTTCATCATCCCACTGGGCCTATTGGCCCATCTGGCGTACCAGAATCGAGCCGAGCTGCGGGGGTATTGGGCTTCAGGTTTGGGGCGGGGGGAACTGGCAGTGAAAAGTGGTAAGTAATTTGCAATCAAGGTGAAACGGCCGTACCCAACTAACAAGAAGAAATTTCTTTGTGCAAAATGGGGGGAACGGCCGTTTCAGCCAAGGTTAGGTTGGCTTAATCCCAATTTGTAACCTGTACCCACCAATTATGGGAGATAGATTCCACACTCTGGATTTCTGGCATTTTATTAATCTTGGGTTGGCGTGTGTCGGGGTGTTGCGGGACGGGGGATTTTTGGATGGCTCGTGCGTTTTTAATCAGAACGGCACTCTCAGAACATTTCACAATATCATCCAACATCACAAAGCGATTTTTGGTTAACTGAATCCTTTTGACATGCTTCAAATTCTGATCCATGACAATATTGGTCACTTTGCCCAGCTGTTGACCGTTAAGAGCATTGACAATAGGCAAACCAATGATTTCTGCTACATTCATGTTAAAAAGACTCCCTTTGTTTCCTTCAGTTCACTCAGTAAGCCAACTGAAATGAAACAAGCATAATGGAACTTGACGATTCAAACGAAAAATTACAAACAACTAATTTGTGGAGAAATGTTTGGGTCGGATCTTCGTGTTAATTGGACCCAAAACCGGTCAACTATAACAGGAAGTGGGGATAAATCAAGGCTGCAACGGCCGTTTCTGTCAGGATGATAAAGGATTGAATATGTTGATAATTGACGGCAGCCAGGGGGAAGGGGGCGGGCAGGTATTACGGACGAGTTTGAGCCTGGCGGCGTTGACCGGACGGCCGTTTACTCTCACCAAACTCCGCGCCAACCGCAAGCAGCCGGGATTACGCCCGCAGCATTTAACGGCCGTGCGCGCCGTGGCCGCCGTGTGTGGCGCAGCCTTGGAGGGCGATGCGATCCATTCGCAAACATTGGTTTTTGAGCCGCAGGTGCCACCGCAGGGCAGCACCTATCGCTTTGACGTGGCCGATGCGGCCCAGGGCGGCTCCGCCGGGGCGGTGACGCTCATCTGGCAGGCGCTCATCTGGCCGCTGCTGTTTGCCCCAGGCAAATCTCACGTGACGCTGCACGGCGGCAGCCACGTACCGTTTAGCCCGCCGTTTCACTATCTGTCGCAGGTACTGCTGCCCCTCTTGCACCAGTTTGGTGTTGAATCGACGCTGGAACTCAACGCCTGGGGCTGGTATCCGGTAGGGGGTGGGGCAGTAACGGCCGTTATCCAGCCCACGAGCCAGCTCCACGCACCGACCATCACCGTGCCCGACACGAAATCCGTCAACGGGGTCGCCGCCGTGACCAACCTGCCGGCACACATCCCGCAGCGCATGGCTAACCGGGCGCACAACTTGCTCGTTGACGCCGGATTTGTGCCTAACATTGAGCCTGTGCGTCAACGCGGGCGAGGTCCAGGGGCCGGCATTGTGCTCTGGCTGCCCAACGGCGGTTTTACCAGTTTGGGGCGTCAAGGCTTACCGGCGGATCAGGTGGCGGAAACGGCCGTCACCCAACTCCTCGCCTTTGCCCGCAGCGGTATGATGGTGGATGAGCACCTGGCCGACCAGCTCATGATTCCGGCGGCGCTGGCTCATGGCACAACCTGCTACACCACCCATCGCCTCACCCGCCACGCCCTCACCAACGCCGATTTGCTGCGCCAATGGCTGGGGGTTTCCATACAGATCGATGGGCAGCCGGACCAACCGGCAGAAATTGTTGTTGCCGGTGTTGGCTTTCAGCGTGACGAGCGTGGATAAATCTTGGGACTAGGTGGCAGCCTGCTGTTCCAGCCATTTTAAAATCGCCTGGTTTGTTTCTTCTGGCTTTTCTTGCTGGATCCAATGACCGCAGTCCAGATTGACCACTTCCACATTGGGCACGAACTCTGCTAGCCTTTCAAACTTCGGGATCAAATCACGGTCGCCATAGATCATGAGTGCAGGCTGTTGGATGATGGGATTCACGTCCGCCAGTAAGTGCCAGTTGCGGTCAAGGTTTCTGTACCAATTTATACTGCCTGTGAACCCAGTTGATTCGAAGGCGGAGACGAAAACGGCCAGTTCGCTGTCGCTCATGATGGGCTCACCGAGCGGTATCTCTGCTTTGGCAAGATTAATCATAGCCATACCTGGCTGAGGCGGTGCGGGGGGCACGTTCTTGCGGAACATATTGCGCAGGAACTGAGTTGTATTTTCTTCCAATACGGCGTCTGCGACACCTGGCCGTCGGTTGAAGTGGACAAAATAGTAATCGCCGCCAAATATTTCTTCCATCCACTCGATCCAGGGTCTTTCTCCGCGCTCTTGGTAAGGCACACTCAAGTTTATTACTCCATTTACACGGTTTGGATGCAATAAGGTCAGCCACCAAACAACCATTGCTCCCCAATCATGACCGACAAAGGTGGCATCTTCGTATCCGTAATGATCGAGAAGCGCGACGAGATCACCTGACAAATGTTCAATGTCATAATCTGTTACTTCGGTCGGCCGGGATGAATTGCCATAACCCCGCTGGTTTGGGACGATGACATGATAGCCCGCTGCGGCAAGGGCGGGCATCTGATGGCGCCAGGAAAAGGCATGCTCGGGCCAGCCGTGACAGAGTACAATAGGTTTTCCTGTGTTTTGCTGGCCTGCTTCAAAGACTTCGAGTTCCACACCGTTGACTGAAATAAGGGTGGGCTTGGGAAAATCGGTTGGTTTATACATTGTGTCTCCTTTGTTTTGTCATTTTGAGGAAGCCTGTCGCTACCTCATAATCTAATTATCGGGCATAATTAGGACAACTTTCGCCCTAAACAAAAAGGAACGTTGATGTATTCACCAACTACACGCCTATTGGCTGTTCTGGCACTTCTGCAAACTCATCAGCAAATGTCCGGGGCGGAGATCGCGCGACGCTTGGAAGTGGACGTTCGCACAGTACGTCGCTATATCACGTCTCTACAGGATATGGGGCTGCCAGTGGAAGGGGAGCGGGGACCATATGGAGCCTATTATCTGGGACGTGGGTCCAAAATGCCCCCGCTGATGTTCACCAATGAGGAAGCTGTCGCATTGGTATTAGGCTTGCGCGTCATCCGCGAATTTCAGTTCCCGGTGAATATAGTGGCCATCGAAGGTGCTGTAGCCAAAACCGAGCGGGTTCTGCCGGAACTCCTGCTGCAACAGGTGCGCGCATTACAGTCCGCCATCACATTCAACGTGAGCAATTACGGTGGCCCGCCACCACCATTGCTCGACGAGAATACGCTGATTGTCCTCAGTACGGCGGCGCAGGAGCGACAGCGTGTGGAACTTGTTTATCGCTCGTGGCGGGATGAAGTGACAGAACGTCGTTTTGATCCGTATGGCGTTGTCTACAATGAAGGTTACTGGTATACAGCCGGACACTGCCACCTACGACAGGATTTACGGACATTTCGACTAGACCGAATCCAATCCATTTCGAAGCACGATGAAACATTTGATGATCCAGGTTCAGTTGATCTGCTAGGCTGTGTGCTGAGTGCTATCGCCAATGTGCCAGGTCCCTATCAGGTCGAAGTCTTGCTTAGAACAACAATGGACACAGCGCAAGCACGCATTCCAGGCTATCTCGGGACTCTGGAAACATGTGCGGAGGGCATTATCATGCGACGTGCCGCAACCAATCTCGAATGGGTGGCGATGTTACTACTTTCCTTCGACTTTCCGGTCGAGGTTAAACAACCTGATGAGCTACGGTCAATCCTAAGACGCGTAGCTGACACGGCAAATCGTATCGCTGGTGTTGAATCCGACTGAATTGGTGCGACCCAATCTTGGCCAACGGGTGCCTAAAAAGCCCTCAAACCGGAAACGGTTTGCTACGGTCGTTTTCCGGCTTAATCTTCGTATAGTAGTGCGTTTGGGTAGTTTTATAGATTGTTTCAACCAGGGAAGGGGGTATTGCTTTAATGCGCTGTGACCGGCCTTTGGCCGAGCCACATGACTGACCGTAATGATGGCAATATGGATGACTGTTTAACCTTGGCATGTTTAGTATCCCGATTTGGCTTTACGGTTGGTATCTCAACATTATAAGGTTACTCGATGGCGGTATTTAGAATCGAGTGGATGGTACTATTTTCGACTGCCACATTCCAAGTTGATAGATTACAATTCTCCATAGTTTATAAATGCCTTTAGGGAGAATTCAATCGCGTGCAGTCAGTGCTAATAACTATAATTGTCTTTGGTGTTGTAATTGTTTTATTTGCAATAACGTCTTATGCAATTGCCAAATTAATCACGCCAACTATAAAGAAGCAATATCTAAATCTGAATGAAGCCCAGGAGTTTCCTTATTTAAAGCAACATACATTATTTTCTGATGCTGAACGTGCCTTTTTCAATGTCCTAAATCAGGCGGTGGGTAAAGATGTTCAGATATTCGGGAAAGTGCGCGTTGCTGACGTAATTGTACCTAAAAAGGGCATGTCGAAGAGTGAGTGGCATCGTGCCTTTAACAAAATCTCGGCCAAGCATTTTGACTTTGTCTTGTGCAATAACCAGGATTTGTCTGTAATTTGTGTTGTAGAACTCAATGACGCTACACATCAAAAGCAAGCTCGGCAAAAAAGGGATATGTTTCTGGTTGCAGCTTGCCGTTCTGCATCTGTGCCATTGATCCAGATTCCTGTCAAATCTTCATATAACATTGATGAATTGCGCAAATTGCTTCTGCCATAGCGTCACTATCTTTTTGCACTATGGCCGTGCCACTTGCCTGGCTGTGGTGTTGATTGTGGTGGCAAAGTAGCAGGTGGTTGAGGCAGGCGGCGTGGCGGGGACGCCATGCCGTAGCCGGATAAAGTTTTATGTTTCCTGAAGACAACGTTGAAGTAAGTCACTTGATTCTATTTCGTAATCCACATCATTTGCTGATAAAATTTTTTAGCTATGCAACAGTTCTTACAGCAAATTCTGCAGATTCTTAATAATGCACCACCAAATTGGGTCCAGTGGGTGACATTTTTCCTGGCCTCATCTTTCACAGTCCTTAGATTGATAGAGTTTTGGATTAATAGACGACGTTTCGAATTTAAGGTCTTAGTTGCAGAGCAATATTATATTTTGTTTTCCCAAGAACAAGTTGAAAAATGGGATTATTCAATGCTCTCTCCAAGAGTGGGGGATCCACGCGAAGTATTTATGGTCTTGGAGTTCGTATTAACCAATAAATTTTCACAAGATGTAACAATTGGTCGAATAAATATTGGTGGGTGGATGTACAAAGACAGATATTCTCGTAGTATTTATGACCATGCTCGGGATTATCGAGTTTTTGATCTTCATACAGGAAGCGAAGCAACTCTTGTTGACTATAAACCTCTTCCCCCAGGAGCTAGCATTGCGTTGCGGGTGGAAGCGTATGAGCATCAAGGAAGTACATGGGGGCACGAAGGAAGAAATAACCCTCTTGCAAAAGTGCGGTCCAGAATGCGAGTGGAATTACCTAGCCATTATGATGTAGACGTTTACACAAACTTAGGCAAGCGTAAGTTTAAGATTAGCTTTAAAAAGCGACATAAAATTGAGTACCGTTCAAATTTTAGTAACATTTATCGATTGAGTGGGAGTGAACTTATTGCTGATGTACCGACTAGTTCCCCTGTTCCACAGGGTATCAAAAGAAAATGGGAAGAGCCAAATTTCAGGAGTCAACTTCAGTTACGGTTTCAGCGTTCTAGCAGTCGTATTTGGCATTGGAAACAAAAAATCTTGCGAAGATCGGAATCTTTAAATTTGAGAACGTATCTTCAGACACGTTTTCGACAAATTGAGGAGCAGATTCGAATTTGGTTGCAAAAAATACGAAATATTTTTTAGTCTCTATTACTAGCGCCTTTTCCGCCTAGATTGGAAAGCTCCTTTAATGAATTATACTCCTGATAATGTTTATTAATACGAGTATGAAGTATAATACTCGACATGAACCAAGAACATGCCCCTACTCCATCAACGCCATCCGTGTTTTATTATATTTGCCAACCCAATAACAAATGTGTCTGCGAGGAGAAACCGCAACACACACCTGGTGGACTGGCCACTAATTATGCTTCGCACCTAAATTGCTCAGCAGAAGAAGGCTGACTATCAAGCTGCCCGCACCAATAAACGCCCACAATCCCAACTGTGTCATATCGTTTGCTGCGCCGGATTGAACGGCCGTGATCGTCGTGGCCGCCAAAGCCATCATGTAAACTGCCCCCTTGACATTGGCAATCACCGCCAGGACGTAGCCCCACGGCCGGCGCTGCCACAGCCAGATCGCCCCCAGGATGAGCACAGGCACCACCAACGACAAATCCAGGGCAAACACGACGCTGGTGGGATGGCTCGTTGCGGCAACAATCGCTGGCAGCTGCCCGGTGGTGATGAAACCCACCGATTGGATAATGTAGACAGTTGTCAGACCGGCAGCCACAAACAACATATAACCGCTGATCCATTTAACCGGCGTTCTGTCCCAGAACCGGTGCCCGATGGCCTGTACATCCGTCTGTACCAATCCGAAAATAAGGGCAAAAATGGAAAACGTGAAGAGGGCGATGTAAAGCAGAAAGAACCGATTGAAAGCGGTGCCAAAAAGATAAAAGGCGAAATTGTAAAGCGTGTAATCCAGCATCCCCAGCCAGACCAGCCGCGCCCGCAGTGAGCCGCGCCAGGTTAGCACCAGAGCGGCTACCAGCAGCGGAACGGCAATGAACGTGGTGACCAGATCGTTGCCACGCCACCCGGAAGTAACTAGAAAGTTGTCCCGGTAAAGGGCACTGCCGAGAATAAGCCCACCACCAGCGGCAACCAAAGATAAAATGGCAATCAGGCTGGTAAGAACATAGGCAGATTTGGATTCCACATTTGGTTTGTTTTTGTTTTCTTTTGTATTACGTGTCATTTTCTTTCCGTCAGAATAGGCAAGCTCATTAATCCTAGATAATAGGCGCTTTTATCAGCATCAATTAGTGATGGACAGCACAGCCAGGTTTGATGAAAGTCATTACTGAGGGAAGATTCGTATGAGTATTAGATATAATAATCACCATGACGCAAAAACATAACAAAACACTCCCCTGCTCTAACCGCGACATCCCTGATGAGCATCCGTTCCCACAGATGACGCTGTTTCTGCGCGAAGTGGGCCTCAACAGTGAGCGCACCGAGCGGGCTTACCGCGCCGGGCTGCGCGCCTTTGCCGACTGGCTGCAAACCCACGGCCCGCATCACAACCTGGAAGAATCGTGGCCGCTCTCCCCTGCCCCGCTGCAAACGGCCGATGTCCTGGCATTTCGCAGCTGGCTGCTGGCCAATCGCGCCCAGGCCACCACCACGACGTATGTGGCGGCCGTTCTCAACTATCTCCACTTTTTAGACGGCGTTGACCAACTCCCCCAGGGCATTCAGCTGGGCAAGCTGGCCCAACAACGCAGACGGCGGCGCGTCGAGCGCAACCAGGCCGCCTCTGTGGTTGATTTGGACGAGGCGCGGCAGCAAATGCCACAGGTGGTAGGCTACTACAACAATATCCCCCTACCCCCACACAACGATGCCTACAACCGTCGCCTCTCCCTGCTGCGCGACCGGGCGCTGGTCAATTTGTTGTACTCCACCGCTGCACGACTATCCGAAATTTTGGCGCTGAATCGGACCCAGGTGGGCAACGGCCGTTCCCAAACCGCCACCATCACCGGCAAAGGGCAGCGCCCCCGCACGCTGCACATCATGCCTTACGCCCAGCAGGCCATCCAGGCGTACCTGCGCGAGCGCACGGATGGCAATCCGGCCCTGTTTGTCTCCCACAGCCGCAATGCCGGCGGGGCGCGGCTCAGCCAATCCGGGGCACACAACGTCATCAAAAAGGCCGTCAAGGCGCTGCGGCTGGAACCCACCCTCTCTGCCCACGATTTTCGCCATTACCGGGCCACCCAACTGCTGCGTGAAGGCATGCCGCTGGAGGTGGTGCAGGAACTGCTGGGCCATGCCGACGTCTCCACCACCCGCTCGATTTACGCTCCTGTGCTGGGCGTGCAGCTGGTGCGAGAGTGGCTGGATAACGTCGATCAGGCGCCCGACAAGGCAGTTGCGTGAAAGGGATTAAAGTAGGGGCCAGCATTTTACCCATATACGTTATAATCTTTACCTATGGGTGAAGCAGAGCAGCCAAAAGACCAAACAACTGCAAATGGTAACGGAGTTCCCTGGGAAATTGTTGATTTTCTGGAACAGGGTGTGGCTCTTTTCACGTCAGACGGCCGTCTGACCTACGTCAATGCCGCGCTGGCCCAAATGGTTGGCGTGTCACCGGAAGAGCTGATGGCCCAATCATCTCCCGGCTTCACCCACCCCGACGACCATGAAAAGATTACCCAGGCTGTCCAGCAGGCGCTATCAGGCTCGCGCTCAACAACCGATATCCGTGTGCACACAGCGGCTGATGGCCTATTATTTGCCCGGGTAACGGCCGTACCCCACGCAGAAACAAACAGTGCTTATCTCATCGTTACAAACTTAACCTCCCACAAGAAGGCCGAAGTCACTTTGCGCCAGAGTGAAGAAAGGTACCGGCGTATTGTAGAGGACCAGACTGAGTTCATTGTCCGTTGGCTGCCAGACGGCACGCGCACCTTTGTCAATGAAGCGTATTGCCAGCATTTCAGCACCCCTAAAGAGGAATTGGTCGGGAGTTCCTTTTTCCCACTCATTCATGAAGCAGACCTTGAGGAGGTACGCGCCAAGCTGGCGGCACTAACACCAGAAAATCCGGTTGCCACTGATGAACACCGCAGCCTCTTACCTGATGGCTCTGTACGCTGGCATCGTTGGATTGACCGCGCTTTTTTTGATGAAGATGGACAAATCACTGAATGCCAATCGGTTGGTCGCGACATTACCGAACAAAAAAAGACAGAGTTGGCGCTCAAGCAATCTGAATCCAATTTGAACGCCATTTTAAACAACACCGCCCAATCCTTTATTTTGCTCGATCGACAGGGACGTATCCAGGCCTTAAATGCCCAGGCCCGCGAGCAGGCCCAACAGATTCTTGGGCGAAATCTGGAGCCGGGACAAGATTTCATGGCCGGCATCCAGCCAATTGATCCCGGAAACTTTCCGGTTTCATTGGCAGAAACATTTCAGGGTCGAACAAAAACCGTTGAAGAACAATTTGTGGCTCCCAATGGCACTACCTACTGGTATGAGACAAGGTACACGCCTGTTTTAGACGAGGAAGGCACGGTAACCGGCGTTGTTTTAGGCAGCCTAAACGTCACGCAGCGCAAGCTGGCAGAACAAGCGCTGGCAGCCGAGAAAGCGTACTCAGACGCCCTGGTAGACAGCCTGCCCGGCGCATTTTTTCTCTTCACAAAAGAAGGGCGATTCCTGCGCTGGAATAAAAACATGGAACGGCTTGTGGGATATTCTGACGAGGAGATTGAGGCGCTGTACCCTCTTGATTTGGTTCACGAAGAAGACCGGGCCACTGTTGCCCACAAAATTGAAGAGATCTTCACCCTGGGTGAATCCGAAGTGGAAGCACGTTTGTTGACTAAAGACGGCCGTGCCATCCCTTACCTGTTCACCAGCCGCCGGCTGCAACTCCCGGAGGGTCCTGCGGCCATTGGTTTAGGCATAGACATCAGCGATCGTCAGGAGGCTGTAGAAAAGCTGCGACAATCCGAGGCAAACTTGCGGGCCATCTTCAACAACACACTGCAAGCGTTTGTGCTGTTTGATCGCGAACGCCGCGTCCGCGCGGTCAATCCGGTGGCTAACAATTGGGCCATGGAGGTCTTGGGCCACCCGCTGCACAAGGGCGAACCAGCGGATGAACTGTTTGCCCGATTTAATTTTGACAACTTTTCCGAGGTTTTCCAACGTGCCTTGTCGGGTGAAACAATCAAGCAAGAGCGCAACGTTGGCGGTGGTGCCCAGGGGTTCTGGTTCGAGACCAACTACAATCCTGTAACCACAGACGAAGGCATCATTGGCGTCTCGCTGAGCGTTTTGAACATTACAGAGCGAAAGAAAGCAGAGGAGGCTTTGCGTCACAGTAAGGCGGAGCTGCAATATATCATTGACACAGTGCCCGAAGGCGTGCTGCTCTTAACCGCCGATGGCTCGGTGCTCATGACAAACCCAGTGGCAGATCAATTCCTGAGCATTTTAGCGCCAGACCTGGCAGACGGTCGTATCACGCAGTTGGGGGAACGGCCGTTACCGCAACTGTTCACCTCCCCACCAAAAGGCTTATGGCATGAAATACCTTTTAAAGAGTACATCTTTGAAGCCATCGCCCGCCCCATTGAGAGCAGCGCGCAGCATACGCGCTGGGTGCTGGTGCTGCGGGATGTAACCCAGGAACGGGATATTCGACAGCGTGTCCAACGACAGGAACGCCTGGCTGCGGTGGGCCAGCTGGCAGCCGGTATCGCCCACGACTTCAACAACATCATGGCGGTCATAATCCTGTACACGCAGCTGCTGGCCCGCACTGTCCAGATGGCACCCAACGCCCGGGACAAGTTAAGCACCATAGAGAGCCAGGCGCAGCGTGCCACCGATCTAATCCAGCAAATCCTGGACTTCAGCCGCCAATCGGTGATGGAACAGCAGCCGCTCGACCTCCTGCCCTTTATGAAGGAAATTGTGCGGCTTCTTGAACGCACGCTGCCAGAAAACATCCGAATTGAGCTGCACTTTTCCGAAGAATCTTACCTGATTCAAGGCGATCCCTCGCGCATTCAGCAAGTATTGATGAATCTTGCCCTGAACGCCCGCGATGCCATGCCCAACGGCGGCAAATTGACCATCAGCCTGGCCAATATGATGATGACAGCCAAGGCAGATCTGCTTGTTCCCGACATGCCGCCCGGCTCCTGGGTACAAATTCAGGTAACCGATGACGGTGCCGGCATTCCGTCAGAAGCACTGCCGCATGTCTTTGAGCCTTTCTTTACCACAAAACAGGTGGGCCAGGGCACGGGGCTGGGGCTGGCCCAGGTGTACGGCATTGTGCAGCAGCACGAAGGCTATATTGATTTAGAGACTGAAGTTGGTGCCGGCACGACGTTTTCCCTTTATTTCCCAGCCTTAAACGCCAGCACAGGTGAGGAAGCAGCTTCGGCAAGCATCGGTCTGCAACAGGGCGAAGGACAAACAGTGCTGCTGGTTGAAGATGATGATGCAACCAGAGAAGCCTTGGTCGATAGTTTGCACCTGCTCAACTATACGGTCCTGGAAGCAGCAAACGGCCGTGAAGCGTTAGCCATTCTAGACAACAAGGCCAACGTGATTTCACTCGTGCTGAGTGATGTTGTCATGCCGGAGATGGGCGGGATTGCCCTGTTTCATGCAATGCAGCAGCAGCAAATCAATATCCCTGTTATCCTGCTAACCGGGCATCCGCTCAGCAAGGAATTTGACAATCTCAAAAACGCGGGCTTGTCTGCCTGGCTGGCAAAACCGCCGGAACTGGTGACTTTAAGCCACACATTGTTCCAGGTATTGCAGCATTCTACCCCTGGTGACAATGAACACAGCCTTTTGTGACGTTTGTTACTACGGCCGTTTTCCCCCAAATTCTATACTCACCACGATGCGCATCCGGTATGCGCTGCTTTACACCACCAACCCTCCCGTAGTTCTTTCAGGATGGCGACTATTTTCGAGGACTTCAGGAGGGTTGGCCTTTTAGAGGAGTACAAAATGGATTTTGGCGTCCCACGAGAAGTCCGCGATTTAGAATCCCGCGTCGGGCTAACGCCGGCCGGCGTATTTGCCCTGGCCAGCGCAGGTCACGCAATTTATATTGAAACGGGTGCCGGAGCTGGTGCTGGTTTTTCTGATGAAAATTACCGCGATGCGGGCGGCACAATTGTCTATTCGGCCCAGGAGGCCTACGGCCGTGCCGATGTGGTGGCCAAAGTCACCCGCCCCACCGCCGCAGAACACGCCCTGTTCCGTCCGGGACAAACGATTTTTTCTTTTCTCCACCTGCACGTTTCTTCACCGGATTTGCTGGAAGCGCTGACAGATCGGGAGATTACGGCCGTTTCCTATGAACTAATCGCCGAAGATGACGGCACCCGGCCTGTACTGCTGCCGGCCAGCATCATTGCGGGACAAATGGCACCAATCATTGCCGGGCGTTTACTGCGCAGTGATTACCAGGGGCGCGGCATTTTGCTCAGCGGCTTGCCGGGCGTTCCGGCCGCCGCCGTGGTCATCGTTGGCGGCGGCGTGCTGGGCAGCAATGCCGCCCGCGCCTTCGTTGGCCTGGGCGCCGAAGTCACCGTGCTGGATAAA
Organism: Anaerolineaceae bacterium; assembly: GCA_002699125.1. GTDB lineage: Bacteria > Chloroflexota > Anaerolineae > Promineifilales > Promineifilaceae > Leptofilum. The sequence continues at coordinate 35,665 of PABI01000084.1, forward strand.
GAGCCACGCAAATTGCAAAACCTGTTCGATACACTGCACGGGCGGGTCACCACCATGTTTGCTAACGAGCTAAATCTAAAACGGGCCACCCAGTTTGCCGACGTGCTGATGACCGCCGCCTCCAGGCCGGGGCACCGCGCACCCATGCTGGTAAGCCGCGACATGGTGCAGCAAATGCGCCCCGGTTCGGTCATCATTGATTTTGCCATCGACGAGGGTGGCTCGGTAGAAACCAGCCGTCCTACCACGCTGCGCAATACTACCTACGTGGCCGAAGGCATCATCCACCACTGCGTGCCTAACATTACGGCCGCTTACGGCCGTACCACCAGCTACGCCATCACCAATGCCGCCCTCCCCTACTTGCTCGCCGTTGGCAAAGGGGATGTGGTGAGCGCCAGCGAGCAGCTCCCGGCATTGAAGCAAGGTGTGGTTTTGGTAAACGGCCGTTTGGTCCACCAAGACATTGCCCACGCCCTGGGCAAATCAAACTAAAACATCACCGCGGAGAGCGCGGAGAGAAAAATTCTCCGCGCTCTCCGCGGTAAAATCACGAGAATTCAGATGAATTGGGAAAACATTTATCGTCGCAAAGTTACCGACGTTTCAACCGCACTTAGTCACATTCAATCCGGCAACCGCCTCTACGTGGGTGGTGGCGCCGGCGTGCCTGTCCATCTCACCCAGGGGCTTACCGAAAAAGCACCCCAGCTGCGTGATGTGGAGCTGACTCACATCCTCACCTTTGCCGAGGCGCCCTACGTCGCCCCGGAATACGCCGAAAGTTTCCGTGTGAATGCCCTTTTTATTGGCCCCAACGTGCGCCGGGCCATTGCCGAAGGACGGGCCGACTTCACGCCCATCTTCTTGTCCGAGATTCCCCGGTTGTTTCGCAGCGGCATTCTGCCCATTGATGTGGCCCTCATCTCCGTATCACCGCCAGATGAGCACGGCTTTTGCAGCTTTGGCGTGGAGGTTGGCACCACCAAACCCGCCGCCGAATCGGCCAAAACGATTATTGCCGAAGTCAACCAGCAGATGCCCCGCACCCACGGCGACAGCTTCATACACCTCAGCCGCCTGCACCACATCATCGAGGCCAATTATCCCCTGCCGGAATCGCCACAGGGCGGCAGCTCCAACGAGCATCTAAAGATTGGCGAGTATATTGCCGAGATGATTCCCGATGGCGCGACGCTGCAAATGGGCATCGGCAGCATTCCCGATGCCGTGCTGCGCTGCCTGGGCAATCACAAAGATTTGGGCATCCACACCGAGTTATTCTCTGATGGCGTCATTGAAATGGTAGAGAACGGGGTGATCACCTGCGCCAAAAAGACATTCCATCCCGGCAAGATTGTGGCCGGCTTCCTCTTTGGCACGCAGCGCCTGTATGATTTCATCGACAACAACCCGATGATCGAGATGCACCCCACGGATTACGTGAACGATCCGTTCAACATCGCCCAAAATGAGAAAATGGTGGCGATCAACGCCGCCTTGCAAATTGACCTCACCGGCCAGGTATGCGCCGACTCGATTGGGCCGCGACTCTACAGCGGCGTAGGCGGGCAGTTGGACTTCATTCGCGGCGCGGCCCGCTCCAAGGATGGCCTACCGATCATTGCCTGCCTCTCTACAGCGCGTGGCGGCACCGTCAGCCGCATTGTGCCCATGCTGAACGAGGGTGCTGGCGTTGTGACCACCCGCAACGACGTGCATTATGTGGTGACAGAGCATGGTGTCGCCAACCTGTATGGCAGAACCATTCGCGAACGGGCGCAGGCCCTCATTGGCATTGCTGCACCAGAATTTCGGGAAGAATTAACGGCCGCTGCGCGGCAGTTGGGTTTTATCTAAAAGAATTTCTATAGGGAAAATACCTGAGCAACCATCTCCTGAAAGGTTGGGGGATTTTGCTCAATTTGGCATACTAAATCGCGCTGATTCAGCTCCCTCCAGAGTTGATCGGCGCGGTTTTTGGCTTCGTGGGGAACAGCCGGATGCTGCCGCACATGCTGGAGGATTTCTACTGCTGCCTTATCCTCCTCTTCCCGCACCAGCAGCGCTGCCAGACCGGTCAGCGCATCCAGCACAAACGGCACCACGTGGGCGGCCAGCGCGGCGCGCCCTGCCCGCAAGAAACTGTCTCGGGCCAGCATGTTATCACCTGCTTCCAGGGCAAAACGGCCGTACAAATTCAACGCCCGCGCCAAACTCCACTGATCGCCAATCTCGGTAAACAAGGCAACACAGTCAGCAAAAAGCTGACGCGCCTCGGCCTGCTCGCCTCTGGCTTGGGCCGCGACTGCCATCCGCTCCCAACGCATTCCCAGGCTCCAACGGTCGCCTGAACCTTCTGCCAGGGCCAGGCCGGCGTGTAAAACGCCTTCCGTTTCGGCCGTCTGGCCTAATGCCTGGGCCGTGCGGCTAAACAAGCTGACACAAAACGAAACAAGATGCGGATCGCCACCGGTTTGGGCCGTTTGTACACTTTCATACAGCTGCCGGTATGCCTCGGCGTAGGCACCCAGCTCATGGGCTAAAGCGCCCAAAGCCGCCTGATAATTTGCCCGCAGCCAGAGATTTTCCAGCGATTGACCAAGCGGTTCGCCCTCGGCCAGGATGCGAGCGGCTTCCTTACGCTCCCCGGTTATCCAGCACATAAAACCATAATGCAGCAATCCGTGAGCCACCGCCAGCGTGTCGCTGCTCTGTCTCAGCCGGGGGATGTTTTCTCTGTAACCAGCTACGGCCGTTTTCATCTGCCCCGATCGAAACTGGAAAAAAGCCCGATGACACTGCATGTTGCCTAACCCACCTTCCAAAACCGATCGCTCCTGGTCAGCAGCATCATTTGGTAAGGCAGCCAGGCGCTTGGCCATCACGTTGGCGGCGCTGGCGAAAAGAGCTTCAGCTTCCTGAAAGTAGTTGTGCAGTTCATAAAAGTAGTAGATAGGCCAGGCTGACTGATTTAGCAGGTCAATCTGCTGCTGGGCAACGGCCGTTTCCCAGGCAGCGCGAATGTTATCCAAATCGGCGCCGAGTTCGGCCAACGCCTCTTTTTGTTGATCGCTGGTGAGCCGGGGAACGTATTCCTGAAGCAGCCCCAAATAATAGCGGCTAAATTGCGTCTGTGTCTGTTGTGCCTCCTGCGGATTGGCCTGAAGGTGAGCCGCGGCATATTGGCGGATAAGTTCATGCTGAGTGTAACGGCCGTTGCCCGCCTGGGTAATCAATGATTTGTCGGCCAATGCCGCCAGCAGGGGCAAATTCACACCGGCGACCTCTGCCGCTGCCCGGCGGGTAAAGCCGCCGCGAAAAACGGTCAGGCGGCGCAGCCCTCTCTTTTCCACATCGCTGATCAGGTTCCAGGAATGCTCAAATGCGGCCCCCATGCTGCGCTGCCGTTCGGGAATATCCCGATTGAAGCTGGTGAGAAAATCAAAGCTGCGCTCAATTTCGCGCACGATTTCGTCGCAGGCCAATAGGCGCACCCAGGCCGCGGCCAGCTCAATACCCAGGGGCACACCCTCCATGAGCTGGCAAATGCGGACAACGGCCGTTTTGTTTTCCGGCGTCAGGGCGAAATCGGCACTGGCCCGGCGGGCGCTGCGCACAAACAGGTCGATGGCGCTGTAACTTTCCAGCGCTTCAGCTTGCTCCGTCAGCGGAGCCAGCAGGCCGCGCACCTCAAAAACCCATTCTCCCTGCACGTTAAGCCGTTCTCGCGAAGTCACCAGCAGTTTCACTGCCGGAGCCGCCTGCACCAGCGCTGTCAGCACGTCCACACCCGCCAGCAAATGCTCCATGTTGTCCACGATCAGCAGCATCTCTTTCGGCTGCAAGTAGGCCAATAGCTGCGTTTGCAAATCGGCCGTGCCGCTCAGGGGAATCCTCAATCCTTCTGCCAAAGAAGCAGTCATCACTTCCGGCGTACCCACAGAAGCCAGCGAAACAAAACAAGCCCCGTCTTGAAATGCTGCCCGCTGCGCCACCGCAATTTCCAGCGCCAGCCGCGTTTTGCCAATGCCACCCGGACCCACCAACGTCAATAAGCGGCACGTTGGCTCTTGCAAAAGGCGGGTAATTTCGCGCAGTTCCACTTCGCGTCCCAGCAACGGTGTGGTGGGCTGTGGCGGGAGGTTGTTTACGGCCGTTAATCCACCATGCGACCTCAACGGTGCAGTAGTCACCTCGCCACGAGCCATTTTAATAAAAGTGGGTTGCTCCGCCGGGGAAATTTGCAGGCAGTTGGCTAACAGACCGGCAATCTGGCGTGACGGCCGTCGCTCATCAGACTCAATTTTACGAATCGTGGCCACAGAGCAGCCGACACAACTGGCCAGGTCTGCCTGTGTCATGTCCAGGGCAATGCGCTGCTGCTTGAGCCAAACGCCAAACGAAGCAGAAACAGTTCCTTGTATCACTTTTGTCTCACCGTCTGTATCACTCGCTGTCTTGCTAATGAGACCCGATGTGTAGCCATTTGCGATTTAATTTGTCGGGTTGGGATTGGCCTGCCTGCGTTACACGCCAGCCAGGCGGCAAAATGGTATCACTTTTTTCAGGATTCAAAAAATGTTATCGCAACCAAAAATAGTTCATCTTGCGGCGGGAGACGGCCGTTCCTTTTTAGCCTTGTCTGACCTGGTTACATTCAAGCTAACTGGCCACCAAACGGCCGAAAAGTTTGCCCTTTTTGAACTCATTGTTCCACCGGCAGATGGCCCGCCAGTGCGGCACAAGCATGCCTGGCAAGAAACCTTCTACGTGCTGGAGGGCGCGTTTGAATTTAGCGGACAAGGGGATGACGGTGTCTCTTATGCGGTTCAGGCCACTGCTGGGGCCATGCTCCATGTGCCCGGCAGCGTGCCCCATGGGTATCAAAATGTGGGCGCGGCTTCTGGCCGCCTCCTGGTCATCTCATCACCCTCGGGACTGGAACTATTTTATGCGGAGTTGGGCGTTCCGGTAGCAGACGCGGTCCAGCCAGCCACCACCTTGCCAGACATGGCCCGCGTGATGGCCATAGGCCTTAAATATCGGATTGAATTTTTGTAACAAAGGAGAAAAAATGTTTGCGTTATTGTCTAACCTTAACCATCCTCGTGCCGGTCGCCGTAGACATGTGCTTTTACTGATTTTGTGTCTGGCCATAACGGCCTGGCTGGGAAGTACACTGGCGCGCCGCATGGCACTGCCTGCGGCCCACGCCGCACCAACGGCCTCCCTGGGTTACAGCAGCTACATCGGCGGCGACGGCACCGATGTAGGGCGCAGCATTGCCCTGGACGGCGTGGGCAACATCTACATCGTTGGCGAAACGGAATCAGACAACTTTTTGGGGTCTGGCCGAGTGATTTCCGGTTTCTCTGACATTTTCGTAGCGAAGTATTCGCCTGACGGCCGTACCCTGCTCTACCTAACTTTCATCGGCAGCACAGACACCGACACGCCACTTGCCATACAAGTAGACGGCCAGGGCAACGCTTACGCCACCGCTCTCGTTTTCAATGACAGCTTCCCCACCAAAAACGCGCTGTGGACGGCGCGCCCCCATTTTTCGCACAACAGCGTTTTGTTCAAGCTCAACGGCAGCGGTGGGCTGGTTTACAGCACCTATTTGCCGCTGGATGTGTTCAATGCCCACCACAACCTGGCGGTGGACACGCCGGGCAATGCCTACGTCACCGGCACTTCGTTTCAGGGTGACCAGGCCAACCAGTTGAGCCTGCTGAAGATCAGCCCTGGTGGTGGGCAGGTTTTGCTTGAGAAATATGTGGGTGGTCCGGATTCAGAGAAGGGAACGGCCGTCGCCCTGGATTCTGCCGGCAATATCTACCTCACCGGCACCACTGAAGGCGGCGATGCCTTCCCGGTGACAGCCAATGCCCACCAGCCGGTCTGCGGCGACATTTTCTACAATCGGCGCGCCTTCTGCTATAAGGATGGCGTGGTGGTGGTGCTCAACCCAGCCGGAAACGTAACCTACAGCAGCCATCATGGCGGCAGCTTCACCGACGATCCGGCAGCCATTGCCACCGACGGACAGGGCAACATTCTAGTCGCCGGTAACACCGGCTCCGGCCTCTTCCCGCTAGCACAAGCGCTGCAAAACTCATGTCCGTTGGATACGTTTTCAGGAGATTGCAGTTCGCCGCGCGGGTTTGCCAGCCTTATCAAGTTGGGGGGCGTCACGGCGTCGCTTACCTATTCTACCTATTTGGGATCGACAGAATCGGGCAGCAACAATGTGGTAACGGCCGCATCCCTCAGCAGCAGCGGGCAGGCGACGGTGGTGGGGTATAGCAACGGCCGTTTCTTCCCCACCGCCAATCCAGTTCAAGGGCAGCTCTCAGAAAGCTTCTGCACCACGTTTGGCTCGCAGCGGCTTTGCTTTGACGGGTTCGTCGTCACGCTAACGCCCAGCGGCGGACTCTATTTTGGCAGCTACCTGGGCGCTACCTTTGATGATTATCTCTATGGCGTGGCGCTGAGCAATGGCAACATTTGGCTCACTGGTCTGACGGAAGCCAACGATTTCCCCGTGACCAACGATGCCTATCAAAAGGCCAACCAGGTGGGCGATGATGCCTTTCTGGTGCGCATCGGCGGCGGCAGCCCCCCTCCCCCGTCCCCTGGTGATTTTCACATTTACTTACCAATGATTGTTGATTGATGATGAAGGAAATGGGACGCTGATTAACCTGATGTTCCTGATCAGGTTAATAAGGCAAATCAACGTTCCGTTTTTTAAAGGAGTTTGTCATGCGTGAGTTTGTTCCGAAACCAAAACAAGTTTTGTTGTTGATTATTCTGCTGTTAGGGACTGTGGCCATTGGCGTGCGGTCTCAAGCGGCAACGGCCGTTCCCCAAGCCCCCGCCAGTGGATTGTATGAAATTTATCTACCCGTGGCGGGCAAGAACTTCACGCCGGGCGATGTCGGGTCTGGGGAAAAGCAGATTTATGCTTACAGTGATGCGGCCGTTTTGCAGCCCAACAGCGCCCTGCTGCCGCTGCTGACGGCGCAAAAGCCACTGCTGTGCCAGGCCAAAGCCGCGCCGCAAACGTGGACGTTAAACCAGGCGCTGCAAAACGGCTGGAACTATCTTTCACAGCAAATCGGCGCAGCCAACGCTGCCGGGTTCCGCGCGGCCCCCGAGGTAGACTCGGCAGGGAAAGCACAGATGTTTGCCATGTCTGCCCTGGCCGACAATCGCCCAGACGGGGCGTTGGCAGGGCTGCTGCAAGCATACACATTAAACCCGCAGTCGCCTATTACGCTGGTGAACGCGGCGGGGATCTTTGCCACGCTTAACATGCCTAACGAGGGGCTAGCACTTCTGGACGCGGCCGAAGCGCTTCCGGGACCAATGGAAACGCCAATGGGCATTCCCGGTGAGGAGCTGGCGGCCAACAACCGGGGCTACGCCTTGCTGCTGCTGGGGCAGTGGGCAGCGGCGGAGAATGTGTTACGGCCGTTGGCCGAGAGCAATACAGAACTGTCTGAAGCGCGGCGCAACATGTCCCTGGCGCTGCTGTGCCAGGACAAAGATGACGAAGCAATGTACTTTTACCGTCTGGGCGCGCGCCGGATGATGTGGGACAAGGCTGAATATGGCGAAGAGATTGAGGGCATTCGCCCGCCAATCGATTTAACGCTTGAGCGCTCTGCCGGGGAGCTTTTTACCTTGCCACCGCTGGGCGTGATGCACACGCCAGGGCAGGCTCAGACCGTGTGGGAACATACCAACGAGTTAATCAATGACAATATTGCCCGCGATCAGGAGCTGAACGAGTTGATTGAAGCCAACACCGATCTGCGCAACAACCGCCCGCTGCCTGGCCCGATTACGCTGGCTCGTTTCAGCAACATTTATATCACCGCCATGCGCGCCGGAAACGAACCCGATATTCTGGCGCTGTATGAGGCCGCTGCCGCTCAGGAGACGGTCATCACTACCCTGCAAGATGAGCAAACGGCCGAATACGAAGCACTTTTTGAAGAGTATCCTGAATGGGATGCATTTACTGCCGCCTGCCGCAGCACCGTTACCGGCCACCTCAGCGTCTGGCTCACCGAATATTTTCAGTTTGAGGATATGCTGGCAGCGTACACCGAGGCCAAATATGCCGCCATGACGGGAACGGCCGCAAATCTTGGCGATGATCTCAACCACGAGTTTGTCTCGCTCAACATTGAGCACGAGATGCAAACGGACCTGGCCTGGCGGGTACATATGCTGAATAATTACGCGGCCACGACGGCCATTCGTTGGGCTTATTGCGAAGGCATTCAAGAAACCGCTCAAACAGAATCTGCCGATCCCGTCTTCACCTGGGCGGCCAAATGCCCGGCGCAGCTCACGCGCAATAAATTGGGCGTCAATCTCATTCCGGAAATTTTGCAAGTGCGGGCCAACTGTGAAGTGTTTGAAATAGAAATAAACGGACCAACCTGGATTACCGTGTTTGGCCAGGTGTCCATCGACATGAAAAACAAGACGGCCACCATTTTTGCCGGGGGCAAATTGCAGAGCCCTCCCGGTACGCTGCAGATGGCGCTCAACGATGGCTTTTACATTACGCTGAGCGAAAACGGCGTTTCTGACCTGGGAATGAAGGCCAGCAGCAGCGTAGACGTGGGTGTAGGTCCGTTTGTTGGCGTTATAGACGGGGATAGCGTGGAGCTTGGTGTAGCGGGGGCCGTCGAGTACTGGAACACGCCACCTTCACCATAAAGCAGTAAAACAAAACCGGCCAATTCCGTAACATTAGGAATTGGCCGGTACTTTAAGCGGGAACGGCCGTGGGCACGGCCGCCCGGAAACCAGCTTGCAAAACGTCCAGGTTCCCTTGCAAGAACTTCTGTTTACGCGCTGGCAAATGATCATGTAATGCCTGTTCCAACACGGTAATCGGCAGCACCAGGTGATGCGCCAGCATGGCCCCAATCATGGCCATGTTCAACATCTTGACGGTGCCATATTCCTCGGCGATGGCGTTGGCCGGAATTTGCACCACTTCCAAATCGGTGCGGAAGGTATCAACGGTGACAATGCTGCTGTTGACCACCAGCAGACCGCCCTCTTTCACCAGTGGTTCATATTTATCATAGGAGGGCTGGTTGAACACCAGGGCTATGTCTGGCCGGGCCACAATTGGCGCGCCGATGGGATCATGGCTGATGATGACGGTGCAGTTGGCGGTGCCACCGCGCATTTCTGGCCCATACGACGGAATCCAGGTGACAAAACGGCCGTCATCCATCCCGGCATACGCCAATAACTGCCCCCCAAATAAAACACCCTGGCCACCAAAGCCAGAAATAATAATCGAAGTTTCCATTTTTTAATCCTCATTCAAAAACCCTAAGGGTTAAACTCATTTAATTTAGGGTTACCGTAAAGCAAAACCCTTAGGGTTTGGTTGTTTAGCTGGAATCCGAGCGGATCATATGCTCGTCAACCATCGTATTGACGCGATCCCGCCGTCCTTTCTCGCGGAGCGATTGGGCCAACACATCAGCACTTTGGGCTTCTGGTGACAAATTGATATCTGATTCTGGTTTATTCGCTGGGACCTTATACCAGACGGTCAGCGTGAATTGATTACTCGTTGGCAGAATCTGCTCAGTAATCTGGATGACCTCTTCCGGTTGAGCCACGTCGTTGATGAAGTGCAGGAGTTGATTGCGCAGCTCGTTTTGCTGAACCAGGATATCCTTAGTTGTATCCAGCTTTTCGGTAAACGTTCTCTGGGTAATCATTGTGCTTGACCTCCTCATTGAAGCAAGCTTCCCGGAAGCCAGCTTCCCAGGTACAAACTAAATTGGTTTAGACAGGCATTGGCTCAATCACATTATGCAATACTTGCCCCAGCCGGGCAATCCCTTCCTGGATTTGCTCGGGCTGAGCGTTGGAAAAATTGAGGCGGAAGCTATTCCGCGTGTTGCCATCCGGATAAAAAGTTGCACCAGGGACAAAAGCGACTTTGTGGTTGATAGCGGCTTCGAGAACGGCCGTACTGTCCAATTCATCCGGCAGCGTCACCCACAAAAACAGGCCACCCTCCGGCCTGGTCCAGCGCACGCCTGGCGGAAAATGCTCAGACATGGCTGCCAGCATGATGTCGCGACGTTCGCGATACACATCCCGAATCTGGCGCACATGCTCAGTGAGAAAGCCATCTTTAGCCACTTCATAAGCCACCATTTGGATGAACGAGCTGGTGTGCAGATCCATACCCTGCTTGGTCATGACGCAGTGCTGAATGACGCTGGCCGGAGCCACAATCCAACCCAACCGCAAGCCGGGAGCCAACGTTTTGGAAAAGGTGCTCATGTAAATGACGTTGCCCTTGAAGTAGCTGTGTGGTTCATTTTGGAAATTGTATTGACGGCCGTTCAGCTTATCAGCATCCAGCACCACCAGCGGCGGCAAATGTTCACCTTCAAAACGAAGCTCGCCATACGGATCGTCCTCAATGATAGGCACGCCATAGCGATCAGCGATGTCAATGAGAGCCAGACGCCGCTCGTAAGAAAGCGTGACGCCACCCGGATTTTGGAAGTTGGGCAGCACGTACATAAACTTCGGACCGCCACACAGTGCCTCTTCCAACATATCCACGCGCAGGCCATCGTCGTCAATGGGCACGGTACTGAATTCAGCCTGGTACGCTCGCCATGCCTGGAGCGCGCCAAGATAAGACGGCCGTTCCGTCAAAATGAGATCACCCGGGTTGATGAGCAGCTTGCCGATGAGGTCCAGCGCCTGCTGCGAGCCGCTGGTGATCAGCACGTTGTCTACTGAGGCTTCAATGCCATAGCGGCCCATCTTTTCGACGATTAATTCACGCAGTGGCAGGTAACCTTCTGTGGTGCTGTATTGCAGCGCCTTGCTGCCGTGCTGCCGCAAAACGCGGCTGCTGGCCGCTTCAAACGCCTCCACCGGGAACAGTTCTGGGGCGGGCAGTCCACCAGCAAAAGAGATGATGTCCGGCCGTTCCGTCAGCTTTAACAGCTCACGAATCATAGAGCTGCCCATGCGCTGGGTGCGTTGTGCATATCGATGATGCCAGGGAGTGCTCATTTACGGGCTCCTTTTCTGCCTTGCAGGCGCTCATCTACTTTGTAATCACCCAACGGATAAAACGGCACCATTTCCTCTTCCACCCAGGTCAATGCTTCGGTGGGCGTCATGCCCCAGTTGGTGGGGCACGAGGAAAGCAGCTCTACGACGCTAAAGCCCAAGTTATCCATTTGCGCTTCAAACGCAGTGCGGATCGCTTTTTTGGCTTGCAGCGTGTGGCGAGCATCGTGCAAACTGCGGCGCACGCTGTAGACAGTGCCGGGCAGTTGGGCCAGCAGTTCCGCCATATGAATGGGTTGTCCAGCCAAATCGGCATCCCGACCAAACGGAGACGAGGTGGTCTTTTGCCCGATGAGGCTGGTAGGCGCCATCTGCCCACCAGTCATGCCATAGATGGCATTATTGACAAAGATGACAGTGATTTTTTCGCCACGGGCAGCAGCATGAATGATTTCGGCCGTGCCAATAGAGGCCAGATCGCCGTCTCCCTGGTAGGTAAACACGATTTTGTCCGGATTGACTCGCTTGACGCCGGTGGCCATTGCCGGAGCCCGGCCGTGGGCGGCCTCGCAGGCGTCAAGATCAAAATAGTTATACGAGAATACGGAACAGCCGACAGAAGAGACCAAAATGGTATCTTGAGCAATTTCCAGCTCGTCGATCACCTCGGCCACCAGCCGGTGGGCGGTGCCGTGGGTGCAGCCGGGGCAGTAGTGGGTGTGTACATCGCACAGGCTAGACGGCCGTTCATACATAATCTTTTCTAAAGGTTGAAGGTTGACTTGTTCTGAAATTATTGTGTCCATTTTCATCTCCCGCATCATTGGGCAGCCACCGCTACTTGTTCGAGTAAGGCTTCCGCCTCCTGCTCCACTTCTTCCGGCAGCGGAATCCGACCACCCATGCGTCCCAGGAATTTGACAGGTTTGTGAATACCGGCCACCATGCGCACGTCGTGCAACATTTGTCCAGCGTTCATTTCTACAACAAAAAGCGCCTGGCTTTTCGCAGCCACTTCGGCCAGCTCTTTCTCCGGGAAAGGCCATAGGGTGATGGGCCGGAACAAGCCCACCGGCAGCCCACGACGGCGCAGCCGCTGCACGGCCGTTTGCGCCACGCGTGCGGCCGTACCAAAAGCGACAATCACCAGTTCAGCATCCTCCACAAACTGGGTTTCATACCGAACTTCTTCTCGCTGAATCTGGGCCAGCTTGGCTTGCAGGTTTTGGTTGAGTGCTTCCAGGCCTTCCACGCCCATGTAGAGGGAGTTCACTAAATTTCTTTCGCGGTTTTTGGCACCGGTTAACGCCCAGGACGGCCGTTCCAGCGGCAGGTCACGCATCGGCGGCAGTTCGGCCGGCTCCATCATCTGGCCAATCGCCCCGTCGGCTACCACAAAGACCAGCGTGCGGTATTTGTCGGCCAGGTCAAAGGCCAGCACCGTCAAATCAATCGCTTCCTGCACGTTGGCCGGAGCCAGCACAATGGGATGAAAATCGCCGTGTCCGGCCGTTTTAGTCACCTGGTTGTAATCGGACTGGCTAGGCTGAATATTGCCCAGGCCCGGCCCGCCACGCATCACGTCAATGATCACTGCGGGCACTTCTGAGCCGGCGATGTAGCTAAGCCCTTCCTGCATAAGGCTGATGCCGGGACTGCTGGATGAGGTCATGACGCGCACGCCAGACGCGGCAGCACCGTACACCATGTTGATGGCCGCCACTTCACTTTCGGCCTGTAAAAAGACACGGTCCAGCTCAATCATGCGGCTGGACATGTGCTCCAATAGTTCAGTTTGCGGGGTGATTGGATAACCAAAATACGCTTCGCAGCCGGCGCGAACGGCCGCTTCGGCAAAGGCAACATTTCCTTTAAGCAGTTGCTTAGGCATATGCCACCTCCTGTTGTGCTGGTTGTTTTTGCTTCTGGGGTAGATCGCGGAACACTGTAATGCAGCCATCCGGGCAAACCACCGCGCAAAGTGCGCAACCCGTACAGGAATGTTCCGGGTCAACATACAAAGCGGGGCGATATCCTTTTGTATTGAGGCTTTCAGCCAATTGGATAACTGATTGAGGACAGGCTGGGCGGCAAAGTTCACACCCTTTACAACGTTCGGCATCTATGACAATTCGTCCAGTAGCCATAAATTTGAAACCTCCATAGTTGTTAGGGGCCTAACCGTTTTTGTTTGGGAAGTAACGCGGTTAAGCAGGTAAGAAATAGTGGGTCTACTTCTGAAATTAAAAAAGGGCTGCCCAGTTGGTATCTGGTCAGCCCGGTGGTTTATTAACGATCAGGACAATAATCCAACAGTGCAAGTATCCTGTTTTAGGCGTAAAAATTGTAGTGATGTTGTGCCCGTATCGCGGTGAAGAATGTCATGAGAGATTGATACTATCCCCACTAAAACAGGACCCAGATTTACACAGATTTTTTCTACATTCATCTTTGTTCAACTATGTTCCCTTGGTTCATCGCAGGGCGCTTTGCGCATGGCTGTCTGCTTCCCATTTCAGCATAGATATTTTCTATGAAGCTTAATCGAAAAGTGCAATGCTCCTCATGATCAACGACACTTAAAGCAAATCAATCCCCTGCATATAGTTAAGACAGATTGCAATTAAAAAACTCCGCAATCTTTAATCAGAAGCTTGAGCGAACAGCTTATGAATACGGTAAGTAAAACGTTGGCAGAACAGCAAGCGGCCGTTTGCCGCATTTTTGCCAACCCCACACGGATTCTCATTCTATGGTCACTGGCTGACAATGAAAAATCTGTCAGCGAGATTGCCGCACTGGTGGGAGCCTCCTTACAGAATACGTCACAGCATTTACGCGTGATGAAGGAGGTAGGCATTTTGCAATCACGCCGTGAAGGACAAACGATTTACTACCGTGTAAGCCAAAACGAATACACCCAAAAGTGTCAGCTCCTGCTTCAAATTTACAGAAACGTAAACGAAAAATTGCTGAACGGAGGCAAATCATGTCTGTAACAACTTCTGATTTATCCACACTTCAAGCCGCCAAAGTCGTTGATGCTCGCGGCAGTGCCTGCCCCGGCCCGCTGTTGGAAGCAAAAAAGGGTATTGGCGCTATCAAAGTCGGTGAAATTTTAGAAATTTGGTCCGGCGATGCCAAAACCAAAGAGCAGCTGCCCAAGTGGGCGGCAAAGGTGGGGCATGAATATCTGGGCCATCTAGTAGCGGCCGGCTATGACCGCCTGTTTGTCAAGCGCGTGCGGTAAAAAAAAGGCGAAGCGTTCAGAAATTCCCAGGGATACACAGTTATGAAAACGCAAGACGCAAAAATACTCATCCTGGCGACCCTGTCGGGCGGCTACGCGGCAGCCGATTCCGTGGGCCAGCTGCACACCGATTATCCAACCAATGTGTATGTGCTGCCGGTGGTGTGCCCCGCCATGTTCCCGGAAGATTTTTATCTAAGCACGTTTGAGAAGGGGTTTGACGCCATCCTGGTGATGTACAGCGGCACGGATTGCCCTTACAAAGGTGGCGCGGAGCGCACGGCCGTTATCATCAATCAGGTCTATCCCCTCATGCAAGAACGAGGCATTGATACCCGGCGGCTGCGCCTGACCGCCATTTGTACCGTCTGCACACGGCCGTTCCTCAAAGAAGTGAATGATATGAACGAACTGCTGCAAGGCATTGGCCCTGTGCAAAGCGAATTAAGGATAGAAGCATGAGTAACCTGCATGTAGACACGCTGGTTGTTGGTGGCGGCATTGCCGGAATGCAGGCCGCACTGGACCTGGCTGACCAAGGGTACCAGGTGGCCCTGGTGGAAAAAGAGGCAAGCATCGGTGGCAAGATGATTGCCCTGAGCAAAGTCTTCCCCACGCTGGACTGCTGCAGCTGCATCACCACGCCCAAAATGTCGGCCGTGGCCCACCATGAAAACATCACACTGTTAACGTACTGCGAGGTGGATTCGATTCACGAAAATGGCGGCGGATTTACCGCCAGGGTGACAAAAAAACCGCGCTACGTAGACGAAGGAGCCTGCACCGGCTGTCGCCAATGTGAATACGCCTGTCCCATTGATCTGCCCAGTGCCTTCGACATGAACCTGGGCGCGGTGCGGGCGATTCGGGTGCCTTTTTCTACGGCCGTTCCCCAAAAAGCGTTCCTCGACATCGAAAACTGCATCCTGTGCGGCAAGTGCGAGAAAGTGTGCCCGGTGGACTGCATTGATTTCACTCAGGAAGCGCAGCTGTTTGAGATTGAGGCCAAAGCGATTGTGCTGGCCACCGGTTTTGCCCTGACCCCCACCGACGCCAAGCAAGAATACGGCGCGGGCCGGCTGCGCAACGTGGTTGATGCCCTCACCGTGGAGCGGCTGCTGGCACCCACCGGTCCGTATGGTCACGTGTTACGGCCGTCCGACGGTAAAGAGCCGGAATCCATCGCCTACGTGCAGTGTGCCGGTTCCCGCGACAAAACCCTGGGCGTTGAATATTGCTCGCGCATCTGCTGCATGTACGCCATCAAACAGGCTATGCTGCTCTCCGGGGCGCTGCCCCTGGCGGACATCACCATTTATTACATGGACATCCGCACCTTTGGCAAGGGATATGAGCAGTTTTACCAGAACGCCCGGGCGATGGGGATTGAGTTTGTCAAGGGCAAGGTGGCTAAAATCCACCAGGACGAAGCGCAAAACCCAGTGGTGCGCGTAGAATTGATTGACGATGGTTCGCGGGTTGTGGAGCGCCAGCATGACCTGGTGGTGCTGTCTGTGGGGATGTTGCCCGGTTTTGATCCGCAGCCTGTCTACCGCATCGGCACTGCCAGCGAAGATGGTTTTGTCAACATTCCGGAGCCTAATCTGGCCCCGTGTCGCACCGACCGGCCTGGCATTTTTGTCACCGGGGCGGCGGCCGGACCGATGGACATTGTGGACAGCATTGTGATGGCTGGGGCGGCGGCGGCAGAAACGGCCGCTTACCTGCACAGCCAAACCGCACCTGTTCGCCACGAAAGGGAGCTGGTCCATGCCTAAAAATATGCAAACACAAGAAGAAGTTCGAATTGGCGTTTACACCTGCCTTTGCGGCGGCAACATCGGCGATGTAGTCAACTGTGAAGCCGTGGCCAAAGCGGTGAGCCGACTGCCCAACGTGGTCGTGTCCCGCACTGATCTCTCCATGTGCTCGGACGCCGGACAAACCCAGCTCGAAGAAGACATCAAGGAACGCGGCGTCAATCGGGTGGTCATCGGCGCCTGCGCCCCATCTTTGCACGAAAAGACGTTTCGCGGGGCAGTGGCCCGTGCCGGGCTGAACCCATACTTTTACCACCACGTGGGCCTGCGCGAGCAGGCCAGCTGGGTGCATCACGATGATCCGGAGGGAGCAACGGCTAAAGCAATCCGCTTGATGGCCGCCGGTATTGCCAAAGCGCGCCTGCTGGAGCCTTTGCAGCCCATCCAGCTCAAAGCTGAACAACACGCCCTGGTGATTGGTAGTGGCGTAGCCGGTTTACGCGCCGCCTGGGACATTGCCCGGCGCGGCATCCGGGTAACCCTCGTCGAAAAATCTGCTACTTTGGGCGGCCGTGTGACCCAACTGGGATCGCTCTTCCCCACCGGAGAAGCAGCCAGTGAGCTGCTGAAGCGGCTGATTAAAGAAGTAACGGCCCATCCCAAAATCTCAATTTACACTCAGGCGGAACTGGTAGGCATTAAAGGGTATGTTGGCGATTTTCAGGCAACCGTACGCCGGGAAAACACACCCGAGCTGCTAGGCGTAAACGTAGGTGCGGTGGTGGTAGCTACGGGCTTTAAGCCATATGAACCTTTTCACGGCGAATATGGTTACCATGAATTCCCGCAGGTCATCACCTTACCCGACTTCATTCGCCTGCTGCGGCTTTTGGATGAGGGGGAGGCACTGCACTGGCACGGCCGTTCCGTGCAAAACATCGCTTTCATTCACTGTGTGGGCAGCCGCCAGATTGACGGCATCAATCAGCCGCAGCCCGATGGCCAGGTAAACAACTACTGCTCGCGGGTCTGCTGCACCGCCACCCTGCACACGGCCAACGAAGTGCATGAGCGCTTCCCCAACGTCAACATCTTCGACTTTTATGAAGACATCCGCACCTACGGCCGTGGACATGAAGCGTATTACAATCTGGCATCACAAAACATGGTGCGCTTCCTGCGCTTCCACGATGATGAGATGCCGGAAGTTGTGGCTGCTGCGCCTGAAGACGAGCATCCATTGTTAATTAAAGTAAAAGATTACCTGACCTGGGGCGAAGAAATGGAAGTTCCGGTGGACCTGGTGGTCCTGGCGGTAGGCATGATGCCTGAACCGGTGCCGGACATCATCAAGCTGCTCAAGATTGCTCCTGGCACAGACCGCTTCCTGCTGGAAGTGCATCCCAAGCTAAGGCCGGTGGAAACGGCCGTTCCCGGCGTCGTTTTGGCAGGCACGGCCCAGGGACCGATGAACATCCAGGAAAGCTGTGCGGCGGCTTCGGCGGCGGCGGCCAAGGTAGCCGTTTTGCTGGCCCAGGGTCAGGTGGAGCTGGAGCCGTTTGTGGCCCGCGTGAATCCGGAGCGGTGCGACGGCAGCGGTGCCTGCGTGGCCGTCTGTTGTTATGAAGATGCGATTACGCTGCAAACGGTCGGGGAAAACGGCCGTACCGCCCAAAAAGCTGTTGTTACCCCGGCCAATTGTGCCGGCTGCGGCATCTGTGTCAGCGCCTGCCCCAACCAGGCCATTGATTTACAAGGCTGGACCCTGCCGCAGTACGAAGCAATGATCGATGCCCTGGTCACTCCGGTACCGGCCGAAATGGAGTTTGCCTCATGAGTACCAAAGAAGACGCCAAAACACGCGCCATTTTCCTGAAACGACTGCGGGAACAGCATAAAGCGTCCACAGCTCGTGCCCAGGCACTATTGAAAGAACAAAAAGCGATTCGCCGCCAGATTTGCCAGCCGATGCGGGACGGTCCCAAAACGGTGCCGGAAATTGCCCAGCTTACGGGCATACCGGCCGATCAGGTTCTGTGGCACATCATGGCCATGAAGAAATACGACCTGATCGTCGAAACCGGCATGTGCGGTGAATATTACCTGTACCAGCGGGTGGAGGACACAAAGAAATGAACAACCGTGTAAATCCCGATTTGCTGCTAAACCTGAAAGATTACGGCGCTGTTGGGGCCGAGATTTGTTTTAACTGCGGCAATTGTACGGCCGTTTGTCCTCTCACCAGCGACGAACACCCTTTCCCCCGCAACATGATCCGCCTGGCGCAGCTAGGGCTGGAAGAAAAGATCATGCAAAGCACCGATCCCTGGCTCTGTTATTACTGTGGCGACTGCGCCCAAACCTGCCCGCGCCAGGCAGAGCCGGGCGAAACCATGATGGCCTTACGTCGCTGGCTAACGGCCAAATACGATCGCTCCGGCCACGGTGCCCGCCTCTACACCTCAGAAAAAGCCGTTGCCTGGACGATTCTCCGGCTGGCCCTGATCACATTGGCGGCGTTTGTCATCTACCATGCGGTGACTGGCTTCGCGAACATTCCCACGGATCACGTGGCCCTCAACACGTTTGCCCCGGTGATGGTGGTCTGGGCGCTGGTTTTGCTGCACGGTCTTTATCTTGGCTACCGCATGTTGTCCGGCGTGGCTAATATGGCCCGGTACGTCATGGCACCGATTACGGCCGAAACCAAAGTTCCGCTGCGCCTCTACCTGGAAGAGTTTAAGACGTTTGTTTTGCACTTTTTCACCCAGAAGCGCTGGCGCGACTGCGGCGAAGATCGCAGCCGCTGGTTCAAACATCTGCTGTTGGTATCCGGCTACGTGACGATGCTGGTGCTGGTCTTGGGCTTTCTCTGGTGGTTCCAGACTGACAACATCTATCCACTCTGGCATCCGCAGCGCTGGCTGGGCTACTACGCGACGATTGTGCTGATTTATGCAGCGGGCGAGGCGTTGTACGGCCGTATCCAAAAGAAAGACCAGATGCACCGTTTTTCCCATGCCACCGACTGGCTGTTTCCCTCATTTATCCTGACCGGCGCGGTAACGGGCATTCTGGTCCACATCTTCCGCTATGTCGGCTGGCCCTGGCCCACCTACATCATCTACGTCATCCACGTCATGGCCATGATTGCCATGCTGGACACGGAAGTTGGCATTGGCAAATGGGCCCACCTGTTTTATCGGCCGTTGGCCATGTATCTGGAAGCGGTCAAAGCCCGCATCCGGCAAGAACAGCTGGAGCCAGAATTAGCTCCAGCCGGAACCGATTGATAACAAATATTTTACTGAGCACATTGTAAACATGTCATTCTGAATGAAGCGCAGCGCAATGAAGAATTCCACCGAAGATCAACTCCTAAGAGCCTAACCTTTGGTGATTAAGACCCCCAGGGATTCTTCGCTTCGCTCAGAATGACAAGTGAAAGGAGTAAAAAAATGTCTACAAAAGAAGATTTAATTCATGGTTTAAATGAAGACCTAGCGGCCGAATTAGGCACGGTTATTCGCTACACCTACCAGGCGGGCAAAGCATTTGGCTTCCGCGGCGTTGAACTGCGTGAGTTGCTTGCAGAAGAAATCCAGGATGAATTAGGACATGCCGCTTTCCTCATGGACGTGATCGTAGATCTGGGTGGAGAGCCGACGACAACACCCAAAACATTCGCCAAACCAGATGATTTGAAAGCGATGCTTGATTTGGACCTGGAGATGGAGCTGCAAGACGTTGAGGATTATATGGCACACGCTGCCCTGGCTGACGAGCTTGGCGAAGTTGAGCTCAAATTTAAGCTGGAGGAAATGGCGGCTGATGAGGCTGGGCATGCCCGCGAACTGCGCCGCCTGCTCAAAGGCCTCTAATATTAAAATAAGGAGATTTTTCAATGACAGAAAATGGTAATGGCAAGATGGTTGTTGTTTGTAATCATGCAGATGCGCCGCACGTGATGCCGACGCTGATCATGAGCGCCTCGGGTGCCAGCATTGGTGATGACGTGATGGTGTTTTTCTGCCCTGGCGGCGCACCGGCGTTGGTGAAGGGCGAGCTGGAGAAAATTCGGGACATGCACCTGAAAGGATTGCCCGATCCGGTTCAACTTTATAATGACATTGTGGCCGAAGGTGGCCGGGTGATCTTGTGCGAGCTGGCTTTGGAGAACAAAGACATTAAGCCAGAGGACGTGCGCGAAGGCGTTGAGATTTTGAATGCACCCGCTTTCCTGTTAGACGCTCAGGGAGCAGGTCTTTCTTTTGTCTTTTAGTTTCGCAAATTTCCCCGGAAGCTCCCAACTGAACAAATGATTCGGGAAACAGTTTCCGGGGAATTGAGCAAAATGGCCAGGCTCCTTCAAACTTGAGGGAGCCTCTTTTTATTATGAGGAAACCGTGGCCAGGCGCAGCAGGTCAATATTGGATGGATGATGCACAAAGCTCCAAAATGCTTCCTGGGGACGATTTGGTGTATCCAGGCTGCGGCGCACCATGTAGATTTTTCGCTGGAGTTCAAGCCCGTTCACCGGCACAGCCACAACCTGCTTTTGGTCAATGGCCCACTTGGCAGCCAGCGACGAAACGAAGGCAATGGCAAAACCGGCCTGGACCGTCTTCACCGTTGCTTCGGCATTGCCCAATTCCAGAAAAATGTGCAGATCGTCCAGCGCAATATCATGCTTAGCCAGCTCAGTCAGCAGCACGCGACGCGTACCCGACGTGAGTTCACGAAAGATGAGATGCTCATTAAGCAGTTCCGTTGGTTCAACGGCTGGTCGTGAAGCCCAGGGATGGTCGGCCGGCACAATTAGTGTGATGAAGTCATTGAAAAATTCCTGGCATTCCAGTCCATTGCCGCAAAGATCATAACTGCTGATCACAGCCAGGTTGGCTTCGCCTTCCAGCAGTTGGGGCACGATGTGCTCGGCCGTACAGGCCAGAATACTAACCTTGATGCCAGGATAGCGCTGGCAAAAGCGAGCCGCCAGCTGCGGCAAGATATATTTTCCGGCGGTAGTACTGCAAGCAATGCGCAAGTGACCAGCGATCTTGTGCTGCAGGGAATTCATCATCTCCTGCATTTCGTTGGCCTGGTGAATGAGCTTGTGGGCCCAGGGCAAGAGCAGGCGACCCGGCTCTGTGAGGTGAAGCGTATGGCCGGAACGCTCAAACAGCTCGACGCCAAATTCCTTTTCCAGGGTTTTGATGTGATGGCTGATCGTGGGCTGGGTAAGATGCAGGTATTTAGCTGCTTCCGAAAAACTTAATTGTTCGGCCGCATGAATAAACGCCTCCAGTTTTGATAAGTCAACCATCACTCACGGGTCCTTTTTTCAATGCAGGCGCTCCGGGTGGTCGATGATGCTGCCATCGATAACGGCCTGCACGGCCGTTTCCACATCAGCAATATCTGTGAGAACAGGCTGCACACCCATTTGCTGCAATCCATTGTACGCCCCCTGCCCCATGCCGCGCGCCAATACAGTCTGGCAATCAGCAATGGTAGCAAACATACGTTGGTGTTTTTCCGCCGAATGTCGGCCAGAGCCGTGACTGTGTGAATCATGTTGATGTTGGTGCCCATGCTCTGCCTCACCGGCAAAATCACGGTGGTTGGCCTTGTCACGCAGTTCACGAGAAGTGATACGGCCGTCTTCAAACGTAATGACAACATATTTCATCGCCCGGCCAAAGTGGGCGCTAATTTTCTCACCATCATCAGTGACGATTGCTATCTTCATTTAGAATGTCCTTCCTTTGATATGTGCATTTGAATGTCTGCCAAACAGATGCCAAGCGGCGCCAATGATGGCGCCGGTTGCCGCCCCTAAGGGCGTGCCAATAAGCCGGCCAAGAACCACACCCCAGACCACAGGCTCCGAGAACTGCGTCACATAATTCATCAGCAGCTCCATCACAAAAATTACAGCCATCAAAATGGGCACACCAGCCAAAGTTCCCACAACGGTGTTGAAAATCGTTTGCGTCAGGGAATTGGGTTCATCGCTGGCATGGATAAATACACCCTCAACCAATCCCACAACCAAAGAGATAAGCAAACCGCCTGAAATCCCAACAACGCCACCAAAAACCGCATCCTTGAGCAAGTCCTCTGATAATCCTAGCAGTGCGAATAAAATCGCGTAAAGAACTGCACAGGTAAATCCAAAACGCAATGCGTTTGCCGCTAAACTTCTCCACTGAATTTTCATTCCACACCTCCTGGTAGAATCAACAGTTATTCTGTTTTACCTAACGGCCGTACCCCATTGCCATTTGCTTCACTCGCCCTGTTGCTATCCAGAGCAAAAAGGCCATGATCACGGCCGAACTCAGGCACCAGGCACAGCTGGCACCAATGACAAATGGCTCCAAAAAAGTAAGATAAAGTGAAAACAGCGTCCCGAATAAAGCCAGCAGCCAGAGCGCCATCGTGCTCAAGCGCTTCCAGGCCACTGGGCCATATTGCCTGACCAGCCAGGCTGTGCCAATGAGACCGTAACCAAGCACACCCAGGACCCCGATGGGAACCAGGCCAAACAGCGTGGCATACGGGCTTTGCTGTACGGTGTTGCAGTTACCTACCGGTCCGCACACCGCTTCCGTTTGGGTGATCTCAACGTAGCTCAGGTAAAGGGCAACGCCCGTACCTACCAAAACCAGCACCGGTACCAACCAATTGGGCCAGAGGCGAGGATTTTTTTCGGAACGCCTCAGGGCAACCCCCACCCGCCACACCACCAACACCAGTCCAATCAAAACAATAACCGCCAGCGTGTTCCCGGCCCTGTCCTGGGCAAAACGCTGCGCCAGCGTCATGTTTTCGCCGGCTGTAACTGCCTCTTCCAAATCAACCGTTATGCCGCTGTCTGTTGCCAGTTCCGGGCTTTCTTCTTCAACAACGAGTGGAGGATTGGCTACGGCCGTTGGCGCAGCAAAAGGTGGCTTCGGATTTTCACCAACCGGCGGCAGGTTTTCTGTCTCAAGCAATCCCTCAGCTTGCAAAACTGCACCCAGACCAGGAAATTCTGGCCAGCCAATGCCGTCGGCCGCCAAGCCTTCTTCGATAATGCCAGGAAGACGCTGCGGTATTTCCAGGGAACCCATCAGGACCGTATTTCCCACAATCAACAAGGGCACCCCCTGCTGCTCTGGTGGTATTTGATAATGCAGGGTGGCGGCCAGGAAAAGATCCCTCCCCTGCTCCGTCACGGTGTCAATGGCTAAAATGGAAAGTTGCTCGCCGTGCTGCTCAACCAGCGGTGGCAAATCTTCCGTCATGACTTTGTGGCAGTGAGGGCAGGTTCGCGAGAAAAACAAAACGGCATGTACGACTGGCACCTGGGCATGAACCAAACTTCCCGTTCTCAGGCTGGCAAACAAGAGTAACAATGCTAAAAGAATCGGTTGTAAATTGCGTTTCATAAGCATTTCATCCCTGATTTTCTAAAATGTAATGACGCCCAACCATTGCCAAATCCAAATTACGCCAAAACTCAAGATAAGAATGCCAATCACGTCCAGCACGGCCCCGCGCTTGAAAATGTCCTTTATCTCAAACAGGCCGGTGGAATAAGCCATCATCGTTGGCGGCGTGCCCACCACCAGGGCAAAGTCAATGGAAGAGGCAATAGCAATCACTGCCACTAAAAGGCGCGGGTCCATGTGCAGGATTTGGGCCAGTGGAATGGCCAGCGGAATCAGCATGGCGGCACAGGCTGTATTGGAGATAAAGGCACCAATCAGCAACGTCAGCCCGGCCACGAGAAAAACAACCAGCAGCGGCGGCAAAGTCACCATGCCGGTGAGCTGCAGCGCAATCCAGTCAGAAACGCCGGTGAGAACCAGCATATTGCCTAAGGCCAACCCGCCGCCAAACGTCAGCAGTGCATTCCAATTGATGCGGTTTAAATCTTCTTTCTTGATGGTTTCAGCAAAAAAGAGAATCAACACACCACCCAAGGCCACAATGGCGGCATGGACGTTGTGCCAGCGATCGGTGAGCCACAAGGCAATGACAACAACAAAAATGAGCAGCAAGAGGCGCTGATCTTTGTTCAGCGGCCCCATTTGCTTAAGCTCATTATTATAAGCGTTGCGGCTGAGATGAGGCCCGATTTGGTGCAGCTTGACGCGGAAAACGAGCATCAGGTACAGCCAGATGATGGGGATCATGATGATGACCACCGGCAGACCATAGCTAAACCAATCGACAAAGCCCAGGTCGGCATCGGCAAAGTCGCTCAGGAAGGTCATGGCCAAAATGTTGGCCGGGGTGCCGATGGCCGAACCAATACCGCCAACCGTGGCTGAGTAAGCGATGCCCAAAATCAAAGCGCGGCGAAAACCAGTCCGATTCAGATCGTCGGGGATTT
Organism: Anaerolineaceae bacterium; assembly: GCA_002699125.1. Taxonomy (GTDB): domain Bacteria; phylum Chloroflexota; class Anaerolineae; order Promineifilales; family Promineifilaceae; genus Leptofilum. The sequence continues at coordinate 60,158 of PABI01000084.1, forward strand.
TACCCAAAACGGCCAGGGCAATCGGAATAATAATGGCCACGCTGGCGGTGTTGGACATCCACATGGAAAGGAAGGCTGTCAAGCCCATCATGGCTACCATCAGGTAGGCCGGCTCCAGGCTGGCCCGCTTAAGAATGTTCAAGGCGATGATGCGATCCACGCCAGTGCGGTGCATCCCCTCAGCCAGCAAAAAGCCGGCAAAAAAGAGAACAACAATGGGGTGGAAGAATGGTTCAAGGACGGTGCCGGGGTCGGTAACGGCCGTAACCACCATTACCACCGGAATGAGCAGCGAAGCCGCCGCCAGCGGCACCAGCTCCGTCAGCCACAGCGCGGCCACGGCAAAGAGCAATCCGGTCGAAATTCGGGCTTTGAAGGGGATGCGCATCGTAAATTCCAGCCATTCCCCGGAACGACTCGTGGCCGGTAAAACCTGGCGGTAAGCGCCGCCGGCAATCGTCGAGGCAACATTATCCAACGCCAGATGAACCGGTTCGCCAGCCGCATCCAGCAGCATCACGCGGTAATCGATGCTCTGGCCCAGACCGTACCGGTAAGCATCCTGCGCTTCAATAACAACCTGGTAATCGCCAACCGTCTGGATCTCTGTAACCGGCTGACCCGCTTCTGCTCCCAGCGCAAAAGGATAAGTCAGCGAAAGGGTCTCACCGGCAAGAGAAACATCAATTTCGGCCGTGTACCCACCCACCGGTAAATCCTTGGGGCCGACAAAATAACCCAACAATCCCAGCAAGAGAACAATAACAAGATGTAGGTATTTACGCGGGATTGAAAAAGAGTGCAACGTTGTCTGAGATATGGCTTTGCTGAGGTTCATAGTGTCCTTTCATGATCTGTTTTGATTAATTTTGTGTGGACCGTCTTTGATGAGCGCGCCCGGGAGCGTTGGCTGCCTGGCTCTGGACTTCATCCGGATAGCGCGATCCTGCGGCGCTCCAAAAGCGTATGCCGTACCGTTCAATCACCTGAGCCTGGCCGCTGGCTTCCAGTTCTGCCAAAGCAGTCTGCACCCGTCCGGGCGCCCAGCGATCCAGGGTTCGTTCCAATTCTTCCTGCCTCATTGGGTGGCGGGTGATAATGCTGATGATGGCCTCTACGGCCGTTTCAAACCCACTCAAATCAAAGCTGCCTTCAACCGGATGAACCACCGTGGCAACATCACCCAAAATGGCCCTGGCACGCAGCAACCCTTCTTCGTCAGACGGCCGTACCCAGGTTTCTGCTGGCGGGCGCGTCGGCAAATTGAGGTGCACTTCATCAGGGCGTATGCGGCGCAAAACAGCGGCAATGTCGCGCAAGGCTGACTCGCTATCGTTTAAGCCTTGCATCAGCATCACCTCGATCCACAGCTGGCCACTGTATCCCTGGCGGAAAGCTTCCAAACCATCTACCAGGCGGGTAAATGTCACTTCTGGATGGGGACGGTTGAGCTGGCGGTAGAGAACGGCCGTGCCCGCATCCAAAGAAGGCATGACCGCATCGGCCTGGGCCAGATCCCGGCGGACGTCTGGCAAATAAAGGAGCGCGCCGTTGGTGATAACGGCAATGGGCAAATCAGTTAGCTGTTTAACTTGCTGGATGAGCCAGCCAAGCCCACTGTGCAAGGTAGGTTCGCCGGAACCGACAAACGTCACCCAATCAATGTCGCCTGGCGCATGATTGGCCAGTACGGTCTGCACTTCATCCAGGATTTCCTCGGTGGGAAAATATATTTTGCGCTCGTTGGTGAGCGGCACCGTGCGCCCAAGCTGGCAGTAGACACAGTTCCAATTACAGGTTTTAAGCGGAATTGTGTCTATACCTAATGATTGGCCCAAGCGCCGTGAAGGTACAGGGCCGTAGATGTATTTCATGATAAATTTACTTTGCGGTCTTGGCTCCCGTCCAGGTTGGCCGCAGGTAGATAAACCAGTAGACCAGACCCACCAAAAGCGCCCCACCAATAATGTTGCCAATAGTTACCGGCAGCAAATTGCGCAGGAAAAAGTTGCCCCAGGTGAGGTTTGTAAAGGAATCGGCCGTACTGCCAATCTGTGTCCAAAACGCTGCTGGTGCCCCGGCTTTAATGAGCAGCCCCATCGGGATGAAATACATATTAGCCACGCTGTGCTCAAAGCCGGCGGCCACAAAGGCGGTGATAGGAAAGATGACGGCCAAAATCTTGTCGGTAGCACTGCGCGCGCCCATGCACAGCCAAACTGCCAAACAAACCAGGGCGTTGCACATAATGCCCAGCACCAGCGCCTGACCAAACTCCAGGTTTACCTTGCCATTGGCAATATTAAGTGCATTTTGGCCCAGCGCCCCGTTGGCAAACGTGTATTGTTTGCTGAACAGCATGATAACGGCCGTTCCCACCGACCCCACAAAGTTGCCCAGGTACACAATGACCCAGTTGCGCAAAAGCTGCCGCGTGGTTACTTTGCCATCCGCCCAGGCCATTACAATCAGATTATTGCCGGTGAACAGCTCCGCCCCCGCGCCAATCACCAAAATAAGGCCCAGGCAAAAGACCAGGCCGCCCAGCAGCTTTGTTAAACCAAAAGACTGCGTGCTACCAGTGGTGACGGTGGTGGCAAAAATGGCTCCCAACGCGATAAACGCTCCGGCCAGAACAGCCAGGGCAAACATGCGCAGCGGCCCCAACCCGGCTTTAGCCACACCGGTGGCCTCGGCCTTATGTGCCATTTCCTTGGGCACCAGGGCATCTACGTTAAACCCCATAACATTATTTTCCATGACTTTACCTTTGTTTTTAGCTTCGTTTGGCCAGCCGCACGGCGCTCACTTTGTACTCGGGGATCTTAGCAACGGGATCAACCACATCATGCGTCAGCAGGTTAACGGCCGCTTCCGCATAATGGAACGTCATGAACACGGTGCCTTCGGGAGAGCGATCCGTCAGCCGCGCCTCGGCCAAAACAGCCCCGCGGCGCGACTCAATCTGAACACAATCCCCATTTTGAATAGCCAAAGCGTGCGCATCGGCTGGATGTATCTCAACCTCGGCCACAGGGGCCACAATGTCTAGCCCCGGCGAGCGGCGGGACATCGTGCCGCCGTGCCAGTGGTACAGAATTCGTCCTGTAGAAAGAATGAAGGGATATGCTTCGTCTGGTTCTTCTGCCGGAGGCTTAAATGGAACCGGACAAAACAGACCTTTGCCTCTGGCAAATTGGCCGCTGTGCAGCACGGCCGTTCCCGGATGATCCGGCGTGGGGCATGGCCACTGCAAGCCCCCCCGCTCCAAACGTTCATACGACATGCCGGCATATTGCGGTGTCAGGCTGGCCAGCTCCGCGAAGATAGCGGCGGGATGGGCATAAGACCAATCTGCTCCCAGGCATCGGGCAATTTGGTTGATGATCTGCCAATCCGGGCGTGCCTTGCCCGGCAGCGGCAGCGCTGGCCGAATGAGCTGGACGCGCCGCTCGGTGCTGGTAAAGGTGCCTGACTTCTCGGCAAAACTGGCGGCCGGCAGAACGATGTGGGCCATTTCGGCCGTTTCGTTAAGGAAGATATCTTGCACCACCAGAAATTCAACCTGTTCCAGGGCACGGTACACATGGCTCAAATCGGGATCAGACAGCATGGGATTTTCACCCATGATGTAAATTGCTTTGATACGGCCGTCCAGCACCCCGTGCATAATTTCCGTGACCGTCAGGCCCGGTTTGGGGTTCAATGACTCAAAGGGAACGTGCCAACCGGCGGCAAACTTGCGACGGGCGGCTTCATCGGCCACAGGCTGGTAGCCGGGGAAAACGTTCACCAGTCCACCCATGTCGCAGGCACCCTGCACGTTGTTTTGCCCCCGCAGCGGATTCAGCCCTGTGCCGGGCCGGCCAATGTGCCCGGTAAGCAAGGCCAGGTTAGACAATGCCTTCACGTTGTCCGTGCCGGTGGTGTGCTGGGTGATGCCCATCGCCCAGAAAATGGCGCCATTTTTAGCGTTGGCGTACAAACGGGCTGCCTGCCGAATCTGCTCTGGGGGAACACCAGAAATGACGGCGGCTCTTTCGGGGGTCCAGTCGGCAACGGCCGTTTTCAACACATCAATGCCTTCAGTGCGTTCAGCAATAAACGACTCGTTAGCTAAACCCTCTACCAAAATGACATGCGCTATCGCGTTGAGGACGGCTACATCGGTTCCCGGCTGGTGGCGCAAATGTAGCGCAGCAAAATCGGCCAGCTCAATGCGGCGCGGGTCCATCAAAATGAGTTTGGCACCATTTTTGCGAACCGCCCGCTTCATTTGCAGGCTTAAAACAGGGTGTGCTTCCGTGGTATTGGAGCCAGTAACAAACAACACATCGGCTTCAACAATATCTTTGATGGAATTGGTCATTGCCCCGGAGCCAACGGTTGTGGCCAGACCGGCCACGCTGCTGCTGTGTCAAAGTCGAGCGCAATGGTCAATGTTGTTGGTGCCAATCACCCCCCGGGCCAACTTTTGCATTAAATAATTTTCTTCATTGGTGCATTTGGCCGAGGTGAGGAAGGCAACGCTGTCCGGGCCGTATTGTTGGCGTATGCGGTCTAAATTGCGGGCAACTTTGTTGAGGGCTTCGTCCCAGGTAACTTCGTAAAAGTCACCCTGGGCAGTACGAACGAGCGGGGTTTTTAGGCGGTCGGGAGCATAAATGAAGTCGTAGCCAAAACGTCCCTTTACACAGAGGCTGCCCTGGTTGACTTCGTTGTCGAAACGGCCGTTGACCCGGTAAATCAATCCATCTTTCAGCAGTAAATCAATCTGACAGCCCACCCCACAATACGGACACGTAGTTGTTACTACGCGATCTGGCGTAAGCATAACAACTCCCCTAAATGGTGATGCGTGACGCATGCTGCGCGACTGGAGTGTCACGCATCACGTTTCACGCATCAGATATATTTGAAGGGCCGAGATATTACAGTTTGGCACCTTCTGGCACCGGCAGTTCCTGACGTTGACTTTTGCGCCCGGCAATAAAGGCCGGCGCACGATCCCAGGTTTCTTGCTGCACGGTATGTTTTGTCTCTGTTAAATAGACGCTGCCCGCTGCTTCATCATATTCATCAATGTAGTCAATCGGAACGTAAACATGCCCGCCAAAGTCGATGCTCCAGACTTCTAGGTAACTGGCATACAGCCTCAGCTCCGGATTGATATCTTCCTGCCTGTGATGAATTCGCACCAGCTCACCGATTGTCACGTCATCTGCGGTTACAACTTTGTCGTATTTTCTGAACGGCATATTTTCTTGCATCCTCAAATTCTCCTCTTTATGGTTGTATTGTCCGGGCCACACGGCCGTCCGTGAAGTGACAAAAAGAAAATATATTCGCGTATAATGTCACCGTTTATTCAGAAGCCAACCCAGGAACCATGCCCACGGATTGGGCCTGGCGCACACCGCTGCGAATAGCGTCGGCGACCACTTCCACCGCGACGTTGGCCACCAGATCAAACGACGCCTCAACTTGCCCGATTGCCAAGGCGTAAGCCGTGTCGCCATCGTGGGTGGTGTGAACCGGACGGATAGCAATAGCGAAACCGTCGTGGGCGCGCTGCGCCAGGCGGTGTGCCTCTATCTTGCTCAGTTTGGCGTTGGTGAACAACACAACCAGCGTTGTGTTTGTGCCTACCGGCGTTTGCGGCAGCTGCGGAAATTTACGGTAGAGATTTTCCTCCACCAGCCAACGGCCGTCTGCTTTACGCGCGCCAGCCAAAACCGATCCATCCTGGTTCACCACATCGCCTACCGCATTAACAACCGCCCCCGCTCCCACCACAACACCGTCAACTTCCACGCTGCTTAGGCCAAAGCCACCTTTCATGATGGTTTGGAATCCAGCCCACTTACCGACCGTCACGCCGGCACCGGCCCCCACATTGCCCTGGGGGACGTTTTCATCAGTGGCATTTTGGCACGCCTGGTACCCCATTTCAGCATTCGGTAACCCTTGCCCATCATTCATGAACAGATCGTAGACAACGGCCGTCGGCACCAGCGGAACTGGCCGGATGGGCGTAAAGTGGCCGATCCCATGCTCGGCCAGGTAACGCATAGCGCCATCGGCCGTGGCCAGGCCAAAAGCGCTGCCCCCGGTAAGCATCACCGCCTGTATAAATTGGATGGGTTTGTCCGGTTGCAGTAGCACCGCTTCGCGGCTGCCCGGTGCCGGACCGCGCACATCGACGCTGGCAACGGTGTTTGGCGGGCACAAAAAAACGGTGCAGCCTGTATGATTTTTTTCATCTGTGGCGTGTCCAATTTTGAGTCCGGCTAAATTCAACACGCACCTTCCCTACTTTTTTGCACTTTTCTTTTCCTTTGGTTTGTTTGTAGAAGATTGTTACTGACTATACGAATAATCAACCCTACAGATCAATGTCAATGGCGGGGACCCGCTATTTCCATCGTGTCAAAATAGTTTCGCGCTGGAACATCTTAATCGTTAGATAGATGAGGATCGCGTCCAGAAAAACGAGAGCAACGGCCGTTACCAAAATAAGCTCCTGGCTCAACAAAAACAGGCCAAACGACTGCCCCATCATCACCAGGATCACGGGCAGCACCACCGCCCCAGACAGTTGCTCGGCCGTACGCGGGTCAGACACACGCGAGGAGATCATCATGGCGGCACAAACGGACATCACCGCCAACAATGGCCCCACCAAAAAAACCGCCAACAGCCACATCGGATCAATGATCCGGGCAAAAACTGTGGCATTCGTCATCAGCCTGGCTGCCACTAAATAGATGCCAAACGATAGCCAGGTTACCACAATCGCCGGCAAAACGGCCGCAGCCGCCTTGCCCACAATCAGCTCCATCGTGGTAATGGGCGTAGCCAGCAGCGGTTCCAAACTTCGCGTTGATTTTTCCCCCACAATGCTGTAAGCCGCAATTGTTACCGGCACCATCACCGGCAAAATCATAAACAGCAGCGTAAACAGATTGAGCAAATAAACTTGCGTGCAATCCGCCTCCGTCAATCCGACACACATATCCCCAAAAAATTCATCCGGCGTGGAAGAGCTGGCAGACATTTCTTCGGGAGTGAGGTTTTGGGTGGTGGCCAGCATAATAATTGGCAGCGCAGTCAGCATAAGCGGTAAAAAGGCAACCGAAAAGAGAACCAGCTTATTTTTAAAAACTTCGGCCCACTCTTTATCGACAATTGTTTTAATTTTGTCCATCTTCTTCCTCCGCTTCATTAACCAACTGCAAATAAATTTCTTCCAATGAATGGCGCAGCTCGCCTACAAATTGAATGTTTTGCCCATCATTTACTAAAAGACGAATCATCTCGGGATTGTGCGTTTCCGGATCATCCACCGCCACCAGCAGCTTGTTCTCAATTGCTTCAATTTTTTTAACGTAAGGCAGATTTTGTAGTATCGGTAAACCTGTCGCGGCTTCGCGGGCTAAATGGAAGACGACCTGACGGCCGTACAGCTGTTTGCGCAATCCCTCGGGCGTATCCAGCACCCGCAGCCGCGACTTGAACACAGCAATGCGATCACACAGCCGGTCGGCCTCATCCAAATTGTGCGTGGTGAGGAAGATGGTGCGCCCCTGCCCTTTCACTTCACCAATAAAGTCACGCACCAGGCGAGAGGCTTCGGGATCCAGTCCGGCCGTTGGTTCATCCAGGAAAAGCAGGCGCGGCTCGTGCAGCAAGGCGCGGGCAATGGCCAGTTTTTGCCGCATCCCTTTACTAAAAGTGCCGGTGGCATCATTGCGTCGCTCCCACAAACCCAACATGCGTAGATATTTTTCCACCTGTCCAGTTATATCTTTGACCTCATACAGGCGAGCGTAAATGGAAAGATTTTTGTGTGCCGAAAGTCGCTCGTACATGCCTGGGGTCTCGGTGAGGATGCCCACGTTGCGCCGAATCTCAATGTCGCCCTGCCCCAACTTGTGGCCCATCAGTACGGCCGTTCCCGACGTCGGGGCAATCAAGCTGGTGAGCATGCGCACAGTGGTGGTTTTACCGGCACCGTTTGGCCCGAGGAAGCCAAACACTTCGCCTTCCGGGATGGCGAGGGTAAGGCGATCGACGGCCGTATTGTCGTCAAACTTCTTGGTTAAATTGGTTGTTTCTATCATTGTTTTGCTCGTATTATTCGCTATGCGAAGTTATTATGAATATTTACTACGCTCCAGTGAATCTCCAGAGACCTTTACGCGGGTTAACGGCCGTAGTTCCGGCAGCGGCGGCGGTTTGGCTTCAACGGGCTCAGGGACGCGCAGCCAAAAGATAATCCCCACGCTGGCACAGCTCAAAATGCCCAATACAAATTCCGACCAAACGATGCCCCAGGTGCGAAAAACGTACACCAAAGCGCCATCAATAAAAGCGTGCCACAAGATACCGGCTGCCAGCCAGCGCAGCTGTCGCCGCGTAAACGCTTGCAGTACCAGCAGCGAAGCCGAAAGATGCAGCATAATAGCAAATATCCGCTCCACCGCACCGTACACGGCTTGGGGCGCCGGCACAGTAAACAGCGCCTCAATTTGCTGGTCCACCAACGTAAGTTGATCCACAGGGACAGTCGCTAAAATCCCTTGAAACTGACCTTCGCGCAGCCCCAATAAAATAACAAAGTTGATCGCGCCCAGCACGCCCACCAACATAGCTTCAATTCCACCATGCCCCATGCCTACCATTAACCCCTGACGCCAACTGCGGGCACCCTTAGCCCAAAAGCGAAAAGTCAAATAACGCGCCACCCCTTCAAACGTGCCCGCCGAAAGCCCGAGGAAAATAGACAGCGTGAACAAACTGCTGTTATCAAACCAGCCTGACTGCTGCAAGATGAGCCAATTAAAGGGCAAATGCCCCACTTGAGACAAAATGAAAGTAGCGGCGCCAATGCCAAAAAGTCCCCACCCCACCCGGTGTGATTGAGCAATTTTGCGCGCCAGCACGATGGGCAAAAGGATCATCAACAGAAAGTTCAACGTCAATAGAGCGGTAATCATCACTTACTCCTTCGCCAGAGAATTGTAACACGATTTGGCCCAATCAGTGGGCAAACTGCCGTACGATTATCATGCAGCCGGCTGTTTATTTTAAACCTCTCCGCTATAATGGATCGGCTAAGCAAATCACAGAAAAACTTTTGAAATGGAAAGTGAGATTACTCGTGATTTGCTCAAGTAAAAGCCAAATTTGAGATCAAATTAACTCAAGAGTCTTTTTAGCTTTTACATACCTCAGGCCCACTTTTCAGTAGCCGGATCGTTTTATAGACGGCCGTTCCCTCCCAAAACAGGAGTGTCCATGATGGATGATGCAACATTAAATTTCCCCCCAATCGAAGAAATTGAACAACTGGTAGCTGAAGGTAGATTAACCGAGCTGCAAGCCCAGCTAGAACGGATCCATCCGGCCGATATTGCTTTGCTGTTAGATGAACTGGAGACGGAAACGGCCGTTACCGTCTTTGAACTGCTCTCCATCGAAATTGCCAGTGAAGTGCTGGATGAAACCGGCGGCCAGATTCGCCAGGAACTGGTTGAAAAGGTCGATGACGAACGGCTGGCTGATCTGCTCGACGAACTGCCGATGGACGATGCGGCCGAATTCCTGGAAGATTTGCCCGATGAAATCTCCGACCGGCTCATTGGCCTCATGGAGCCGGAGGAAGCGGCCGAAGTCCAGGAACTGCTGGCTTATGAAGAAGAAACCGCCGGCCGCCTCATGACCCGCGACGTGGTCGCCCTGCGCCGCCAATGGACCATCAGCGAAACGTTTGACTACCTGCGCTCCCTGGAAGATGCCGAAACGCTGCACTACCTGTACGTGGTGGACCGCGACAACAAGCTCATCGGTGTGGTGCCGCTGCGCACCTTGATTCTCTCCCAGCCAGACCAGACCATCGAATCGCTCATGAGCACCGATGTGGCCTCCGTCCCCGTAACGGCCGATCAGGAAGAGCTGGCCGAATTTGTCACGCGCTATGACTATTTTGTAGTGCCCGTCGTGAGCCCAAACAACGAACTGCTGGGCGTGGTCACCGTCGATGACGTGTTAGACATCTTTGAAGAAGAGGTCACCGAAGATATTCAGCGGCTGGGTGGTTCTGAACCGCTCGACCAACCCTATTTTGCCGTTTCCGTTTTCCAAATTGTGCGCAAGCGCATTGGCTGGCTGCTCCTGCTGTTTGTGGCCTCGACGCTCTCCGGCGAAGTAATTCGCCTCTTCCAAAACGAACTGGATTTGGTGGTGGCGTTGGGCTTCTTCATCACCCTGATTACCGGTACAGGCGGCAACGCCGGTTCGCAAACGGTGGCCACCATTATCCGGGCCATCACCCTGGACGAGGTGCGGCTGAGCAACCTCGGCGCCGCCTGGTGGCGTGAAGTGTCAGTGGGCTTGCTGCTGGGCCTAGCGATGGGCGCTGTGGGCATTGTACGGGCGCTGCTGTGGAATACAGGGTATGAAGTGGCCCTGGTGGTGGCCTTGACGTTACCCATCATCGTCATCTGGTCTACTACCGTAGCCACAGTCATTCCTATCGTCGCCGACAGATACCGCATCGATCCAACGGTCATCAGCGGCCCGATGATTGCTACCATTGTGGATGCCACCGGGCTGCTCATCTACTTCTCGCTGGCAAAACTGATTCTCGGGATATAAGAATCTATCCGAAAAGCCACAGAGGAAAAAGAGAAGATAGAAAACTTGAGACCAATCTCAGAAATCTCTGTGAACTCTGTGGCCAATATTCGAATAGGTACGAAGTTCATGAATGACCAAACTGAAATTCCAGAAGAACTGATCCAAATAATTCGTAAGGCAGAACATGTAACCGTACTTACCGGCGCAGGCATTTCCGCCGAAAGCGGCGTGCCCACCTTTCGCGAAGCCCAAACCGGGCTTTGGGCCAGGTACGATCCGCAGGAGTTGGCCACGCCGCAGGCGTTTCAGCGCAATCCCAAACTGGTGTGGGAATGGTACACTTGGCGGCGCGAGCTAATCGGTAAGGCTGAACCCAATCCCGGCCACCATGCATTGGCAGAAATGGCCCAACTGGTGCCCAAGTTCACGCTCATCACGCAAAACATTGACGGGCTGCACCAGCGTGCCGGCAGCCAGGATGTGGTCACGTTGCATGGCAACTTGATGGAAACAAAATGTTTTGCCAACCAGCATCTGGTAGACAATTGGCCCGAAAGTGACGCTGTGCCGCCCCACTGCCCCATTTGCGACAGCTTGCTTCGGCCGAATGTGGTTTGGTTCGGTGAAAATTTACCGGCAGATGCCTTGCAAACGGCCGTTCAAGCGGCCGAATCATGTGATCTATTTTTGTCCATAGGCACCTCTGCTCTGGTGCATCCCGCCGCCTCGCTGCCCCTGATGGCAGTTGAAAACGGCGCCACCACCGTGGAGCTGAATCCGCAATCGACACCCCTCACCCGCTGGATGGATTTTGTGCTTACCGGCGCAGCGGGGGAACTGCTGCCGCTGTTGGTAACCAGCCTGAAAGAAGCATTTAACAATGATGCTTAAAGCAACAATGAATCACGTTTCACGCCTCACGCTTCACGAAAGCTTTACATAAGCCAGCTTGTGGTTTATACTGGTGCCGTAAACGGCCGTTTTCAACCAATTAGTCGGCCAATGATGACAAATGGCAAAAGAGGACTCTGACGAAAAAATTGTTCCCCTAGGGGTGGTGCTCATTACGATTGGCGTTATGGTGGTGCTGCTTGCCGCTGCCGTCTTGTTTATCAACCCTTCCGTCGCCCAGTCAGCCTCAGCCAATACGCCTTTACCGGTGGTCACCGTTGTCATTACGCCGATACCGGATGCGGCGGCTGAAGCAATTGCCGATGAAAACAGCACCGAAATCACCCTGCCCGCTGGCTTCGTCTCTCTCAATGATGCACCCCGCGCCAGCCTGGATAACCAACCACAACGCATCGTGATACCCAGCATTGAGGTAGATGCTCCGGTTACTGATGTAAGCCTGGGCGCTGTTGAAAGCGCAGGGCAAACCTACTACCAATGGCAGGTGCCTGAGGCCTATGAAGTGGGCTGGCACAACACCAGTGCCCCACTAGGCCAGCCAGGCAACACGGTCCTCAACGGACATCACAATATTTACGGAGAAGTATTTGGCAGATTGGTCGATCTGGAAGTGGGGGCAGAAATTGTAGTTTATGATAAGACGGAACCCCACCATTACAGTGTAGCCGATGTGGAAATTTTGCCAGAGCGCGACCAACCGCTTGAGGTACGTCAGGAAAACGCTTCATGGATTCAGCCAACAGATGATGAACGAATCACGTTAGTAACCTGTTGGCCACATACAGATAACTCCCACCGGCTCATTGTGGTGGCTTACCCCACCGAGCCAGGCTCAAATTGATAGTTCGTTTTACTTTTTAGGAGGTCAATGATGAAACAGATGAAACGTACCGGTTTATCTATGCTTTTGTTAAGCGCCATCTTGCTGTTGGTGGTTGGCACCGTTCAAGCTCAGCAAGGCGAGCAAGGTGACACCGGCTACATTACCGGGGCGGTTTACCGCGATGTAAATGGTGATGGAGTTTGTGTCGATACCGGTGTCACAGGGGAAGACCCAATCGAAGGCGTCACCATTGAATTTGTCAGCAGCGATGAAGCCACGGTTGTCACCCTTACCACGGCCGAAAATGGCACTTACGGCCTGGCAGATGCCGGGGAAAGCTACTGGCGCGTGACGGCCAAACCGGATGCCACCAAATATTTCGTCACGTCAGAGAATCCATTGTATGCGCCCGTCTTCCCGGATGAAGGCCTGGTACAAACCGGGTACAACTTCTGCGTCAGCGACGGCACGTACATTAACCCTGACGGGACAAACGCCGTGATTATATTGCCCATCTTGCCCGAATCTGGGGCAGCCGCCACAGCAAATGATAATGTGGTTGTGTGGATAGCGGCCGTATTTGGTTTGGGTCTCATTGGCGCTGGGATTATTCTGGAACTGAAACGGCGTGCGGCTTAATTTTTTGACGCAAACCTCCCGCAAGGTAAGCCTTTAGCTTGCGGGAGAATTCATCTTTTACGGCAGCAGCAGCACTTTGCCAATATTCTGTCGATCCTGTAAATAGTGGTGGGCTGCGGCTGCATCTGCAAAAGAAAAAGTACGGTCGATTTTGGGCCGAAACAGCGCTTCATCATACCAGGCCACAATTTGCTTCATCCACGGCCGCATCATATCTGCCTGCTCCCACATTCGGCCCAGGTTAACGCCAATCACCGCTTTGTTGTCGTTCATTAGCTTGAGCGGCGTGTAAAAAGGGAGCATAATCATGCCACGCAACAGCGCCCACCAGGAGCGGCGTTTGCCCGGTGCCAAACTACTGGCCCCAAAATGAACCAAACGGCCGCTGGGCATCAACAACCGGTAATTCTTGGGCCAATGCACTCCACCCAGCGGATCCAACACCAAATGCACCCCTCTGCCGCCCGTCAAATCCATCACCACCCGTTCATAATCACGATTGCGATAATCGATGGCATGGTTTAACCCGTGGGATAGCAAATAATCATGCTTTTCGGGGGAGGCGGTGCCAAACGTTTCCACACCAATAATGCGGCACAAATCCAGAACAGCCAGCCCCACACCACCAGCCGCACCATGAACCAGCACCTTTTCTCCGGCGCGCAAGGAGCCCATAACAATCAGCATCATGTAGGCCGTCAGGTACGTCAGCGGCAGGGCGGCGGCATCTTGGGCATTCATCCAATCGAGCCGTTTAAACACCTGCTTGTAGGGTACGCATACAACGTTGCTATAGCCTCCAAACCGGGTAAGGGCAAAAACGGCTTCTCCCTCACGAAAATCAGGCACTCCCTGCCCTATCAAATCAACCTTACCGCTGACCTCATAGCCTGGCACATACGGCAGTGGCGGCGCATCTGAATAGATACCTAATCGCCCGAGGACATCAGCAAAATTAACACCAGCCGCCTCAACACGAATGCGTACTTCACCGCTGCGTGGAATGGGATCTGGGGCATCTTGCAGCCGCAGTACTTCCGGCGCTCCTGCTTTCTGAATCCAAATTTGTTGCATTCAGCGATTATAACGCGGGTCATCGTTTACAGCCGAAAACCGCTCGTTAGATGAACCGTCAAAACTGCTGAGTACTATGTTTTGGGTTGTCTCTTGCTTCACACAAACATTATTGTTAGCAAAAAGGCAATTCTTATGTGGCGAGCCAGTTCAGCTGAGGCAGTAGTACCTAAGCGCCTCTTAATTTATGTCATGTGGTACCTAAGCGGGAGTGTTCTCCGCCCGGGTAAAAAATAGAATAGTTATAAAGGAAACATAAAATTTCAAGGTAGGGCTTAGGGGCAATGATTATGACATTTGGAGAAAATTCTTTTGAAGAAACGGCCGTTCTCAATCAATCCATCCAGGAAATTCGGGAACAGGTCCAAACGGCGCTGCAACTGGTGATGGGAGATTCTTCACCGGAAATGTTAGACGAGATGGCCAGCATCTTTCTGGAAGATGGCCAGCCGCTCATTGAGCAGATGAAAACCGGCCATCTCAATCATGATTTTACGGCCGTTAGCCAGGCAGCCCACGCGTTAAAAGGCAGCAGCGCCACCATTGGCCTGGACCAATTTGCCAATATTTGTCTGGCGGTAGAAACAAGCAGCAAACAAAACGAAGCAGATGGCGTAGGCAAATATCTGGCCACGCTCGAACTTGCCTATGGCCATATTGAAAAAGCGTTAGCCACTTTTCTATTGTAAAGCAGCCGCCCAAAAGAGCTGGCGCGTGTATCCAGATAAACAATTATGGAATCTAAAAATCTTCAGTCTCAACTAAAAATGCTGAAGCTCGACGATACATCGCCGCCTTCACCAGAACTGTGGCCGCAGTTTCTGCAGCAGGTCAGCCGCGCTTACCAGGAGTACGAAAAAAGCCTCTCAGCCAGTAAACTGATCAACGATCTCCTGGCCAAAACCACCACAACGATGGACCCCATCGAGATTTTAGAGACCATTTGCGAAAAGCTGGCACTCAACTTCGATCTGCCGCAAGCGGCCGTAGCCATACTGAATGCCGACGAAACGGAAGGCCATGTTGTTGCTGAATATCTGGCAGAGGGACGGCCGTCCGCACACGGGGTCGCATTTTCCACAGACGATGGAGCAACAGCTCGCCTGCTAAAATCCCAAAAGCCTCTTGTGATCTCCGATGTTAGAACGGACCCTTTAATAACCACCTCGGGAGATGTATTTGGCTATCGAGGGACCGTCACCCTGCTCCTGGCCCCAATTGTTGTTGGGGGGCGGGTGATTGGCACTTTTGGCATGGACTCACTCACGGAGCGTGAGTACACACCTGACGATATTGAATTGGTGCAGCAAGCGATGGCCGCTGCCGGACAGGTTCTAACTAATGCCCAACTTTACAAGAAGCTTCAAGATGAACTAACGGCACGCAAGCAGGCAGAAGAAGAGGTGTCTTCGCTTTACCGTGCCGCCACCCAGCTGCTGACATACGCCAGCCTGGAAGAACTCTCCAAACAAATTGCCGAAAATCTCGTTGAAGAATTTGATTTTGCTGATTGCAGTGTATTGCTGCTAGAAAAACCGCTCCAGCTAGAGAATGAAACAATACGGCAGCAGGATTGGTCAACTAGCCAGCTGAAACGATACGCGTTTGTTGGCGAATACGAACATGATGTGATGCCCACAATTCCCCTGGATGGGGTTGGGCTTATTGCGGCTGCGGTACGGACAAATCAAGTTATATACAGTCCAGACGTCACTCTCGATTCTCGATATTTAGCATATGATAGCAAAACCGTCACAGAGCTGGTCATCCCTTTGCGTGTTGCCGACCAAATAGTCGGAGCGTTAGACATGCAAAGCCCGGAAAAAGATGCGTTCGACGGCCGAGCCATTGCCATTGCCCAGGTATTTGCCGAACACGCCAGCCTGGCATTGATGAGCGGTCTACTTACCAACCAGCTGCGCCAGCGGGCCGCCGAGCTGCTTGAGGCGAAAGAAGTGGCCGAACAAGCCAACAAAGCCAAATCAAACTTTCTGGCTAACATGAGCCATGAGATTCGCACACCGCTCAACGCTATCATTGGGCTAACCAATCTTCTACTAGACACAAATTTGACAGCGGAACAGCAAGACTTTGTAGAAACCACACACCGCAGCGGCGAAGCATTGCTGAGCATTCTGAACGACATTCTGGACTTCTCAAAAATTGAGGCCGAAAAGCTGGAATTGGAAGAACAGCCTTTCGATGTACGCGGCTGCGTTGAAGAAGCACTTGATCTGGTCGTGTCTAAGGCAGCCAACAAAGGGTTAAATCTCGCCTACTATATTGAAGATGAAGTGCCGCTTTACGTCAAAGGCGATATTACTCGGCTGCGACAAATTTTAGTGAATCTGCTGGGCAATGCCGTCAAATTCACCAATGAAGGTGAAATTGTGGTATTTGCTTCCAGCCGGCTGCGGCAAAATGGTAAGCATGAAATTCAGTTTGCTGTCAGAGATACAGGCATCGGTATCCCCAAAGATCGCCTGAATCGTTTGTTCCAATCGTTCAGCCAGGTAGACGCCTCAACGACTCGCCAATATGGGGGAACCGGACTCGGCTTAGCCATTTCCAAACGGCTGACGGAATTAATGGGCGGTGAAATGCGGGTGGAAAGCGAAGTCGGCAAAGGGTCGATATTCCGCTTTACCATCCAGGTCATGCAAGTTGAAAAGTTAAAAGACAAAAGATCGTCTAAAAACGCCCACTTGTTGCATAACCAACATGTATTAATTGTCGATGATAATTTAACCAACCGCACGATTCTGACCAAGCAGGCAGAATCGTGGCAAATGATCCCCCACTGCTATCAATCCAGCGCTGATGCCATCTCAGCCTTAAACGAAAATATTCATTTTGATGTTGCGATTTTAGATATGCAGATGCCTCATATTGATGGCGCGATGCTGGCTAAAATAATTCGTCAGAAATACAAAAGGAATGAGCTGCCAATGATATTGCTAACTTCCTTGGGACAAGCATTACCTGAGGAGCAACGCAGCCTGTTCAATGCTCACCTGACAAAGCCGGTTAAAACATCCATTTTATATAACAATCTGATTAATTTATTTACCGAAAAGGAAACGGCCGTCTCCCCCACAGAAAAGCAAGCCTTGTTTGATCACACAATGGCCGCGCGTTTCCCTTTGCGCATTTTATTGGCGGAGGATAATGCCGTTAATCAAAAAGTAGCCTTGCGCATGTTGGAGCGCCTTGGCTATCGTGCTGATGTGGCCGGCAACGGCCTGGAAGTAATTAAGGCCCTAGAGCAACGGCCGTACGATGTCATCCTGATGGACGTGCAAATGCCAGAAATGGACGGGGTTAAGGCAACGGTCCATATTCGTGAACAGCTTCTCGACCAAAAACAACCGTACATCATTGCCATGACTGCAAATGCGCTGGCCGGCGACAAAGAAAAATATCTCAGTGAGGGTATGGATGACTATATCAGCAAGCCGGTTCGGGTAAACGAGCTAACAGATGCTTTAAAAAACAGTTGCGCAACGATTCAACAGCAACACATTT
The DNA here is from genome assembly GCA_002699125.1 of Anaerolineaceae bacterium. Taxonomy (GTDB): domain Bacteria; phylum Chloroflexota; class Anaerolineae; order Promineifilales; family Promineifilaceae; genus Leptofilum. The sequence continues at coordinate 77,772 of PABI01000084.1, forward strand.
AGGTAATTCACAGTCATGGAATGGCAACTATCCCCCTACACCCCACCACTCATCGCGGTAGGGCTTATTACATTTGTAACGGCCGTTTACACCTACAGGCAGCGACACGTCTTTGGCGCCACCAATTTGTTGGTCATGTTACTCAGCATAACCCTCTGGATTTGGACATATGCTGTGGAGCTAAGTGCCGTTACTTTATCTGCCAAGCTTTTTTGGGCCAAAGTGCAGTGGCTAGGTGTCTTCTATATTCCCGTTGGCTATTTCCTATTTGCCATCAAATATACTGGCGACATCTGGGCCTTGAAAAAACCGCGCCAATTTGCTTATGCGCTGCTGGTGATTCCCCTCTTCACGCTTTTGCTTGCCTGGACAAGCGCATCGCATCCGCTTATTTGGGACGCAACCCGACTGGTAACTCACCAGGGAAATGTCTATTTACATCTGAGTTATGGCTTTGGCTATTGGGTTTTTGTTGCTTATGTGTATTTGCTGCTGCTTAGCGGCACCATCCTGCTGCTGCGCAAAATCATGGCTACCTCACCACAGTTCAAGGGGCAGATGATTCTGGTTTTGGTCAGCACATTTTTCCCCTGGCTGGGTAACTTTACGTACATTACCCGGACCAACCCGCTGCCGCACCTGGACCCCACCCCGTTTACCTTCGCCATCTCCATTTTGTGCCTGGCCTGGGCCTTGTTCTACTTCAATTTTCTAAATGTTGTGCCCATTGCCCACGACCTGGTGATGGAAGAGTTAGAAACGGGTGTACTGGTCTTGGACAGGCAAAATCGTGTCGTTGACATTAACGCTACGGCCGTTTCCCTGCTAAAAAAAGAGAAAAAAGCGCTGTGGGGCAAACAGCTTATCCTCGACCAACCGCACTGGACCAGTTTGGCCACAGCTTTGCAAGAAAACCACTCCGCCAAAATCGAGTTGGGATTGGACGATGCTTATTATGAAGTTTCGGTCACCTTGTTGGGGCAACGGAAAGATAAGGCAAGCGGCCGTTTAATTACGCTGCACAACGTCACCAAACGCAAAGAAACCGAGCATTTGTTACAGTGCGCTAAAGAAGCCGCCGAAGCAGCCAGCCTGGCCAAAACGCACTTTCTCACCAACATGAGCCACGAAATTCGCACCCCGCTTAATGCCGTCGTGGGCATGACAGAAATGCTGCGCCAGACGCCCCTAAACGACAATCAAAGTGAAATACTCAATGTGGTTGCTAACAGCAGCAATCATTTGGTTTTGCTCATCAACAATATTTTGGACTTTGCCAAATTAGAAGCGGGTAATTTAACGCTTAATCACCAATCCTTTGATCTAAACGACTGCCTGGAATCTGCTATTGACAGCGTTAGCCAGGCAGCACACAAAAAACAGCTCCAACTTACCTATAACCTGGACGAACAAACCCCCATGTGGCTGGTCGGCGATCCCGTGCGCCTGCGCCAAATCCTGATCAATTTATTGGAAAACAGCATCAAATTTACCCAAGAAGGCAAAATTGAGCTTGCCGTTACACACAGCACGGCAGCAGAAAACGTGGAGCTGCAATTTACGGTGCAAGATACCGGCATCGGTATTGATCCCGACCAAATTCAGCAGCTCTTCTCGCCCTTCCAGCAGGCCGATGGTTCTATGACACGCGCCTACGGCGGCAGCGGCCTGGGACTGGTAATTTGCCAGCGGCTGGTAGCCATGATGGGCGGCGATATTCATTTACACTCTGAACCGGGCCAGGGAACGGCCGTTCACTTTTCAGCCCGGTTCAGTGTAGCTACCGAAGCACATCCGCCTGCCGTTACCCTGCGGCAGCACAACACAACGCTGGCGCTTAAACGACTGCTGGTAATTACTAAAGACGCCAGCGAACGCCGCCACATCAGCAAAGAGGCGCGTGTGGCCGGGCTGGAGGTATATGCAGCGGCCAGTGAGCAAGAAGCCACCTACTGGATTAATCATTCACAACCATTTGATGCTGTGCTGCTGGATACGGCCGTGTGGCAAGAAGCTCCCACCATTCTGGAACAGCTGCATCACAAAGAATCTCAGAAGCCTCTGCCCGTCGTTTTGCTAGTACCAGCCGACAGCGATCCCCTCCTCGCACCCAACCTGTTTTCCGGCACGCTGCCCACGCCTGTGGTCAGCTCGCAGTTATATGATGTCTTGCTGAATGTTTTGTCCACCAGTGAAGCCCAAACATTTGGCGAGGGGCAGGGCCAAACGATGGCCGCTCGCTATCCATTTAATATCTTGATTGTGGAAGATAACGATGTGAATCGACGCGTCCTGAAAAATATGCTGGACAAGCTAGGCTACCAGGCCGATGTCGCCAGCAATGGGCAAATTGCGGTACAGGCAGCGGCGCAGAAAAAATATGATGTAATTCTGATGGATATTCAGATGCCGGTGATGGATGGTGTTGAAGCAACCCGGCACATTTTGGCCAACTGTCCAGTGGCGGAACGGCCGTACATCATCACGGTTACGGCCCACGCTCTGGAAGGAGATCGCGAATATTATCTTTCGGTGGGCATGAACGAATACGTCAGCAAACCCATCACCATGAACAAGCTCCTAGAAGTACTGTACCAGGCCGTAAACCACCATGCACCAATGACCGCACCTCCTGAGCCGACCACTATTTTGGAATCAACGCCAGAGCTGGCTGCCATCCCCACCGCCATCGACACGATTGATACAATCGATACAAATGGGCTACCTGAGCAATCGATTGTGCCGCCCAGCCCCATCGATTTGGCCGAACTGGCACAGCTGGTCGGCGAAAACACCAGCGAGTTTATCCAGATGATGACGCCCATCTTCCTGGAAGACACGCAGCAAGTTTTGCAAAAGCTGACTGTCGCCGTACAAAGCCAGGACAGTCCGGAGATTCGCCTCGCTGCCCATACGCTTAAGGGAAGCAGTGCCAGCATGGCCATGACAAAATTGTCGGAACTTTGTCGGGCGCTAGAAATGATGGCCAAAGAAAACGAGCTGACCGACGCACCGCAAATCCTTGAGCAAATTCAGGCTGAATTTAGACGTGTGGCGGCCACATTAGCTGAAATGGTGGATACGGCCGTACAATAACAAATCCATTTCTGTTAGCAACATTGTAACTCCGCTCGTTTACACATAAAATAGTGGTACTAATTTAACTTCAGGGCTAACGTACCTTCATTTGCTTAAGCCCTATCGCAGTCCGGCGGACTGGTTCAGCATTGCGTCACAGCACAAAACCTGGGGCGAACTTTTGCAGCGCAATGCCCGATTTTTATACATATGTCCAAAACAGCAATCTCCGACAACCCATATCATCACAATGGTTCCGATGGCAGTCGCCTCTTTTTTGGCCGGCAAGATATTTTTTCCTGGATTTTAGAGCAAACAGGCGATGACCTGACGACGGATCAACTGCTCATCCTTCATGGTCCAGCAAAAATTGGCAAGACGGCCGTTCTTAAGCAAATAGAGTCTGGCGCCCTGCACCCGCCGTTTGTCGGCATCTATCTCGATTTTGACCAAATTGACCTGGACAGCGTAAGTACCCTTTATTGGGAGATTGCCAACGCCGGACTAACCGCCCTGGCCCGGCAAAATATTGAGCTAGATACGCTCAACCACACAGATTTCATTGCCGATCCGGCCAAAGCGATTCAGCAACAATTTTTGCTGCCCACCGAAAAGTTGCTGCAAGAGAAACGGCCGTTTGCCCAAAACCGCCAACGCCGCCTGCTCTTCTTGTTTGATAACACCGAACTGCTGCTGGAACAAATCAACGCAGGCGTACTGCCGGCCGATACGTTGACAACGTTACATACTCATCTCACCAGTGAGACCACAGCCCGCACCCTGTTTGCCCTGGCCGATGATGAGCCAGGCAGCACAGCCAGCCTGCCAACCATGCCCGATGCGCTCTTTTACCGGCTGCCTCCCCTGGACGAGGCTGAAACAGTAGCGCTGGTGCGGCAGCCAGTTCCTTTTACCCTGGTGCAAGACGTCGCCCAATATATTTATCATGTTACCGCTGGCCATCCACACAAAACCCACCAACTGTGCCACGCTTTGTATGAGCATCAGCAGCAATATGATCTATCCCAGATCACCGTAGCCGATGTGGCCACGGTACATAAATTTGCCACCAAAAATGGCGCTGGCCCCCTCCCCACTTACGATTTACAGGGCAGTAATGCAGTTAAACAAGCATTTAGGCTGGCGCATGAATGGGAGTTCACGCGAAACCGCTCTTTTTACATGCTGCTGGCAGCCATCGTCTTATTGGCAGCTTCTATTTTGATTTACTCCTCCACGGGTGATTCGCTTGTTAGCCAGCGGATTGCCGGCTTTTTAGGAGCAGCAACACCCACGCCAACGGCCGTTCCCCCCACACCAGAAATTCAAACTGATGCTGAAGCCGTGGCCAGCCTCCCCGAGAGTGCGGCAACCGAAACGCCGCTGCCAACCGACACACCCTCCCCCACCCCAACCGAAACGCCCACGCCAACGCCCTCGGCGACACCAACCAGCACCGCTACACCCACACCCGACCGCTATCCTGACATGATTGTGCGTGAACAGGATGGCATGGTCATGATGCTCATTCCGGCAGATACCTTCATCATGGGGGCTGCCGAAAACGACTTCATTGCCGCCCCAGACGAAAAGCCGCGGCATGAGGTGCGTCTCTCCCAGTTTTACATGGACAAATATGAGGTCAACGTGGAGCAATATGCCGCCTTTTTAAACCGACTGGGCGATTATGAACGCGCCTGCGAAGGGGTGGATTGTGCCTGGCACCAGGAGCTGGCCGGTTATACCAGCTACCTCATACGCCAGGACTTAGGCGACGGCACGGTGCAATATTATCCGCTGACCGGCTATGCCAACTATCCGGTCAACCACGTAAGCTGGCATGGGGCCAAACTATATTGTGAATCGGTGGGGGCCCGCTTGCCCACGGAAGCGGAATGGGAATATGCGGCCAGGGGCACAGACGACCGTATCTATCCCTGGGGCAACATCCAGCCAGAACCCGGTGGCGATCTGGCTGTTTTCCAAAGCGAAAGCTACGAGAACCTGATGCCGGTTGATGCCCTGCCCAACGGGGCCAGCCCATTTGGCATTTTGGGCATGGCCGGGAGCTTATGGGAGTGGACGGCCGATTGGTACAAAGAAACCTGGTATGAGGAAAGCAACATCAGCAACCCCATCGGGCCAGAAACTGGTTTTGCCCGGGTTATTCGTGGCGGGGCCTGGCCGTTTAACAACCGGGCCGACCGCATTCGCGCCACCAATCGCAGTTCGCTTTCACCAGATTTTATCAGTTCGGCCGTTGGCTTTCGCTGTGTCCGCGGCACCTGAAACCAGCCAACAACGTTTGCGACTTTCCTAAAGACGCGTATGATTGCCTGCAATATCGCACAGGCTAACTCTAGACGTTGTACAACGCGCTTTCTCCAGATCGTTTTGCCATTTTGCCGCCTGTTAAAAGTGCGTTGCGCCGCCGATAGATGAATAGTTACAAATTTCGTTTATATAAAAGCGAGGAACTTTAATGACAAACACCAGTGATTTACCAATTAGCCCTCAACTGCTTGAGATTTTACGCTGTCCGCTGGCGGTACAATCAACAGAGTACGGGGACGATCCTGGAAAGTTGGAACTTGTCCATAACTGTTGGTTGGTTTGTGCTGACACAAACATGAAATATCCTATTCGAGACGGTATTCCGGTGATGTTAATTGATGAGGGGATGAAATGGCGCGATACGGCCGTTGCCGATCTGCCCGTTCCGCCCCCTTCAGCCTAATCTGATGATATGAAAACCATACTGCAAATTGAAGATAACCACGCCAATCGCCTGCTGGTAGAGCGTGTTTTAGAACCGCACAATTACCGTTTGCTCCATGCAGCCGATGGCGAAACTGGCGTCGCGCTGGCCCTGGATGAAAAACCAGATCTCATTCTGGTCGATATGGGGTTACCAGACGTAGATGGGCAAACTGTCGTCACCTTGCTGAAGCAAATTCCAGATATGGAGAATATCCCCATCGTGGCTATCACCGCCTGGCCATCAGACAAAGCCATGGAAATGGCCCAACGATATGGCTGTGATGGCTGTATCACCAAACCAATCAATGTAAAAACCTTTGCAGATCAAGTCGCAGCCTATTTTTATAATGACGCCTAAACCCGTAACTGAACTTACAGCAGCAACGTCACGAATGGAACTTCATTACGCGAACAATTTTACTTTTGAGGAACTAACCGATGCCTACAATGAAACGCGCATCGATTATTTGGTCCCTATGCCAATGAACGTGGCCCGACTTATGGAATATTGTCGGGTTTATGATGTTTCTTTAGAACATTCCTGCGTTGCTCTGGAAGATGAGGTCATGTTGGGCCTGGGTATGTTGGGGGTACGTCATGAACGCGCCTGGATTACACGCCTGGGCGTTTTACCGGCGGGTCGCCGTAAAGGCACCGGCAGCGCCCTGATGGAAGGTTTGCTTGACGCGGCCCGCAATGAATCGGTTAATACCCTGTGGCTGGAAGTAATAAAGGGCAACGAACCCGCCCACAAGCTCTTTCGCAAATATGATTTTGAGGAGACGCGGGAACTCATCGTGGCCCGTCGTGCCCCCAAAGCAGAGTTCAACAGAGCCATTTTTGACCAAATTCGGCGCATCACTACCCTCAATCATGAAGATGCTATCATTTTGCTGTCACACCGGGAGGAACGGCCGAATTGGCTTAACGAAACTGAATCCTTGCAAAACGTACGGAACCTCTCTGCTTTGCTGGTGGAATTAAAAAATGGCGGTCGCGGCTGGGTGACGTATCATGCCGGGCTGTTACAGCTCACCCGGCTCATTGTGGAAGTCACCGTAGGCGATCCCACCGAAGTGACCGAAGCAATCCTGACGGTGCTGCACCAGCGGCACAAGCGTCAGGACTCCATTGCCGAAAATCTATGCGAAGATGAAAAATGGCTGGGCTTCCAAAAGGTGGGATACTTCGATTCGTTCCGCCGCATTGAGATGACCCGGCCGTTGTAAATCATGAGAAAAGCCAACGCAGAGACGCGGAGGCGCAGAGGGAAAGAAGAAAAAATCTGTTAACGCTATTAGCGCGAATCTGCGAAATCTGCGGATAGCTCTATGAAACCCCTTATGATCACGCTGCCAGAGCCAACGGCCGTTTTAGACGCTGCCAACCGCCTTCAAGGAATCGCCAACCGCACGCCTGTCCATACCTCACGCACGCTTAACCAACAAACCGGCCACCAAATCTACCTCAAATGTGAAAACTTCCAGCGCGTGGGCGCCTTTAAGTTTCGCGGGGCATACAATGCTGTCAGCCAGCTGAGCGCGGCGCAAAAAGCAGCAGGCGTGGTCACCCACTCCAGTGGGAATCATGCCCAGGGGCTGGCTTTAGCAGCCAAACTTTTAGGCGTCAAAGCAACCATTGTGATGCCGGAGGATGCCCCGGCTATAAAACGCGCCGCCACCGCAGGCTACGGCGCAACCATTGTGAGCTGCCCGGCTATTGAGCGGGAAGCGGTTTGCGCCCGGCTCATCGACGAGCACGGCTACACGCTTATCCACCCATATGACAATCCACACATTATTGCCGGGGCGGGTACGGCCGCTTTAGACCTGCTGCAAGAGGTTGAGGCCCTCGACCTGATTTTTACGCCAGTGGGCGGTGGCGGCTTGCTCAGCGGCACAGCGTTAGCCGCGGCGGCCAGCCAACCTAGCTGCCGCGTCATTGGTGTAGAGCCGGCGGTGGCCAACGATGCCCAGCGTTCCTGGCAAACAGGAGAAATTGTGCGGCTAACGGCCGTTCCCCCCACCCTCGCCGACGGCCTGCGCACCCGCTTTGTCGGTGAGCACAACTTGCCCATCATGCGCCAGTACGTCAGCGACATTCTCACCGTCACCGAAGATGAGATCGTCGAAACATTGAAATTTTTGTGGACACGGCTTAAGCTGGTGGTGGAACCCAGTTCGGCCGTGGCCCTGGCCCCCATTCTCATGGGGAAAATTCCGGAGCCAGGGCAGCGCATTGGCGTAATTCTCAGCGGCGGCAATGTGGATGTGGCCCAAATTGGCGCGCTTTTTTAGGTAGCCAGGTTTTGGGCAACGGCCGTAATCTTCGCTATCTCCGGCTGATCGCCCGCATGGTCACTGTAATGGACAAATTGAATGACCCCATTTTTATCAACCACAAACGTTCCGGGCAGCATCTTCACATCGCCTGTGGCTTTCCCTTGACGAAAGCCTGCCCGCAGCACCCGCACCGCAGCGCGAAAAATACCTGCGCTTAAAAACTGCTGCCAGCTCGACTGCTGTAACCCATAACGATGGTACATGTCGGTGTGTTTATTGGTAAAACAGTCGATGCCTGGGGCTAATTTGCCGCAGTATCGTTCGGCATGTTTGGGTTCACCGATGCCGATGGCCAGCACTTGCAAACCGGCTGCCTCAATTTCTTCTCTGTGTAACTCCAACTGAGTTAACCATTCGCGGCAAAATACTCAGCCGAAATGGCGCAAAAAGGTTAGCAGGGTGGGACCCTCAGGCCAATGGATCGTTAAATCAACTTCGTTCCCGGCCACATCCAGCCCGGTCACGGGCGGTGCAGCTTCACCAATTTTCAATCTTTTGCTCATGGAACTCCTTCATGTGGGTTTATATTATGGTTGATTATAGGATGATTTTTGGCCGGGAGGGGATCAATCATGTTTCATTAACAAAAACAGACGGCCGTTGGCAAAACGGCCGTCTGTCAAATCAATTATATTATTGTTGGGTTACGCAATTAAGCTTTCCCGTTAGCCATAGAACGGAGCATCCAGGCCATTTCTTCATGGCTGCGCATGGCACCTACGAGCAAATCGGCCGTGCCTTCATCGTTGAATTTTTCCATGCACGCTTCAATGTCGTCACGCAGGCTGCTGATGATGTGCTCATGATCATCCAATAAATTGGCAATCATATCCGGGGCAGCTGGAATGGTGCCGGGGGTTTCAGAAAGCCGGCTCTCTTCCAAAAATTCGGCCATGGTGCCAATGGACATGCCGCCCAACATACGGTTGCGCTCGGCAATCTCATCAGCCATTTCCTTAATCTCATTGTATTGCTCTTCAAAAAGCTCATGCAGAGTAACAAAGTGGATGCCGGTTACATTCCAATGATAGCTACGGGTTTTGGTGTAGAGCAGATGCTCATCGGCCAGCAGTTTATTCAGTCGCTCAATAAGTTTGACACGATTTTCTTTTGAAAGTCCAATATGGGCCTGCTCTAAATTCTTTGTCTTAGTCTTAGTTGGCATAAATGATGTCTCCTTTTACGTTGAGAAAGTTTGCTTAAAAGACCACACAAATTTGAAAATCTGGCGGTCTATTATTTGTTGTTAGCTGTTGCTGTTACGCAGAAAAATAAACGCAGCAACGGCGGCAATGGCCGTACTCAAAAACAGCCAGCCTCGATTGCGGACCAACCATTTATCACCATAGTTGGCCTGAATCTGCCCGGCAATTTGATCGCGCTTACCGACCAGCCGCATCCGCTCATCGTTGGCCACATTGCCCAACTGCTCCAGAACAATGCCTTTCGCCTGGGTCAGTCGGCCATTTACTACATTTTGGTTAGCAACATTCTGTTTTTTACTGATTTCATTGATTTTCTTGTTAATTTGTTTGTTCATGCTGAGTGCTGACATTTCATGACTCCTTTACTTTGTTAATTTCCCCAACAGACCGATCATCCACCATTTGGGATGAAGGGAAAGTCTTAGGGAAAATGCAATTATTAATGTAAATAAAACTTGATTCTCTAGGATTGGGCCATCTCTTCCAGAACCGTCCGAGTTAGCTGCCATTTAGGCGGCAGCCATCCCGTTTGCGGCTCTTTTTCTTCGGCTTCATCTGTCGGTACGGCCGTTCCACCAGCAGCAGACAAATCAATGAAAAAGTCAAATTGGCCCCATTTATCAATAACATTGTGAATAAGCTGTTCAACGGAAAAGCGCTGATTTTCAGCCCGCTGGATTAACATGAGCTGCTGCCCAAGCGATTGGACATGCTCTTGCATCTTACGAGCAACTTCCACTGGCATCTGCCAGCACAACAAGGCAACATTGGCCCCTTTTTGTGCTAGCTGTTTAACCAGATCTTGTAAAACGGCCGTATCATTTCCAATAAGTAAAACAACCTTACCAAATAATGGTTGATTGCTACGATCCGGCTCTCCTTGGCATCGTTGCTGCTTCTTTGTTGAATCGTCAATCACAATAAACCTCTTATCACAACAGATATTATTCATTTCAATTTTTCATCTCACTCCAAATATACTAAATGCGCAACGTATGTGAGGGTATCACGGTACAAAGACAAGGTATAGAGAGGGATACATTCCTGGTTGCGCAGGGTCTCACTCCTTTTGAATTGAAAAGTTTTTCTGATTTGCTTTGTGCAACTTTTCTCAAATTTCTTTTTCGTTACGCTGCTAATCATAGTTGATCCCGGTAACCAACTCCATATGCCTGGATATAGGTGTAGGACACATGTTGTTGATGTCCCTTTCATCATCAAGCCATATATCCCGATACATGGTATAACCTGTCACATTTAGCTACGCTTCTATGCTGTTGAAAATGAACCGATAAGCTATTTGGAGGAATTCTGAGAATATGAAACGCGTTTTGCTGCTGGTGATAGATGCTCTGACGGCTCCCCTGCTGGTAAAAGAGATGGAAAACGGCCGTTATCCCAACTTCCAAAAATTAAGCGATGCCGGCTACTTGCAGGAAGGTATCAGCATTTTCCCCTCCATTACCCACGCTGCCCTCACCAGCATCATCACTGGCGAATATCCCGACAAACACGGCATCATCGCCTCGCACTGGTATGATTTTGCCAATGACAAGGTTGCTTATTTCAGCGGCAGCCCAGGGATGATGCTGCAAAAAGGCGTCGGTAACTTTTTTCGCGAATTCCTGCTAGATTTAAATAATGATCATCTTAAAGCACTAACACTTTTTCAAAAGCTGGAACGAAATGGGCACGAAACAGCCTGCATTAATTTCCCTTTGTACCGGGGCGATGTGCCTCACAAAGTAAATATGCCCTTACTCTTAAAGTGGATTCCCAATTTGCCTGAAAGCACCGTCGTTTATGGTCCGAAAAAACTTTTATTGGGTGACTTGATTCTAAATCCAAATGAGTTAGATATTGAAGCCTCCTTTACGGGCGCAGCAAACTGGTTTGGCTTCCATGACAAAAACACAATTGATCTCGTTTTGCAACTGGCAGCCAACGACGAATTCCCTGACTTTACCCTGGCTTACTTCCCCCAAAACGATGAAACGTCCCACGCCGAGGGACCTGTCGCCTCGCACCACCAACTGGATAGACTGGACGAGATGTTGGGTGATCTAATTGCCGCCTATGGCGGGCTGGATTCCTTTTTGCAGCAGTTTATGCTGATTATCACTGGCGACCATTCACAAAGTGAAACTTTAGCCGATAAAGCAGAACAAGCGATTAACCTAGAGGAGACATTAAACGGCTTTCAAATGGCGCAGGCCGGCCAACCTTGGAACGATGACAGCGAAATCATGGCTTGCCCCAACTTACGGACGGCTCATCTCTACTTCAAAGATTCGTTCACGCCGGGTAAAGTCCAGATGGTGTTAGATCAACTCCTGGCCGAATCACGAATTGATCAATTGATTTACCGGGCGAGTTTGACAGACAGTGGCCAGGGATATGTGGTGCAAACGCAAAACGGCCGTCTTCACTTCTGGCGTGAAGAAGATGGCAAAGCGGTTGATCAGTTTGGCAATAGCTGGTGCTGGACAGGCGAGTTGGCGGTGGTAGACGGCCGTTTACAAGAGAGCATTCTCACCTTCCCCGATTACCCCAACGCCTTTGAACGCATTGCCGGTGCGCTGGATTGCACCACCAGTGGACCGCTCTGGATTACGGCGAAACTGGGACACGAACTCATTGTCCCACACATCAAACCGTATGTTGGCGGCGGTTCACATGCCTCGCTGCACCGTCTGGATTCACAACCACCATTAATTGTGGCTGGCGCGCCCCAAAACATCACCCTGCCCAAATTGCCCCGCATCACCGATATTGTTCCCCTCTGTTTGGCTTGTTTGGAAACCGAATAGAGGGGAACATCCATTTTTGGGCAAACACACTTCAGCTGCGCTTCCTTTTCTAATCTTCACAAACAAGATAATATCTTTATGGTAGATTAGGGTTAGGAATGAGGAATTAAGCTTGGGAATAGATACAAACCATCAGCCACAAACAAACGCCAACAATAGAAATCAGCGTCTGCTTACGCTCCTACAAGAAATTTCATTAGCTGTAGCCCAGTCAGAAACAATCGATAGCGCTTTTGCCGAAGTGCTTAGCCACATTTGCCGCTTCATGGATTGGCCCCTGGCCCACGTCTACATTTGGTCCGAGGCAGCCAATGCCCTGGTCTCCAGCCGCATCTGGTACATGGCAGATGCCTCCACCATTGCGCCCTTCCGTGAATTGAGTGAGGCCACCCAGTTTCATCGGGGAGAAGGAACGCTGGGATATGTTTGGGAGACGGGCGAATCCATCACCATTTTAGACGTGCATGACAGCTCCATCATTGTGCGCGAAATGCCGGCCGAAGAAGAAGGCGTCCGCGCCTATTTTGCCTTTCCTGTGATGATCAATGGTGGCGTGATGGCCGTTCTGGAATTTTTTTCACCGGAATCTGTGCCACCTGATCCAGATATGACCTCGGTGATCAACCACGTCAGTGCGCTGCTGGGTCTGGCCTGGCAAAAACAACAAACAGTGGCTCAACTGCGACAAAGCGAGACGCAGTTGGCCGAGGCACAACGCACCGCTCACATTGGCCATTGGGAGTGGGACATCATCAACAATGAGATAGCGTGGTCTCCAGAACTGTACCGCATCTATGGCTTAACCCCCGACAACTTTACCGCCACCTACGAAAACTTTTTAGAACTTATTCACCCGGATGATCTGGAATATGTGCAGTTTAAGATTGAAGATGCCTACCAAAACGGCCGTTCCTTTGATTACTTCCACCGTATTGTCCGATCTGACAAAACCGTGCGCGTGATCCACGCTCGCGGCCGACCCGTTTACGACCAGGCCGGCAGCATTGTTAAATTACTGGGTACTGCCCAGGATATGACCGAGCTAAAAGAAACCGAACTTAAGCTGGCCCTCTCCGTGCGCCAGTTGTCCGCTTTGGTAGAAATTGGCCAGGCTATCGCCTCTACACTGGATTTAGAACAGATCTATCATCGGGTACTGACTTTGGTACGGCCGTTGATCAACGCTGAAGCCCTTCTCCTTTTTCTTTACGATGACAAGGATGAAGTGTTGGAGGTGATTGCCGCCGATCATAACGATGCTCAGTTTAATGTTGTGGGCACACGTGTTTCTCCCGATAAGGGCATTTTGGGTGATGTGTGGCACAGTGGCCAGGCGCTCCTTCTGCAAGGCAAGGAGTGTGTCGATCGAATCGCCCCTGAACTTGAACAGATGAGAGGGTATGTGCCACAAGCCCTGCTGGCCGTGCCTGTACGCTGGCAAGAACAGGCTGTAGGCATACTGGAAGCAACGCAAAGCAACGCATCTGCCTTCACCGAGGGGATTGTGCCCTTAATGGAAACGATCGCCGCCTGGACAGCCATTGCCATTGCCAACGCCCGCCAGTACAAGCAGTTGCAGCGCCGCCTCAGTGAAAGTGATGCTCTCGTATCCATCAGCCACGCCCTAACGGAGACGCTTGAGCTTGATGAGCTGCTGCAGCTCATCGTCACGCAGGCCCAAAAGATAATCACCAATGCGGATTGGGCCGCCATCCATCTGCTTCAATCCAAAACAAATCATTTAGAGCTGGCGGCCAAAGCTGGCCTGGATTTAGGGTTGGACGAATACCGTATTGAGCAAGGCGAAGGCATTGCCGGACAGGTCATAGCCAACGGCGGCGTGTTAAATATTGCCGATGTGCAAATCGATGCGCGGCGTCTGCCGGTAGATCTCAGCACCCAGGCCCGCTCATTATTGGTTGCTCCTGTAGAAAGCCGCTTACGGCGCATCGGCACCATCAGCGTCCAATGCGCCACGCCAGCCACCTTCACCACCGATGACGAGCGTTTGTTAACCGTTCTGGGTGTACAGATTGGTATGGCCATTGAAAATGCCCGCCTTTTTGCCATCCAACGCCGTGCCCGAGAAAGGGCCGAACGGCAGCGTGAGCGAATGCGCCAAATGGCCCAACGGGTGGTGCACGCTCAAGAAGCCGAACGGGCTCGCATTGCCCGCGAGCTGCATGACGAATCAGGACAGTCGCTTACGTCCTTAAAAATCAGCCTGGATCTGATTCGTTCCGCCCTGCCTGAATCGTTAAGCGATATTCGGCAAAGCCTGGATGATGTATTGGAGCTCACCGACAAAACAATGAGCAATTTGCGTTTGTTGTCCCATAACTTACGTCCACCGGGTCTGGATGTTTATGGATTGGATGCTGCTTTGGCAGGCTTGTGCCAGGATTTTGAAACGCATACGCATCTTAAAATCATCTACAATGGGGAAGAACTGACCAATCTGGAGGAGTTAACTTCGCTTTCACTGTACCGGTTTGCCCAGGAAGCCCTCACCAACGCCGCCAAACATGCCGAGGCAACCGAAGTTCAGGTGACACTGGCTCAAGATTCAGATATGATCACGCTGCAAGTTGCAGACAATGGCTGCGGCTTTTCGCCACCTGAGCTAGACGAGGATGCGCCCAAAAGTGGCGCCGGCCTGCCAGGCATGATGGAAAGGTTGGAAATGGTAAACGGCCGTATGCAAATAAAGTCATCACCCGAACAAGGCAGCGTGGTAACGGCCGTTGTTCCCTATGTTGTGCCGGAGGAGACATGATTCGCATCGTCATCGCTGAAGACCATAATCTGGTGCGGCAGGGCATTCGCGCTTTACTAGAGCAAAGTGGCGAAGTACAGGTCGTGGCAGAAGCCGCAACCGGTGAAGAGGCTATCCAATCGGTGCAGGAACATCAACCAGATGTCATTGTCATGGATCTATCTATGCCCCGTCTGGACGGTGCCCAGGCCGCCGAGCGCATCATCGATATGAAGCTGGCAACGCAAATTATTATCCTCTCTATGCATGCCGACACAACCATGGTGCAGCAGCTTTTACGCCTGGGCGTTAAAGGATATTTGCTAAAGGATGCCGTTACCGAGGAACTGATGCTGGCGGTGCATTCTGTCAGCCAGGGCAAGCTTTTCCTCAGCCCCACTATTTCAGACTCTGTGATGACGATGCTGCTCTCCCCCTCAGACAACATGGCTGAAACCGCAGCCGATTTGCTGACGCCACGTGAACGCGAAGTGCTCCAGCTGGTTGGAGAAGGGCACACCAACAATGCCATCGCCGAAATGTTGAAAATTAGCGTGAAAACGGTTGAAAAACATCGGGCCAACCTGATGACAAAGTTGGAAGTGAATGATTTAGCCTCGCTCATTCGCGAAAGTATTAAACAAGGTTTGATTTTACTAGACGGATAACCGACCCAACGCTTCTGCGATTTTTGCTTATTGCCCTGCCTTATGGTAGGGTTTTTCCCCATACGGCAACAACTTACTTTATGTCACAATGAATAGCCAAAGTGCTGACCCTGTGCCAGCCACTAAATAATTGTCATGATAATTCGAAGGGGTTATTTTATGCCCTGTAGCATTCTATTCAATAAAGATTATGTCGGAGCAAACAATTCGAGTCCTGGTAGTAGATGATCACAAATTGGTGCTGAAAAGTATTGAAAACCTGCTTCAGCGCGAGTCAGATATTGAAGTAGTGGGCACGGCCGAAAACGGCCGTGCCGCCATCGAGCTGGCACAAGCCAAAGAACCCGACGTGATTGTTATGGACGTTTCTATGCCTGAGCTGGATGGCATTCGCGCCGCTGGGGAAATAAGTGCCCTGGGAATTTCCACTCATATCATTATGCTGTCCATGCACCACAGCAGTGCGCTGGTACATCAGGCCCGCAAAAATGGTGCCTCAGGCTACATCATTAAACAACAAGCCAACAGGGATCTAATTCCCGCCATCCGTGCCGCCATGAATAATGGCATGACCCTCTAAAATCCTCCCCTACAATACCCCAGCACCTTTTTCTACACACTTTCTCAACCACATGGTAGGGATTTCCCCCATTAGAAAGTAGGTCCATTCCCCATATCGCTCTTAGACAATTTCACCGATACTTGAAGCATAGCTTGCTCAACAAAAAATCAAATCTTCTAAACCTACTAACTAGCTCACTACATGATACTCAAAAGAAGAAAAGGAGAATCTAGTAAAATGATCCGTATTCTAATTGGTCATCCTTCTCGCTTAGTCTGTGATTCCTTGCGCTCCGCTCTGGACGACGTGAATGATGTGTATGTCGTAGGCTGCGCCACAACTGCTGAAGAGCTTCATTTTCTTCTACCCCATGGCAATGTGGTTCTGCTCGGCAGTGAATTAGAAGATACAAATGCGTTTGATATGTTAAATGAAATACGCATGACCCATCCCAAGACCAAGGTGTTGGTGCTGGGCTTAGACAATAAACCTGAAGCGATTATCCGCCACATTGAAGCCGGTGCGGCCGGCTACATTTTGCAGGACGAATCTGTTGTAGAGATGGTGGAAAAGCTTCACGCCGCTCACGAAGAAAAAGCGATTATTTCCCCCTCTGTGGCAGCGGCGATGATGGACCGCCTGGCCCACCTGGCCAGTTTAGACACACCCGCAGCTTATCTGGAAGCCAGAGAAACGCAGTTAACCGAACTAACACCCCGTGAAGAGGAAGTTTTAGCCTTAATCAATGAGGGTTGCACCAATCAGGAAATTGCGGACAGACTCTACATTGAATGCGGTACAGTTAAAAACCACGTTCATAAAATTTTGAAGAAGCTGGACGTCAATAATCGGCATGAAGCCGCCTACGTTCTGCAATCAAACCAAACAACTTCCCCCGTTGCTGTAGCAGCTTAAACCTATCCATACCCGGAAAAGAGTTGCACAGCAGATGCGGCAACGGCCGTTTAAACCCAAGCCACCCATTCAATCATATAAGGACTAAACTACGCAATGAACGAGACTAGCACTGCGCCACCCAAACCAGCACCATCACAAACAACAACCGGCTTTGTGGTTCTCAATCCCGTTGCCGGGAATAGCCAACCGGAGCAGATTAAAGAGGTCCTGCAATCAACGTTGGGCGAAGAACAATATCATCTGTACGAAACAACTGGTGATGAATCTTTGCCTGATGTGGTGCAAACGGCCGTAAACGAACATGATTATGCCTGGGTGGCGGCCATCGGTGGTGACGGCACTGTTTCTCAGGTCGTGAACGGACTCATCGGCAGCGACATCCCCCTGCTCATTTTGCCTGGTGGAACCGCCAATGTCCTGGCCCAGGATCTAGACATTTCTCAAGATATTGAGGAAGCCTGTCAACTGCTGGAAAATGGCATCGTCAAAAGCATTGATGCCATGCGGATAGGCGATTACCATTTCATACATCAAATTGGTATCGGTCTGGAATCTCTCACCATGGATAACACGTCTTCCGAGCAGAAAAACAGATGGGGTCTGGCTGCTTACTTATGGACAGCCATCAAAGAAGCGTTTGGCTGGCAGCCCCATCTATTTACCCTGACGATAGATGGCAAAAAGCAGCAGCACCATGCATCAGAACTGGCCATCGCCAACGTGGGCAAAATTGGCGTGTTTGGGCTGCAATGGGATGGCAAGATCATGCCCGATGACGGCCGTTTAGACATCATCATCTTGCGCGCTCGTTCACTTATTGACTATGCGCAAACCATTTGGGCCTTGGCCGCGGGACAGCAACATCAATCCCACCACTTTGATATTCTCCCCGCTCATGAAGATATACAGGTAGAAACAAGACAAAAGCTGCCTGTGCATGGTGACGGTGAAGTTTTAGAAGATACATTGCCTTTTACGGCCGTTCTCGTTCCGAACGCCTTAAACGTATTTGTGCCCCAGGCGGCACATCAACAGTAAAGTGAGGTTTTAATAAAATGAAGATTGTAACAGGATTATTTACCCCGGAAGATGCCGTTAAGGCGATTCGTCGCCTGACAAAACAGGGGTTTAACTATGATGACTTTTCCATGATGTCCTCAGCCGAGGAGATGCCCGATTATTTAGAAGGCGATCCGGAAGATTCTGCCACTTCTGGCGCGGCTGCCGGTGCAGCTGCCGGTGGCGCAGTGGGCGCATTGGGCAGCGTGGTTGCCTCTACCATTCCTGGTTTTGAGACAATGTTTGTTACCGGTTTGATGACAACGGCCGTTGGCGGCGTCATTGGTGGCTATCTGGGCAGCATGTACAATGTGCGCGCGGAAAGCCAAACCAAAATCGACATTCATGAAGCGCTTGAGGCAGGCGACATCTTAATTGTGGTTCGCGCCAACAAAGCCAACGTGAATACGGCCGAATCCATCATGCACAATAGCAGCGGCAAACATATAGAAACGCACACCATTCCCGCCCAGGAAGTTGAAGAGCAAAAAACTCCCGGTTAACTTTATCAACCGAGAACAGTATAAACCTGATAATTTTTTGAGACCTGTCCCGGCAGGTCTCTTTTTTTCCCAATTGATTAAGTGGCCGGATTTTTTGCTGATAATCTATACTGCCAAACGAGGCCTGAGCCTGTCGCAGGCCGGCCTGCGACAGGCTCAGGCCTCGTCTTATAGCAACAATTCTTCCCGGCACACTAATTGATTTTGAGGATTGATCTTTTTTGCAATCTCTGCTACTGTGTTCTATAAGTCGTTTTCCGGCATATAAGCGAAAAAACAGGGAAGATGTAATGACAACTGAGGAAGAGATAGCGGAATTTTTACCGCTGCGTGAACCTACGTTTTTGATTTTGCTAAGTCTGGCAGAGAGCGACAAACATGGCTACGCCATTTTGCAGGACGTTACTGAAATTAGCCAGGGCAAGGTGAAAATGAGCACCGGCACGCTGTATGAAGCATTGGCCCGGCTGCTGGATCAGGGACTGATTGAGCGCGTCCCGGAAACAACAGAAACGCATCCCGGCAAGCCGCGCAAAGCATACCGGCTAACGCTAAAGGGACAGCAAGTAGGCGCCGCAGAAACGGCCCGGTTACAGACACTAACGCTGGCAGCCCAGCAGCGACTGGGGCCAAACTTGTCGGGTTGATTGCCAACGGAGGCAGCAAGATGATTAGCCCAGCCAATTCAGATCAATTGTTTGCCCAGCGCAGACGCATGCCCCTATGGTTGGCACGTTTGGGGTGTGCAACGCTAATCATTTTGTCCCTGCTGGTGGTTGGTTATTTTGCCTGGATATACTTCATTTTCTCCTTTGGAGGCCCACCGCTGGCGCAGGAGGTGGCGTTGGCTGATTTAAACGGCGATGGGCATCTGGATGCGTATGTAACGATCAGCCCACAAGGTGAGCCGTATTGCGCGCTGGATTGGGTACTGTTTGGTGATGGCAACGGCCGTTTCACCGCCAGCGACCAAGAGTTGGAAAGTTGCAGCACTTTTGCCGTCTCGCTGGGCGACGTAAACAACGATGGCATGGTGGACGCGATAGTGGGAAACCGATTCTTCAGAAACTATGACAACGGCCGTTTCACTGATGGCGTTTTTTTGCCCATTAGCAGCGAAGGGGCGTTTCGCTGGCAGGCGCGGCTGGCAGATTTGAACGGGGATGGTGCACTAGACCTGTTTGGTGCGGGTTGCTGCGGTGGCATGGTGGTATCGCCAGAGACCGAACGACGGCCACTTTATTCTAATGATGTGATCTGGCTGAATAACGGTGCGGGTGTTTTTTTTGACAGCGGGCAACTTTTGGGTGACATGGGCAGCAACGCTGTCGCTCTGGGTGACTTAAACGGCAATGGTTCAATTGATGCTTTTGTTGCTACTGGCCAAACAACCCCTGGCGAACGCAGCTCGTTTCAAAATCCCAATTTTGTCTGGTTCAACGACGGCAGCGGGCAGTTTAGTGACAGTGGGCAACGGTTGGGTGAGGCAGAAAGTACGGCCGTTGCCCTGGGCGATTTCGACGGCGACGGTGATTTAGACGCGGTGGTGGGCAACAACGGCCGGGATGAACTGTGGCTTAACGATGGACAGGGCAATTTTAGCCTCAGCGCGCAGCGATTTAATTCCGACAATACACGCGCCGTCTTTGCCGCCGATCTAAACGAAGATGGACTGCCGGACCTGGTGATTGCTGGCGAAACGTCCAGCCGCGTTTGGCTGAATAAAGGCGCAGCAACTTTCCAATCCGGCCAGCGCGTACGCCACCAAGATGATGATGCTATTGCGCTAGGCGATGTAAACGAAGACGGCTTAGTTGATGTGTTGGTTGCTGGTGTCGAAAAATATCAGGTGTGGCATGGCGAAGGAAACGGCCGTTTCTCGGCTGATTCCCACACACCTTACCAGGAATAGACCAAAATGAAACGACTGTTGCTCAATCTGGGACTTTCTTGGCAGATTATTTTAGGAATTTTGCTGTTAGGCGGACTGTTTCTTCCCACCCGAACAATCGCGGCAATACCGGGCACGATGACCCATGTGGGGGCCATGTCCTTTGTGCAATGGGTTCTGCCCGCAGCGGCACTGATTATGGTGTCCCTATTGTTGGGAACAGGTCTTCCTCGCTACTTGGCCTGGCGAAACGGCCGTGAAGCCGGCCCAGCAACTGCAGAAAAGTGGCTGGGCGCTGCATTCCTTTTGGTCGGAGGCTTACTCCTTGTCAAACTGCCGCACAGCCTGTATTGGCTGTTTGTCTGGGACAGCACCCACGATTCCTTCGATATTCTCTGGCTCGTCATCTTTGTCCCGCTTGCGCTGTTTGCCGGGTTCATGCTGGCCGTGCGCTTGCCCAAGCAAAAGCACTTTTGGGTGCTGGGGTTGCCGCTGCTGCCAATTCTCACCTGCCTGGTCGTTTTGCAGGTTGATTATCATGAATTGACTGTGGCCCGGGCAGATCGTGTTGCTGTGGCCGTAGAAACGTTTCAGGATCGAAACGGCCGTTACCCCGAAACGCTCAACCAGCTAACGCCCTGGTATCTCCTCTCAATCCCTGAGCCGACGATCATCTATGGGCAAGACTGGTGTTACGCTGGCGGCGACAGCACCTATCGCCTGGCTTATGTGGATTTGGAGCATTGGAGCAGTCCCGACGCTCATGGCAAAATCCATCAATCCGCCGGAGATCTCTCCCACCTACCCCCACTCTGCCAG
This sequence comes from Anaerolineaceae bacterium, assembly GCA_002699125.1. Classification (GTDB taxonomy): domain Bacteria; phylum Chloroflexota; class Anaerolineae; order Promineifilales; family Promineifilaceae; genus Leptofilum. Next base: position 99,142 of record PABI01000084.1, read on the forward strand.
GATCAGTTTGCGGTGTTGCAGGTTCAGCATTCAGGCTACTTTCACGCCAGAATTGATTAATCGCTGGTCAGAGTAATGGCTGTCAGGTTTAGCTGGTCGTTGGGTTGGGAACGGCCGTCTACCATTATCGGCAAACGCACCCCATCATTCGGCGTGTAGAGGCCAATGGCCAGCGTGTATTCACCGGCTGCGGCATCGGCACGGATGGGAATGGTACGTTCATCGATGACAATCTCGCCCGGCAGCCAGGTCGCGGTGAGCCAGGCAGCGCCCACCGGCGGGCTGTCAAACTGTCCCCAAATTTGTCCATCACTACCTATCAACTGGTTAAAGACGGTGTAATTTTGCGGCGGCGTCGCAATCGCCTGCCAGTAAAGCGTCAGCCCAATTTCGCCACCCGCCTGAGCCTGACCAGTGTCCAAATCATAGCCCAATAGTTGAATATGTTCGCCAAACTGAGCCATCAAAGGCCGGCTGATTGCCGGTATCTCAAAGAGATGTGGGCGCAGGTCGAGGCTCATGGCAGCCAGCTTGTTGCTGCCCTGGGTGATGGGTAGGGAACGGCCGTCTGGCGTCAGCAAATTCAGATGCAGCTCAGGATTTTCCTCGGTGGGCATATCCAATGGAATGTTTAAGCTGTGGAAGCTGCTCACCTGCTCGTTGGCCTGCCACTGCGACGGCGGGTACACGTCCGGCCATATGGCAAACTGCTGGCGCAAAAATGGCTCATCTGCCCCCGGCTGGATAAGGTTTAGCTCAACTTTGTAATCCTGGGCCGGGGTCTGGAGCGCCACCCAATGCAGCGAAATATTAACCGGCAGCCCCGGGGCAATCAGGCTGCTAAAGGTGCTGCTTTGCAGGGCAATAGTGTCATCAAAAATAAGCATATCGGCCGTAGGCGTAAAGTTGTTGAGCGGACGGCTGCGTACCAGGTGTGGACCAAACAAATTGGGCTCATCCCCTACAAGCGGATAATTTGCCCCGGCACTGTCATGGATGAAAAAGCGCACATAGGCCGAACCAGGCGGCATCCCCTCGGGGATGGGCAGCGCTAGCTGCTGCACGATGCGGTCGCCGCTTTGCCAATGCTCCTGTGGATAGCCCAGCAATGTACTTTCACCGGCCCAAAGGTTGCCGTTGCTGTCTACTAACTCGGCCCGGACAAAGGTGAGCTGGTTGGGCAGGTCAGGCACGTTCGCGGGAATTTGCCAATGGGTAAGCAAAGCAAGCGTGTCGCCACGAAACAGCTCATCGGGCAAATCGTAGCCAATGAGTTGGGGCGCATTGCTAACGTTGAGCACGGCCGTATGCTCCGGCTGCCAATCGAGCTGACCGGCATTGAGTTTGTATTGTAGAGCGGCCGTTTCGCCATCGTCGTAGGGTATGGGGGTTACGGCCGTTGCCAGCCCAATTTGCGCGGCTATTTCCGCCGGTATCGGTTCCGCCCGAGAGAAAAAGTACCAGGCATTGGCGTCATTGGACCAGACAAAGCTGTGGTCGGGATTAAACCAATCGACGAAGCGCTCATTGTGGTAAGCAAAGGTACGCGGGGCCAGATCGTGAGCATATTGGCGGGCGACAAAAACCCGCGTATTTTCCGGCGGGGGGCTGCTTTCCAAAAAACGGCCGACTTCGGCAATTTCCGCCTGATAGATGTGGCGCACCTCGGCGTTTGTGTTCCACACTATGAAATAATCTTGCCAGCTGCGCCCAAAAATGAGCGCCAAACCAACGGCAGCGAGAAGTGGAAGAACCGGTTTGAGGCGCGGCCAATGATGGACAGCGTAACGAGCGACGGCGTCAAAGCCAACGGCCGTAATCAAATAAATCGGCACAATGGCCCCGGCCGCTCGCAAAAAAGAGGAGTTGGCCGTGAGGATGAGGTTGGGCGTGAGCATGGCTCCCATCCAGAGCAGCAGGAGGGCATAGCTGGGCTGATTGGCGATTGGAGATCGGAGATTAACCGCTCCAATCTCCAATCGCTTCTTAAACGCAAACCACAAACAAACCAGAACCCCCGCATAAAAAAAGAGTCCCGTAACCGGATCAAACACGGGTTGGCCGGAAAGATGGTAGCGCCAATCTTTATCGCCGCGCATGGTAAACATGCCCAGTACGCCACCGACGGAATCCCCCAGCTTGTCCCACTCGCCGTCATTCAGGGCATCTTCCAGGGCCACGTTGAGGCCATCAATGCGCTGGTTGACTTTGTCGGGATTTTGCAGGATGTAACGGCCGTACGGCACAAACACAACCAGGGCCACCAACAGACTGGCCGCCATTTTGCGCCACTGCTGCCGGAAGCGATCTCGCTGAAACCAGAAGAGCCAGCCAAACCAGGCCAAAATCACGGCGGGGAACACGCGGCTAGGAATATAGGTGTACAGGGTAAGGCCATGAACCAAACCGCCCAACAGCCAATCGCGCCAACGGCCGCTGCGCCAGGCACGCTGCAACAAAAAAATGGTGAGCGCCGACAAACAGGTCAGGCTGACGGCACGTAAAGCCCAGCGAGATTCCATCATCGGCCAGAGGGAAACGGCCGTTAATCCGGCAGCAATCAACCCCACCCGCCGATTAAAGCTGCTGCGCCCGATGGCGTAAGCCAGGGGCACACAGGCCAGCCCTAAAAGCACCGCGGGCAGGCGCATGGCAAAAATGGTGTCACCAAACAGTTGTTGGGCCAGGGCAATCAGGTAAAAGAGGAATGCTTCACGGCCGTTATTGCCTTCAAAGTAGACGGGCAGGTTGCCCCAGCCGATCTGCGCTGCGTCGATGGCGTTAAACAGCTCATCGCCGTTTAAGCCAGGCGGGGCAGTGGTAAGGCGGTAAAAACGAAAAAAAAGGCCAACAAGAACGATCAGGCCAAGCAGAAGGTGGGTTTGGGTCGGTTTTAGTTTGGTCACAGTAGTGGTTTACGGCCGTTCCTCCTCATCACAAAATCCGGCCAAGTATACCACTACTTTATGGTGGCCCGATATGCTTCCAGGCGACTGACAAACGATTTGGGGGATTCGACGTAAATACGCTTGCCCTGCTGGTACGCATCCTTGTGCAGCGACGCGCGCTGCGCTTTAATATAAGAAACAAAAGTGTCACGCTCATCTTCATTTGAGAGAAGAGCAGGTTGTTCTATCACCAACTGCTGCAACATGGCCAAATCGTGAGCATCCCCTAAATAATCTGACAAATCGTGAATTTCATCGGCCAGCGTCTTCATGAGATCAGGCCAGATGGGGCGCAAGATGCGCACATTGTACCAGAGGTACTTCACCCGCTTGCGCCATTCGTGGAACGCTTCAATGGAAGGTTCTTCCAACGCATCCTCCAGTCGATTACGGCCCCGCTTGTAAACTTTTTTCAGACCGCCGGAAACGGCCGTAAACATCTCATCCTCAACCGGCCATTCTACCACCCGGTGCCGCGCCGCCTGAATCATGTCGCCCGCTTTGGCCAAACCGTCCTCTTCTTCCACCATCCGCTGCCGCGTGGCGTGGTAAAAAATCACCAGCGCCTCCCGCATAGATTCCAGACTCTCTGGCGCAATGTCCAAATCATCCCGTTCCCTTAAATCATCCAAGGTCTTAATATTCACCGCGCTGTCCCGCAAATCAGACAGGCGGCGGCCGGCATCACGAAAGCAAACATTCTCGCGCTGGTAAACTTCCTCACCAATCTCTTTGCGTATCAGCCGCAGCAAACCGCGCACCTTTTTGAAGCATTTGCGGCTCTCATGCACAGCCTCATCCAACTCATTTTCTGGAGATTGCAAATAAGAAAGTGCGTCATCAATCTGTTCATGTGCTATTCTTATAATGCCTGGAGGCAATTTCTCATTTGTTTTCAGCCGATAACTCAACAATATCACTCCTTCACACACAACTTATTTTCTATCTACCATACCACCATTTTTTCTGTTGTACGTGAGTTTATATCACAAACATATCCTGACTTTATACCTGGGTATATGCTGCTTATTCTTTAATCCTTTAGGCTTAATATGAGGAGGTAATTAGGTGAAAGCTATTCAAATCAAACAAACAGGTGGTCCCGATACATTATTTTATGAAGAAATTTCTCAACCAGAACCGGGACCCGGCGAGGTGCGCGTAAAAATCGAGGCGGCGGGAGTAAACTATATTGACACTTATCACCGCAGCGGCCAATATGATCTGGCATTACCTGTTACCCCCGGCATGGAAGGGGGTGGCGTAGTAGATGCTGTTGGGGCTGGGGTAACGGCCGTATCCCCCGGAGATCGCGTGGCCTATGCTATGCAAATTGGTGCCTATGCCGACTATGCTATTGTGCCTGCCTGGAAACTGGTACAAGTGCCGGAAGACGTGAAGATTGAATTGGCAACGGCCGTTATGCTGCAAGGCATGACCGCCCATTACCTCACCCACAGCACCTACCTGGTGCAGGCCGGTGATACCGTGTTGGTTCATGCCGCTGCCGGCGGTGTGGGCCTGCTGCTGGTGCAAATTGCCGCTCTGCGCGGCGCGCGCGTCATCGGCACCGTTTCTACCCAGGAAAAAGCAGAACTGGCCGAAGAATACGGCGCCGACGACATCATTCGCTACACCGAAACGGACTTTGTCGAGGCGGTCAAAGATTTAACAAATGGCAAAGGTGTCAACGTCATTTACGACGGCGTGGGGCAGGCAACCTTCCGCAAAGGGCTAGATTGCCTGAAGCCGCGCGGCATGATGGCCCTGTATGGACAGGCCAGCGGCCCGGTCGAATCATTTGATCCGCAGATATTGAACCAGAAAGGATCCCTTTTTCTCACCCGGCCCAGCCTGGCCCATTACGCTGCCAGCCAAGAAGAAATTGAGACCCGGGCAGATGATCTGTTTGACTGGATTGCGTCCGACGCCATTCAAGTGCGCATCGATCGCACTTACCCCCTAAGTGAAGCGGCGGAAGCCCATCGTTATATTGAGGGCCGCCACACCAAAGGTAAGTTACTGCTGCTGCCTCAGCACCAAAACGAACCTTCGGCGCGGGAAGAAACCATTAACACGAAAGACCCCATCGACGAACAAAGCTGGGAATCCTTCCCCGCCAGCGACCCACCACCATATTAAATGACAACAAAATTGGACCAATTTTCTCTAACGAAAGTGTGTAGAAAATACAAATTGGTCCAATCTCTCGTGAATAAGGACTATGACTATGAGTAGCAAAAACCATGTTGAACAAACGGCCGATCTCGGTCAATCAATCTGGCTGGATTACCTGGACCGTGAATTTATTGCGTCCGGTGAATTAAAGACAATGATTGACGCGGGCATTCGCGGCATCACCTCTAACCCTTCCATTTTTCAGGAAGCCATCGCCGAAGGAGGCGATTACGATGATGATATCGCGGAGCTGGTGGCCGAAGGCAAAGATGATAAAGAAATCTATGAAGCTATGGCTGTGGCCGACATTCAGCATGCCGCGGATTTGCTGGCTCCGGTTTACATTGAATCCAAGAAGCTGGATGGCTACATTAGCCTGGAGGCTAATCCAGATTTGGCTTACGATACAGAAGCCACCATTGAAGAGGTTCGGCGTCTGCACAAAGCGGTCAATCGCCCCAACCTGATGATCAAAGTCCCGGCCACCTCGGCGGGCATTCCGGCCATTGCCACGCTCATCAGTGAAGGAATCAACATCAACATTACCCTCATGTTTTCTCTTACGCATTATGATCGGGTTGCCGACGCTTATCTGCGCGGCCTGGAAGAGCGGTTGGCAGATGGGTTTGACATTGACCACGTCGCTTCAGTGGCGTCGTTTTTTGTGAGCCGGGTGGATACGGCCGTAGACGAACAGCTCGATGAGCTAAACAACGATGCTGCTGCGGCGCTCAAAGGCAAGATTGGCATTGCCAACGCCAAAATGGCCTACACTCGCTATCTCAACGTGTTTAGCAGCAAGCGGTGGCAAAATTTGGCCGCCCACGGCGCACGGCCGCAGCGCGTTCTGTACGGCAGCACCAGCGTCAAAAACCCCAACTATCCCGACACGATGTACGCCGATCACCTGATTGGCGCGAACACGGTCAACACGCTGCCGCTGGAAACCATCAAAAAATTTAACGATCACGGCACGGTTGCGCCAGCTTTAACAACCCAGTTAGAAAAAGCCCGCAGCCAGCTGGTACAGCTGGGCAATCTGGGCATCGACCTGGAACGCATTACGCAGCAGCTGCAAGACGATGGCGTCACCAAATTTGCCGATGCTTTTAGCGATTTAATGGCCGCCATCCGCCGCGCCCGCACTGAGGAGCAACAAAAACAGGAAACGTTACAGCCCGAACCCGTCCTGGAAGATTAATTTTTGGAACACAGATTAACGCAGATTCTCACAGATTAAAGCAAACAAATCTGTGTTTATCTGTGAAAATCTGTGTCCCATTTTCTTGTTTGAAGGAACATGTTTATTTAATAGTTGGGCATTTCTTCGGGGTAGCTCTTGGTTTCTGGGGGTTGGCAAAGATGAAGTTCCAGGTTACGCACCTGCATTTTGCCACCTTCAACGTAAAATCCTAACCGCCCACTGCGAAAGGTATCGTCGGCTAATGTGAGCAAAATACGGCCGTGGAACGAAAATTCCAGATACTGCTCGTAAGCAATGAGTTGAAATGGGTGATGAGCTCCCGCGTCAGGAATGTAGTGGGCCGCCTGGAGCTGCTCATAATAAAACGCCTCCTCAGAGACCTTCTTCTCTTCCTGTTCTTTTTTATGACCCCAGGCACGAATTTGCACAATCCCCTTTAGCAAATCAAGGCTGAGGTAGTAGCCATCGCCGTCTTCATCCAGGTGCAGCACCAGGCCACATTTGCCATCCCCATCGTAAAGCAAGTCGCCCGTCAAGATAAAATCTCGATAGCTGCCATCCAGTAAAAACGCTTCAAAACCGCTTTTATTGCTAAACCAGGTTGCCTCTTCACCCATTTCTATGGCGGCATTTGGATTCTCAAAAAGCGGTTGGAACGGGGTGAAGTCAGACTGGTCCAGGGTTTCTGTTATCAATTTGCGAAAACCGCTAAACGACTTCAGGTTCAACTCGCCTCGTTCATCCACGACCAATTCTTTGGGCGGGGCCATGAGGTGATACCCTTTGGTGGTTAATCCCCGAAAAAAGAAGTTCCAAATGAGCGTCGTGCCGTCTGTTTGGGAAACTCGGGCAGCGTAGTTTCCCTGGGGCATCAAAACATTGTCGGAATAGTTATAGTATGGACCCCGCAGCTGATCGGCCCACCAGTAATGCACTTTCACATCCTCACGAATGGAGGCAATGAGATAGTAGCGATCATTCAGCTTGATGAGGTTGGGTACTTCCAGCTCATCATAGCGCTTTGGTGCAAAAATGGGGGGATGAAATTCAAATTGATTTTCGGCCGTTTCTTCAATTAACGCCGCACAGCCCCGCCGGATAATTGGCCCCTTATTGGTGCGAGCAGTTGCCAGGAGGTAGGTACGGCCGTCTTCCTGGTAACAAAACGGATCGCGAAAACTCACCCACGCCCGTCCATCATCCAAGCTGGTCTCGTAATGATCAGTAGAAATCTCCAGCGGATAGCTGCCTGAATCATCTTTTTCCCAGTTGTAAAGATCATTGCTGTGGGCCAGCCCGACACGCTGAATACGGCCGCGCTCACGCATGCACAGTCCGGTGTAAAACATGCGCCACGCTCCCTCTTTGTATGGATTGGGCGTGATGTGCATCGTCCACAACATATCATCATCCCACGCTTTGGGATCGCTAATGAAGAGCGCGTTTTTCACCCGCTCCCATTTGATGCCGTCTTTGCTCACTGCGTGGGCAATGTAATCATGGTTAGGTAGGGTCAAATGAAACAGATGGAACAAGCCATCGTGCCAAACCACATCAACATCACCAATTTCAAAATTGCGAAAACCGTAGCCTGAGTACATATTTTGTTAGGAAACGGCCGTTGCCACAGAATCAAGCTCTAACAGGGCCAATACCTCTTCGCCCAACATCTCCTCCTTTTCCATCAGCGCATTGGCCACGGCTGCCAAACCGTCACGATAGGTTTGCAGCGTTTCCTCGGCCCGGTTGAAAGCGGCGTCCAAAATTGACATGATCGCCTCATCCACTTCGCGCGCCGTCGTTTCGCTGTAATCCCGGCCGCGCGTAATTTCTTCACCCAGGAACACCTGCTGCGAGCGGCTGCCCAGCGCCATGAAACCAAACCGGTCGCTCATGCCCCAGTCCAGCACCATGCGCCGCGCCAGCTGCGTTGCCTGCTTTAAATCATTTTCAGCCCCGCTGGTCGCCGTAGAAAATTTCATGTTTTCGGCAGCGCGCCCCCCCATCATCACGGCCAGGCGGTCCAGCATGTATTCGCGAGGATAAATGTACTTTTCGCGCTCCGGCAGCTGCTGGGTTACCCCCATCGCCTTGCCACGCGGCACGATGGTCACTTTGTGGATGGGATCGGCATGGGGCAAAACGGCCGCAATCACCGCATGTCCCGCCTCATGGTAAGCAATCATCTCCCGCTCTTTTTCGGTCAGGGCCAATCCTTCACGCTCCAACCCCATCAATATCTTGTCACGAGCTTCTTCAAGGTCCGTCCGCTCAATGGCGTCCTTTTCCTGGCGGGCGGCCAGGAGCGCCGCTTCATTGAGAATGTTTTCCAAATCGGCGCCGCTGAAGCCGGGCGTGCCGCGCGCCAATTCATGCAAATCGACATCAGGCGCAAATGGCTTACCTCGGGCGTGAATCTCTAAAATTTCCTTGCGGGCAGAAAGCGTGGGTAGATTAACCGTGATTTGCCGGTCGAAGCGGCCCGGACGCAGCAGCGCCGGGTCCAGAATATCTGGCCGGTTGGTGGCGGCCATCACCACGACGTTTTCTGTAGGCTCAAAGCCATCCATCTCCGACAGCATCTGGTTGAGCGTTTGTTCTCGCTCATCATGGCCGCCGCCCAACCCGGCACCGCGCCGCCGCCCGATGGAATCCAGCTCATCAATGAAGATGATGCAGGGGGCGGCTTTGCGGGCATCGTCGAATAATCCACGCACCCGGGAAGCGCCCACGCCAACAAACATTTCCATGAAGTCAGATCCGGTGATGCTGAAGAAAGGCACGCCCGCCTCGCCGGCCACGGCCCGGGCCAGCAGCGTTTTACCCGTGCCTGGCGGCCCCACCAGCAAAATACCCTTGGGGGCCTGCCCGCCCAACCGCTGCACGCGTTCCGGCGATTTTAGATAGGCGACAATCTCTTCCAGCTCCGTTTTGGCCCCTTCTAAACCAGCCACGTCGCTAAACGTGATCGGCTCTTGCTCATCATCGTACAGCCGGGCCCGGCTTTGCCCCATGGAGAAGATTTGCTGCCCGGGTTGGCGCATCCGGCTAATGAAAAAGTAGCCCAGGCCAATGAGCAGCAAAAAGGGCAAGATGTTGATGAGAATGGCCCAGAGGGTGTTGTCGGCGGGGGGAACGGCCGTAACCGTCACCTCGTTTTCTTCCAGCAACGCCAACAAACTATCATCTCCTACCGATGGAATGTGGGTGATAAATTCAGTGCCCGTCACCGTGGCCGCGTCCCCGGCGGCATCGGCAGCGGGAACGGTAACTGGCTCAATCAGCTCGCCGCGAATTTCCATATTGTCGAATGTAACGGCCGTGACATTCTCAGCCACTACCTGCTGGCGGAACCGGCTGTAATCCAGCTCAATGCGATTCGCATCGCCGCCATCGGACAGCCAAAAATAGTAAAGGACGAGCGGCAAGATGAGCAGCAGCCAAAACACCATGCGCCAAAACGGCCGTCGTCGCGGCTGTTCTTCCGGCTCTTGATCCTTCTGCTGTTTTTGCTGTTGATAGTTTTGATAATTTGGTTGCATACAACCTTTTCGAGTAAACCACAGGCAGACCGCCTGCTTCTACCTAAAATAAATTTTTTTGCCACAGAGAACACAGAGATTTGAGAGGGGCCTTTGCCAGAGGCAGCCTTCCTCTTTCCCCTCTGTGTCCTCTGTGGCTTATCTTAATCCTGCACCTGGCCGTTTTCGTGGAAACTGCGCTGGGTTTCGGCCAGCGTGTCCAGATAGTCGGCCACGCGCCGGTTGATGCTTTCTGGGGGATAACGGCCGTCTTCACCCATCACACCGGCTTCAACCCCGGTCAACAGTTCAATGCCCTGGTCAATGGTTTCCAGGGCAAAAATATGGAACTGGCCGTCGGCCACCGCTTCGACCACGTCGTGGCGCAGCATCAAATTTTTCACGTTGGCGGCGGGGATGAGCACGCCTTGCTCGCCCGTCAGGCCGCGCGCCTGGCAGATGTCAAAAAAGCCTTCGATTTTTTCGTTAACGCCGCCAATCGCCTGCACCTGCCCGCGCTGGTTCACAGAGCCGGTGACAGCAAACGATTGCTTGATAGGCGCATCGGCCATGGCCGACAGCAGCGCGTACAGCTCGGCCGATGAGGCACTGTCGCCATCTACACCACCGTAGCTTTGCTCAAATACCAGGGAGGCGGTGAGAGAAAGCGGCCGTTTCTCGGCATACCGTCCGCCCAAAAACCCGCTCAAAATCATGACACCTTTGGAATGCAGCGGGCCACCCATCTCCACCTTGCGCTCGATGTCGATGACTTCGCCCTTGCCCAGGCGCACCCGGGCGGTAATGCGGCTGGGGCGGCCAAAGGCGTGCTGCCCCACAGCAATCACCGACAAAGCATTGATCTGGCCCACCACGGTATCTTCGGTGTCAATCAGCACCGTGTCGCGCAAAATCGCTTCCTGCATTCGTTCACGGAGACGGCCGTTGCGGTACTTTTGCGCATCAATTGCTTTTTGCACATCGGCCGGCTGCACTAAATCGTGATCGTTTTGCGCCGACCAGTAGCTCGACTCGCGCATCAAATCAGCCATCGGCTGCATGTGGGTAGACAGCTTTTCTGCATCGCCCGCCAGCCGGGAGCTGTACTCAATTATCCGTGCCACCGCCTGCCTGCTGAATGGCTGCAGCGCCTCCCGCCGCACCAAGGAGCTAATGAATTGGGCATAAATACGATTATTTGCCTCATCTCGCTCCATCTCTTCTTCAAAATCGGCCGCCACTTTAAACAGCTCGCCAAAGTCCGGATCAAGCTGATAGAGTAAATAATAAAGGTGTCGCTCACCTAATAAAATAATCTTCACGTCCAGCGGGATCGGTTCCGGCTCCAGCGAAGCGGTGCTGATCAGCCCCAACGAATGCTCCAATGGCTCAATTTTGAGTTCGTCAGATTGCAATGCCCGCTTGAGGCCTTCCCAGCTTTGCGGATTCAGCAGCACTTTGCGCGCGTCTAAAATAAGGTAACCGCCGTTGGCCCGATGCAGGCTGCCTTGCTTAATCATCGTGAAGTCGGTGAACAGCGCCCCCATCCGGGCCTCGTGCTCAATACGGCCGATTAAATTGGCAAATGTTGGATGGTCAGCATAAATCACCGGCGCACCGCTCGTCTGACTGTTGTCTACCAATAAATTCACCTGATAGCGGTTAAAAAATGGTGATTCACGCGTCATTTGCTGCCGCGCCTGCATCGCCGCCATGAGCGGATTCTGCTGCGAACGAGAAGATGCTGAATCCTCCGACTGTAAAAACTTGTCGGCATTTTCAATCACGTCTTCCTTCACCGCCTGCAAATAATCCACCACCTCAGGAAACTGTTCGTACTTTTTAATGAGCTCATCTTTGAAGAGCGGTGCAACGGCAAATGTAGCCATCTCTTGATTCAGCTGCTTGACTTCTTCACGACTCTCCCGGCTCCACTGCGGCACCTGCCGCATCAGCCGCTGCAATTTGTTCTGAAACTTTTCAATTGTGCCTTCATACTTCTCTTTATCTTCATCAGACAGCTTCTGAAATTCTTCTGAGCGAATGACTTCGCCATTTTTAAGCGGGGCAATGGCCAGTCCTTGTTGGGTTTTTATCAGGGCAACATCTTCCTGGCGGGCCTCTTCGTTTAGCTGCTCCAGCCCTTCTTCCTGCCGGGCTTGCAGCCGTTCCTGGATGGCCTGCCGCTGCACCTGGTACTCTTCACTCTTAAAGGTAGCCGGCAGCACAGTGAACAGTTCATCCAGCAAATTTTCCATATCCCGACACAGCTCGTTCCCCTTGCCTGCCGGCAAGCTGATAGCATTTGGCTGGTGCGGCTGCTCAAAATTGTGTACATAGCACCAGTCAGGCGGGATTGGTTTATCTTTGGCCTGTTGATCGAGGTAGCGGCAAACGGCCGTATACTTCCCCACCCCATTTGGTCCCAGCGCAAATAAATTATAACCATCCTGCGCTATGGTAATGCCAAACTGGATAGCCTCCACGGCCCGATCCTGGCCGATGATGGCGATCGTGTCGTCTAAATCGGCCGTTGTTTCAAAATCAAACTGATCGGGATCACACTGCCGGTATAGTTCTACGATTGACAAACTTTCTTTGAGTTTCATTTCTCTATCCTTTTCCAACCTGAGGAATTTTCATTATACGTTCGGCAAGCAGCCCACCGCAACCAGTTTGTTGCCTAAAAAATGTCCTTTTAGCACAGTCTATACCCTATTTCTACCCCCCATCTATGCCACGATACATGAGCCAGCGCTATTTCTCACCTTAAACTTTATGTTGAACTCAATGTGCATTTTCATCATTATTCTGATTATCCAAACTCAGAATAGCTGTGAGGTTTTCAAAAATGTTACGCCACAAAACGCTGCACGGAGGATTTATTGGCGGTGGCGTTGGTTTAATGCTGCTCGCCCTTTTTTATCTGGGTGACCGGCTGTTTCGGTTACCGTTTCTCCCCTTTAATTTTTTCGACTGGCTGGCGCGTGCCCTGCCCGGCGAACTGGTAACTCTGGGCATCGACAGCATCGTAGACGCCATTTTATTTTTAAATTTGGGCAGTTCCACCAGCGCAACGGCCAAGCTGATTGAACAGATCATCGCCCTAACCATTTTTGTACTGCTGTGGGTAGTTATTGGCTGGCTAATTGCCCTGGTGAGCCAACAAACGCGCTTTTCAGCCCATCAAGCCGGGCTTACGGCCGCACTCCTCCTGTTTGGCGCAATAGCAATCATTCTAAATGTAGAAACGGTGCAACAGCCATTGGCCTTAGCCTGGCAGTTCATTTTATTGGTGGCCGGCGGCTGGGCCATCAGCTGGGGTTTGGCTGCGGCCCGAGAAGCAGAAACGGCCGTATCCAACCGCCGAAACTTTTTGAACCGCTTCGGCGGCGTGGTGCTGGGCGTTACCGTCGGCGCAGCGGGCATCGGCTGGCTGTTTGGCCGGCAGCCGGCAGACACCGGCGCAGAAGAAGCGGTAGATACATCCGGCGATGGCATGGCGATGGCCGACGTGGCCACAGACCCGGAAGAGCTGCAAGGCCGGCTGGAACCGGCCCCAGGCACCCGCCCGGAAATAACGCCGGACGGCGAATTTTATCGCATCGACATCAACACCCGGCCACCCGTCATTGAACGAGCTGATTGGGAGCTGCAAGTAGACGGCCTGTTTGACAATCCGCGCAATCTGACCCTGGCCGATTTGATGGCATTTCCGGCCGTGACCCAACCTTTGACCCTGAGCTGCATCTCCAACCGCATTGGTGGCGACCTCATCAGCGCCGCCGACTGGACCGGCGTGCGGCTGGGCCTGCTGCTGGAGGATTTAGGCTTGCAGCCCGAGGCGCAAGAGCTGACCATTGAAGCTGAAGACGGCTTTTACGAAAGCGTCTCCATGCCGGACATGATGGACCCGCGCACGCTGCTGGTTTACGCCATGAACGGCGAAACCTTACCCCAACGGCACGGCTTCCCTCTGCGCATTTATATCCCCAACCGGTACGGCATGAAGCAGCCCAAATGGATCACCCGCATCGAGGCAATTGAGGGGGAAGGCCCCGGCTACTGGGTGGAGCGCGGCTGGAGCGAAGAAGCGCGGCCCAAAGTCATCTCGATTATTGACAATGTGGCGGTGGATCAGCGGTTGGACAACGGCCGTATCCCCATCGGCGGCATTGCCTGGGCCGGCGATCGCGGCATTCAGCGGGTAGAAGTTCAGGTAGATGACGGCGAATGGCAGGCAGCCCAGCTGCGCCTGCCGCCGCTCAGCACGCTCACCTGGGTGCAGTGGCGTTATGATTGGCCCGCCGCCTCCGGTGAGCACACCTTCCGCGTCCGCGCCACCGACGGCGAAGGCACGCTGCAAATTGGCGAAGAATCAGACGTGCGGCCAGACGGTGCCACCGGCTACCACGCCGTTACAGAAACAATCGCTTAGACGGCCGTTTGCCTAATCAAAGACCAGTCTGCTGAAAAAAGCCAACGCAGAGGCGCAGAGCCGCAGAGTAAAGACAATAATCTGCGTAAATCTGCGGAATCTGCGGATCAAATTGAATGCTCGTAGCCGCGGCGGACGTAGGCGGCGCGGGCAATGCGGTGCATCCGCTCGTCATCATTGTCTTCAATCTGGTCCAGGCAGCGCTGCACCCGACGCGCCGCCCGCGCGCAGAACGTCTCAGCAATGTAGCGCTCTTCGGCCGGCGTGGCGATCAGGTCCCGCTCCAGCACATCGCTAACGCGAGAGATGGTGGCCACCTGCGCATAAATGTCTATCACCGCGTGGGCCAGCCGCTTGAGCTGGCGCTGTTCCTCCTGAACATCTTCACCATGCTGACGCAGCAGCTTTTCGCTCACGTGGCGCAGCCGCTTCACCTGGTCGGTGACCGGGTCGGCCAGCGGTTTCAAATCGGCGTGGACCTCATTTAGGCGGTCCGGCTGGATTTCGCGACGGATGCGGTTTTCCACGTAGTCGGCCAGCACGCCCAGACTGCGAATCGGCTGGGAAAAATCAACTTCCTGCAAATCGGACAGCTCGTTGGCCAGCGGTTTCAATCCGGAAAGGGCAATGAAGACGCGCAGCACGTCATTGGCCCCTTCAAAAATGGGGAAGACGCGAATGTCGCGCAGGATTTTTTCGTACGGCTGGTCGGTGATGTAAGCCTCACCGCCCGCCAACTGGAACATGCGGTTAGCGGCATACCAGAGGAATTCAGTCCCCGCCACCTTAACGATGGCCGATTCCAGCGAATAATCCGGCATCCCAGCATCGACCAGGCCGGTGTTGAGGTAAGCCATCGACTGCAAGCCGTAGAGATAGGATGCAGTCCAACCAATCTTGTCTTCGACGAGGCCAAATTCGGCTAACGGCCGTCCAAACTGCTCCCGCTCCAGGGTGTGGTTAACGGCCAGGCGCAGCAGCTTTTTGACAGAGCCAATCGAGCCGGCACCCAGGGAGAGACGGCCGTTGTTCAACACTTCAACCGCAATTTTGAAGCCATCCCCTTCTTCCCCCAGCACATTCTCGGGCGGCACGCGCACGTCGTTAAACTTCAGATGGCGTAAATCGTTGGCCTTCAAACCCATCGTGGGATAAGAACGGCCGACTTCCAGCCCTTCCATCCCTTTTTCTACAATCAAAGCCACATGGGCACCCTCATCGGTGCGGGCAAAAACGGTGAGCACATCCTTCGAACCATTGCCAATGTAGCGCTTTTCGCCAAACAGCCGGTAAGAGCCGTCTCGCTGGGGAATGGCGCGGGATTGGATGTGGTAGGCGTCCGACCCGGCGTTGGGCTCCGTGAGAGCAAAGGCAGCCAGCTTGCGCCCGGCAGCCAAATCGGGCAGGAAGCGATCTTTTTGTGCCTCGCTGCCGAACATGTGAATTCCTTTCATGCCGATGGATTGATGCACCCCCAGCACCACCGAGAGCGTGGGATCGATACAGCCAATTTCTTCAAAAACCAGCCCGTAGCCAGTTTGCGACAATCCCTGGCCGCCATACTTAGGCGAAATATACAGCCCCAGCAGGCCGCGCTCGCCCAACCCGGCGATAATGTCGTCACCCACCCAGCCATAGGCCTCCGCCTGGCGTGGGTCGTAATGTTCGTCAGTGAAGCGCCAGGCCGCTTCGATCAGCTCATTAATGCGCTGGCGCTCTAAATATTCCGGTCGCGGATAGGGCAACACCAAATCCTCATGAATCTCGCCTAAAAACAGGGGCTTGACAAATGAGGGGGAAACGGCCGTGTCCACTTCCTTGCGCTTGGGTTGTTCTTTAACTTTTTGGTTCATTTCTTCTTCTACCAAATGACTACAACAAATTTTAGGAATTAACGAATGAAGAAAAATTTCGTTGTTTCCTTAAATTCGTTGTAGTCATCACCCGAACTAATAAAATCGCGTCTCATCTTGGGCCTTTTTTTGCAGGATGGGCGCTGGTGTAAAGCGTGCACCATGCTGCTCCTTAAAGATGTTAAGCTGGCGTACGATTTCCTCGGCACCCTGGGCATCGGCGTAGCGGAAGGGGCCGCCCAAAAATGGCGGGAAGCCCAGGCCAAACACCGCGCCCACGTCGCCATCCCGCGCCGAGCGCAGAATCTCTTCGTCAAGGCAGCGGGCGGCCTCGTTGATGAGCGGCAGCAGGCAGCGCTGGACGATGATCTCTGGGGCCATTTCTGTGTTGGGCTCAACGTCAAGCAGGCGGTAGACGGTATCGTCGGTGCCGTTGCTGGATTGGAAACGGCCGTTTTTCTCCTTATATTTGTAGAAGCCGCTGCCGTTTTTACGGCCGTATCGCTCCAGCGCCACCAGTTGATCCAGCGCCTGTGGCGGCTGCATCCGTTCGCCAAACGCTTGGGCCAGCACCTGGCTGATCTTGGCCCCGACGTCAATGCCAACCTCATCCAGCAGCTTGAGCGGACCAATAGGAAAGCCAAACTCGACCAGCGCCTCATCAATTTTTTCGATGGGCACGCCCTCGGCCAACAAAAAAGCCGCCTCGTTCATGTAGGGGGCCAGGATGCGCGTAGTGTAAAAGCCGGGGCCATCGTTGACAACGATGACGGTTTTGCCCTGCTGCTTACCTAACGTTACACAGGTGGCAATCACCTCCGGCGCAGTCTGCTCCGTCACCACAATTTCCAGCAGCGGCACCTGGTCTACCGGCGAAAAATAATGCATGCCGATGACGTTTTGCGGTCGCTCACTTGACTCGGCAATCTGGGCGATGGGCAACGAGGAGGTGTTGGAGGCAAAAATAAAATCGTCGGGCGCATGCCGGCTGACCTCGTTGAAAATCTGGTGCTTGAGGTCTAAATCTTCAAACACGGCTTCAATGACGACATCGGCGCGGCCAAAACCGGTGTAGCTGGTGGACGGCCGTATCCGGTTCATAATCTCGTCCATCTTGCGTGCGGAAATACGGTGGCGCTGGCGGCGTTTGTCCAGCGTACGGTGAATATGGCGCAGACCATCGCGAATAGCGGCATTGTCTACATCCTTCAGGCGCACGGGTAGGCCCGCCTTGGCTGCCATCACCTGGCTGATGCCGCTGCCCATCAACCCCGCCCCGATCACGCCCACTTTGCGCACCGGGCGCGGCTCCACATCTTCGGCCACCCACGTTTCCTTTTTGAGGTCGCTGCGGGCAAAAAACAGCTCCATCAGCCGGTGGGCTTCCGGGGTGACGGCCAGTTCGCCAAACAGCTTGGCTTCCATTTCCAGGCCGACATCCATGCCTTCTTCCAGGCCGGTGCGCATGGCGTCGATGGCCCGCAGCGGGGCCGGCATGTTGCCGTGGGTTTTGGCCAACGTTTTGTCGCGCGCCTGCTTAAAAACCAAGTTGCGCGCTGCCGGAATGTCTTCCAGCACGCGGGCGCGAATCTGTTTGGGATCAAACGCCTCGCTAACCAGGTGCAAAATTTGCCGGGGCAGCGTCTGTCCCCGGCTGTGCTCGGCCAGCGTCTGGGCACGTTCAACGGCCGCATCTAGCAATACGGCCGGATGTACCACTTCGTCCACCAGGCCGCGCTTTTGCGCCGGTTTGGCCGGCAGTCGCTTACCGGTCAGGATCATGTCAAGGCCCGCCTCCAACCCAATCAGGCGCGGCAGGCGTTGGGTGCCGCCAGCCCCGGGGATGAGGCCCAGATTGACTTCCGGCTGGCCCAGTTTGGTGACGTCGTCGTTGCTGGCGATACGGCCGTGGCAGGCCAAGGCCAATTCCAACCCGCCACCAAGGCAGTCGCCATGAATGGCGGCCACCACCGGCTTGCTAAAATCGGCAATGCGGTCCATGACGTTTTGCGCAGTGCGGGCCAGTTCGGTCACTTCGGTGGCGCTGCTGACTGCTTGCAACATTTTCACGTCGGCTCCCACTACAAAGTTGTCAGATTTAGCCGAGGCAATGACAACGGCCGTAACCCCGTCATCGTCTTCAATCTGGTCCAGCTTCTCATGAAAATCAACATCAAACCCGGCCTTGAGCGTGTTCACGCTTTCGCCCGGCACGTCTAGCCAGAGAACGGCCGTTTCCTCACGTCGCTCCATCTGCAAAATATTTTCCTCGACCTGTTCCATCTGCTGCACCATAAAAATTCACCTATAAATAATAACTAATGGGACGCTGATAAACGCTGATGACCCTGATTTTTTTATCCGCGTTTATCTGCGTTCATCCGCGTGCCATTCACCAAACTGATTACTGCTCACCGTTTACTGACTACCGATTACTGATTACCGATCAAACTGTCTCCAAAACCATCGCCGCTGCCAGACCACCGGCGGCGCAGGCGCTGCACAGAGCCACGCCACCGCCGCGTCGCTGAAGCTCGCGCACCGTTTGTGTGATTTGGCGCGCGCCCGTGGCGGCAAAGGGATGCCCGACGGCAATCGAGCCACCGTTGACGTTAAATGTGTCCATCTCAATTTCGCCCACCGGCTCGTCCTGGTTGAGTTTTTCCCGGGCAAATTCAGGCGACTCCACTTTTTGGATGACGGACAGCACCTGAGCGGCAAACGCCTCGTGCTGGTCCACCAAATCCATGTCGGCCAGGGTCATGCCGGCACGCTCCAGGGCGATGGGCATGGCGTACACTGGACCGATGAGCAGCTGGTCGGCGGGGTCAACGGCCGTAAACGCATAACTCCGAATCACGCCTAAAATCGGCAGCCCCAGCGCCTTCGCTTTCTCTTCAGCCATTAGCAGCAGGGCACTGGCCCCGTCGGTGAGGGGCGAGCTGTTGCCGGCCGTCACGCTGCCGTGTTTTTTATCAAACACCGGCGGCAGCTTGGCATACTTTTCCAGCGCAGAATCCGGCCGCACCAGATTATCTTTGTGAATCGTTTCCTCGTAATTTGGGGGAATGTGAATGGGCATCACTTCATCGTCAAACTTGCCTGCGGACCACGCTTTTTCGGCCAGCGTGTGGCTGCGGTGGGCAAATTCGTCCTGCGCCTGGCGCGGGATGCCGTTGAGCTTGGCCATGCGCTCGGCGGCTTCGCCCATCGTCTCGCCGGTGGATGGTTCGGCAATGTCGGGCGTGCGAGGGAGAAGGTCAGACGGCCGTACATCTGAAAATGCCGCCACCTGCTTCGTCACCGATTTGGCCTGGCTGGCCTGGAGCAGCGCTTTTTGCAATGGCTGCTGAATGGGCACGGGCAAAATGCTGGCACTTTCCGCGCCGCCAGCCAATCCGCAATCAATCACCCCCGCTTGAATCGCCTGGGCGACGTTGACGGTGGATTGGTAGCTGGTGGCACAGGCGCGCGAGACGGAATACGCTTCAATGTCGTGCGGCAGGCCAATGCCCAGCACTATTTCGCGGGCAATGTTGGGGGCATGAATGGAGGGAATGACCTGGCCATAAACGACCTGGTCAATTTCTTCCGGATCGATCTCGGTCCGCTCCAGCAATTCGGCGCAAACCAGCTGTCCCAAATCCAGGGCAGTTAAGTCTTTAAATGCGGTGCCTTGTTTGGCAAATGGCGTGCGCAACCCGGCAACGATGGCCACGCGACGGCCGTTGTTCTGATCTGTCATCTTATAATTCCTGTGACTTTTACTTTTACTGTTCATGCATGCATGCAACGGTAACAGACCTCCCACGCACCCGAAATAGATAAGTACATAAGCTAAAGACACAGTTAAAGATAGAATTGTGCGTTTTTCTATACCATTGCCATACCCACATTTATGCCTTTGATAGATTGAAGCAGTGAGCCGCCATGCGTTAAATTGAAACTGTCTGACTGTGTCAAGAACAAGGAGGTAATGCAGACATGTTTGAGTTTCCTGATTTTTATGATCCTGACCAGGTTGGGACGCTTTTTTATCCCAATATGGCCGACATCGTTGCAGAGGCCGACACTGCCGGCTTGCCCGCCGCCAGTTTAAGCCAGACAAAGGTTCATTTGGTGATTATTGATATGCAAATTGACTTTTGCCACGAAGCAGGATCGCTTTATGTGCCCGGCGCGGAAGAAGATTTGCGGCGGCTCATTGAGTTCATCTTTACGCATGCCGTGCACATCGACAAGATCACCTGTACCCTGGATTCCCATTTACCCTTCCAGATTTTCCACCCGACGTGGTGGGCCGATGCTGAGGGCAATCCACCTGAACCACTGACCATTATCACGGCAGAGGATATTAAAGACGGCAAATGGCAGCCAACGGCGATGCGCGAGCATTCGATGAATTATGTGCGCAAATTGGAGGAAGAGTCGAAAAAGCAGCTTACCATTTGGCCCTATCACGTCCTGATCGGGGGTCCAGGCAATATGCTTGATCCCATGCTGTGGGCCACGGTGATGTGGCATTCGCTGGCTCGCCGCACGCAGCCAAGCTGGCTGCCTAAAGGCATGATTCCGCAAACAGAACATTATTCGGCCGTACAGCCAGAGATACCGGCAAAAAATCAGCCACGTGGCGGAAAAAACCAGGCATTCCTAAACAGTATGGCGCAGGCAGACACCGTTTTGATAGCCGGAGAAGCAGAGAGCCATTGTGTACTGGAAACGTTGGAAGACATTGTGGCTGAATTTGAGGATGAGCCGGAACATTTGCAGAAAATTTTTGTGCTGCAAGATTGCATGTCTCCTGTGGCCCACCCCGATATTGATTTCCATGCATTAGCCCAGGAACAGTTCGCCGAATGGGCTGAAAAGGGAATCCATTTTATTGATAGTACAGATAGCGGGCCGTTCCTGGAGGCAGTTGCAGAAGAAACAGAAACACAATTGGAAGGAGCAAATTGAATGAATAAAAACAGACTCTTGATTCCGTTAGATGATTCAAAATTTAGCCAACAGATAATTCCTACTGTTCTACAATATTTCGAGGCAGAGGAAAGTGAGCTGACGCTCTTGCGCGTGGGCAATCCGCCGGAAAAATTAACCAGACCCGCCCAAAATATGCCGCACGATTATGCCGCACCGGAAAACATAACCGGTTTTGGCCTCACCGCTCTTCTGATGCGACCACCGACGGCCGATGAACCAATGATCCAGGCCGGTTCACCAGAGCATGAGGTGGCCCAATCCCAGGCAAATGAAGGACTGAAAAAAGCCTTGGCAGACGAATTACACGACGATGTGCTCTGGCCGCTGCGCAATGCTGGCTACGAAGCGAGGCTGGAAGTGCGTTTTGGGGACGACCCGGCTGACGAGATTGTTGAGTACGTGGCTGAGGATTCAATTGATATGATAGCAATGACCACACACGGCCGTTCCGGACTCAGTAAATTACTCCACGGCAGTGTCGCCGAAACCATTCTACAAAACGTCTCGGTGCCCGTGCTGCTCCTGCCCCTGGCCGAAGAGAACGTCACCGAATGAAAGCTCACCTGCGCATCCGCCGCTTCAACCCCGAGCAGTATGAGGAACCATTGCGAAATAAAACAAGCCTTACCAGACGAAGAAGTTTAAAGAAAGGCAAAGCAGGCCAGCCCAACACCACAGAAGATCCTTAGCAAGCCGGCAACAATCAAATAACACCACCCCAGAAAAACAGCGCCATAAATTAAACCGGCTGCCAGTTTATAACGTGAACCAGACACAATGCCTGCTTCATCGCCATTCACTCGCATCATAAATTGACCATTGTCCAGGTTTAACTTCTGCTCTTCCCACTTTGCCCCAATGTGAATTAGCCGGTGACACCGTTCCATGTTGTGCCGTTCGTAAATGTAAAGGCCGGCCGTTACCAGACATCCTAAAATACCCAGCGTCATGATGGTGATTGGGCTTACCGCTGATATTTCATTGTTGAGCAGCAAGAAAATGCCGCCGCTAGAAGTCAACGGAAGCAAACTCAGCAGCCTGGCACGGAACGCTCTAATCGCATTGTAGCTGCGACACAGTTCAGCATACGCCAACAGTACGCCCTCCCGATCTTGATTGCCATTCAATTGGGTTTCACTCATACCATTCACTATAACATACGCAAACCGATTCTCGCCTCAAGAACCCCCATACGCAGCAACCAGGCTCACGGGGTTTCATACAACTGAACCTGCCCCCCGTTAAAATCCCGCTGCCGGATTAAACTCATTTTCGATGCGAGTGTTTGCGGAATTAACCCGTTTGGATCCGTGTAGTCGTTATGGCTGTAAACCAGCCAGACTCTGTTATGGTCCTGCAGCAATGAAGTTAACGCCGGTATATCGCTCTCCTTCATTTCAGGTTCCAGGATAGCGCTATCGAACAGATCTAAAGGAACGCCCTGTTTTTCTACCCGGAGCAAATATTGCTCCTCATAGGTCTTGAAGTAATAGTTGAACGGTATTTCCACAAAGTTGGAGTTGAACAGGACCAAATCATCCTCTTCGGCGAAATATGCCACATAACCGGCGGCCGTGCTCCAATCCTCTTTTTGATAGAATCGATAGTAATCGCCGGTAGAAAACAAGTTGATGGTGCCTAAAATCCCCAGCACCAGAATCATCAAAGGGCGAAATCTTAATTGAGCAATACCAGCTGCTAATACCAGGAATAATGGAATTGTGGTCCAGATCAGGGTTCGATCATAAAAAATAGGTCGGCGGAGGCTCACCATCAGCTCGCCCCAAAAGGGGATAGCCAATAAGGCAGCCAATAACAGAAATCGCGAGAACTTCTTTCGGTAATGGACCACCCCTAGACAAAGGACCAGGATATAGAGGGTCCAGATCACCTGGGCATGGCCGGACGGAATTGGCGCAGATGCATTTAAATAGGATTTAAATATCTGAATGATGGTGTCCCAAGTTGGTTCAGGAATCCAAAATCGTTGATAGACTCGGCTGGCTTGCTGGAAAAAGGCAAATGACCAGGGACTCCACAGTAATAAGATGCCAATCTGAGCCTTAACCCAGTTCCCTAAAGAGGGAACCTGAAAAGCGAGTGCAGAGCCTGATTCTTTCATCTTTTGCACAAGCATCAGACCCAGAACGAAGGTATTGGTGGCTAATGGAAAAAGAACGGCCGTATTGTGAGTAAGCATGGTCGCCGCTGAGAAGACAATAAATGTAACCCACGCCAGGTCTGTCGCCATAGTCTCGACAGGCAGCCAGCGACGGCCAAACAGCCAGGCTCTCCACCCAGTTTCATTACGAGTCTCATCCCGATAGCTGAAAACGCCTTTAGGGCCTGACTCAACCGGCCCTGATGTGCGCCAGACATGCAAGTATTCTCGAAACTGGCTGCCAATGGGTCTGACGGAGCGCGGGTCTGTTAGCAGCCAAACCAATCCATAAATCGCCACGGCAGCATTAAACGTCAGGAGCGTGTACATACGCGCTTCCTGGGCAAAGTAGATGTGGAAAGGCGAAAAGGCGAGGGACGCTGCCGCCGCCAGGCCCACCACCGCCCCCGACAAACGTTTGCCGATCAGGTAAATTATCGGGATGGTGCCCACGCCAAATAGCACGGAAAACAGACGGACATAATAAGGCGTAACCCCTTTGAACGCTATCCAGTAATGGAGCAATAGATAATAAAGTGGGGGGTGCTGGTCAATCTTGACACCCCATTGCAGCAAATCAACAACATTGTGGTTTGCCAGCCAGACGCTGAATGTTTCATCCAACCACATCCCTTTGTTGCCAAGCAGCAACACACGCAACCCACCACCAAGCAACGTGATGAAAGCTACCATCCAGGGTGCCACTTCTTCAAGTTCGAATTCCTCATTCATCGTCTTTCAGAATCCTGTGTTTCACTCATGAACAACATTATGAACAAGCACTTTGCTGTAATTTTTGGTCATCCATGTTTCGATCAACCCGCGCATCGGAACGGCCGTCCCGAAGCACCGGTTCTAAGGTGATACGGCAAGAAGCAGCCGATTATCGGTTCCGGGCAGCAGGATCAGGTCATGGAAACGGCCGTTTTCACTGCGCCACACTAGACTAAAATTCCACCCCTGCCAACGCCAGACAGCCACCGTTTTCTCATCGCCTTGATCTTCCAGAACAACGAGCTCTTCAGCCCCGTCGCCATCCACATCGCCCAGCTCCACGGCCAGAATGGGGATGTTTAGCGGGCGGCCGCCCCACAGCAACTGGTATTCGCCGCCGCGATGCCCCACGATGTACGGCTGGCTGCGTTCATGCCCCTCGGCGTCAGTTTGCCAGATGGCCAACAGCAGTTCAAAACGGCCGTCATCATTCGGATCGCCCAACGCCACATCCACCACGCGCCACGCTGCCGGACTTTGCCAGACGGCCGTACCCGCCTCATACACCGTCACCTGTTCTCCGGAGCGGCGAATAATCTCCGGTACCCCGTCCCCCGTCAGGTCAATGCCCCCAGACCAAAACCAGCCCTGTTCCCCGTCATCAGGAACCTCACCGACCGATATGCAGCCATCCAGCTGGCAGGCAAAAGCTAAACGGGACGGCGCTGGCTCAATGCGGGCCAAAAGCGATTCAGCTTCGGCAAGAGACATGAGGCGGGGCCGCGGGCCAGACCACAGCGGCAGCATCTGCACCGCGCGTAAACCATCGCCATCAACAAAAATGCGCAGGGCCAACCCTTGATTGGTTGGTTCCTCCGTTTGATCAAACACAAAATTGCCCAAACTGTAGGCGACAAGTTGGCCGCTCTGCTGTGCCACCATCACCGGCTGCACCACATGGGGGTGATGTCCCAAAACCAGATCGGCTCCGGCAGTAAGCAGCGCTTGTGCGGCCGTTTCCTGCCAGGGATCGGCGCGCAGCTCGTACTCATAACCCCAATGAATGGAGACAATCACCACATCTGCCTGCTGGCGTGCTGCTTCTACCGCGGTCGTCACCCGCGCCTCGTCCCACTCTGCCCGCTGCCACTGCTCACCGCTTACCGATAACGGTTCACCGACACTCGGTTCCGGCACGCCGTTAAACGCCAGAAACGCTAAATGCACACCATTGATTTCGCGCAAAATCGGTTGGTAGGCGGCATCTTCATCAGGACCGTAACCCAGTGAGGTGATGCCGGCCTGCTGCAAG
Source organism: Anaerolineaceae bacterium (assembly GCA_002699125.1). Classification (GTDB taxonomy): domain Bacteria; phylum Chloroflexota; class Anaerolineae; order Promineifilales; family Promineifilaceae; genus Leptofilum. Next base: position 124,457 of record PABI01000084.1, read on the forward strand.
CGCACGGCCGTTTCCTGCAAACCTGCTGCCCCATAGTCCAGACTGTGATTGTTGGCCAGTGAGAGCAGATCAAAACCGGCGGTGATGAGATGGGAAACGGCCGTTACCGGCGCGTTCAGAATAATCGGCTGCGGTTCGCCCGGCGCTGCCGTTCGCGGCGTACCTCCAGCCACGATGACCGATTCCAGGTTACCCAGCGTCAAATCGGCGGTGCGCAGCCAGGGAGCCACCTCTGCCAGCGGATCAGGCTTTTCTGCCACGCCGCGACCCAGCATGACGTCACCCACGGCAATGAGTTCGACAACGTTTTCAGAGGGGGTGAGGGAACGGCCGTCGCGTAGATAGATCCAGGGATAAACCGTCAAATCGGGAGCGGCCTCGATCTCCACTCCCGATTTCACCGGCCCTGACTGCTGCGCCATAAAAAACAGCAGCGGCAGAAACAGGGCCAACAAAGCAGCAATCACTTTACCTCGAAGCGACACTGTTACTCTTCCCAGGCCGGCGGCTCGTTGTTGTAAACCACATTGGTCACCAACCACTGTTCACCGACACGTTCCAGCGTGTAGGTCACGTCCAGCGTGTAGGGGCCACGTTCGCCAACCGGATCAGAAACGGGTTCGGCATCACCGGGCATCTCCTGGAAGCTGTACAATTTGTCTTCCCAGGTTTCGCGCACCGTCACCACCACCAAATCCTCAGCCTGAATGTCAAAAGAGCGGTAGCTGGCATGAATCCACTGCCGCCCCATGAACTGTTTGGCCTCGCGCAGCGCCTCAAACTCAGCCGCAAACTGGGCCGTGACAGCGTCAGACACCCCATAGAAGTAACCTGCATCCAGATACCAGTAAGCTGAGCTGACAGCTCTTTGCAGATTGTAAATGGTTTGCTGGAAGGCCGCATATTCGGTGGCGCTGATAAAGAAGCTGTCCGTCCATTCCGGCAGCGGCGGCGCCTCGCCTTCATCCAGCATGGTGCGCCACTTTTCGTCGGTCAGGCGATCGTCAGCCGGCCAGGGGAATTCGTAGTAGGCAAACACACCACCCTTGGCCACTTGCAGTTGAATCGTACCGTCTTCATTGATGAGCGGCACCACCACGTAAATCTCGTTGATGCGCCCCACGGCTTCCTCCAACACCACCGGGTTGGGGCTGCCGTCCCCATCTGGGTCTGGGGCAGTGGCGACGTCGGCGATAACGGCCGCTTGCGGTTCCTCGTCCATGACCGGCTGGGCAGCCGGGTCTTCATCCTCGCGGTCGGCGGCAGCCATTGTTAGGTGCTCCAGTTCACCGCCGTAGAAGCGAATCAGGTTAAACTCTTCTTCGGTCAGCGGTTCGCCGCGCAGCTCTTTTTCGGCCATCACTTGCAAAGCGGCAGCCAGGCTTTGCAGCCGCATCAGGCTGTTTAAATCCTGCTCACCCAGCAAGCCGCGCTCCTGCAACCCTTCCAGCGTCATCGTGGTGAGCGCCTCCAGCCGGGCATAAAATTCAGGTACCGGCTCTACGTAGCCACGGGCAGGCAAGGGCAGCGGGGCACCGCCGCCGCCACCCAGTTCGGCGTACACCTGCTTGGCGTAGAGGATGGTATCGTGCTTTAGCTCCGCCCAGCTGCCCAGCGAGGTGTTGAGCTGCTTGTCCAGCCACGCCTCGCTCTGCATAAACTGCGGGTAGCCGTCGCCGGGCTCGGCCAGCAGCGGCTCAAAGGTGTAAAGCCAGGTAGTGTACAGCGTTTCGGTCCACTCCTCTGTGGTCAGACCATCGACCCACAGCTGCATCTTTTCCATTTGCTCGGGGTAGTTGGCGTATTCGGTTTCGCCTAATTCATCCAGGATGACATAGGCTCTATCAGAACCCATCGCCGCCATTACATCTAACCCTTTGGGCAGCATACGCGGGTTCTCGGAAGTGCCCACGTTGCGGTAAATGAGCTGGCGGAAGATGTAGGCATCGGGCACAAAGCGCTGCCCCATGAAGCGGAACCCCTTGGTGGTTTCCTCCACGTCATCCCCAACGCCGATCACAATTCCCAGAATCAGCGGCGGCGGCAGTTCGTTGGCGGCTTCGATGAATGTATCAAGCTGGCTCTCGTCGGCAATCGTGGCCAGATCGGGCGTGGGGCCGTAAACGTCGTCAATGACCTCCAGGTATTGGAATGCCGTCAGGTCATCGCTGCGGCCGACAAAAAAGACGGTGGGGTTGTACAGATCGAGCCAGGATTGCAGCGCCGGCTGGCCGTTCACCTGGGCGGTGCGCAGGGCATGGACCAGCAGCAGTGCGCCGCGGGTTTCGGCTCGGCCTACGTCGGGATTATCGGTTTTGAGGCGGAAGGTCATACGGCCGTACCACATCATGCTCTTAAAGTAGGCCGTCAGCTCTTCGCTGATGGTGTAGTGGCCGCGGGGAATGTACTGCGTGTAATCTTCGCCGTTTTCCAGGCCGGGGAACAGCGGCGAAGGCAAAATACCCGCCGCCTCTTCAATCAGGGCCAGCTCCGCTTCGACCAGCTCTTGGGCGTAGCCTGGCACCTCGATGCCAGGGTCAAGCAGCTTGCTGCCCACGCCGATGAAAGCGACGGTGCGCAAAGCGGCATCTTCCCATTCCGTGCCGCGCAGCGCCTGGTACTGTAAATCGGTTTGGGCCAGCATTGCCTGGTTCAGCTGGTGTAGTTCAGGAATAAACGCCTGGCGTTCGGCTGTACGCAGCACCTTGTCGAACAGCAGATGGTAAACGTGCAGCAGCGAATCGCTGGTGATGAAGGTGGGCACGTTGGCGTAGCGCGCCTGCTCATAGACGGTGAAGAACTCTTTCTCTACGCCGGGACTGACCACAATGCCATCCTGCGCCAGTCGCACCACCTGCTCTTCAGAAAGCACAAAAGGCACGATGACGTTGCTCAGGTCAGGCGCAACGGGTTCATGAAAGATGGCGGGGGTGGTGTCTACGGCCGTTTGCCTAAACGTCGCAAACCGCAGCATCTCCGGCAGAGTGGCTTCTGGGGCAGGCGGCAGCGGCGTGGCGGCTGCCTCTTCCTCGGGCGCCACCGTGGGAATGACGATGGTGGGGGTGAGCGCCGGCGGGGCAGTGGGGGAGGGTAGGACAAGGGGTGTGGCAACGGCCGTATCTACCAGCACTGTCGCTGTCACCGCTGGCGCAGCCTGCTCTTCACTGCAAGCCACCAAGATCAATACAAAAATCCACAAACTCA
>PABI01000085.1 GCA_002699125.1 Anaerolineaceae bacterium
GCCATGATTCGCGACATGCAACCGTGGCAAATTGAGGTAAAAACCGCCTAAATTCGGGTTTCGTATCACACAGTTGCTCTGAACGAAGGGAAGAATCCCTTTGAAGATCGTCTTGTAAAAGCTATGCCTGCGCCGGGTGAAGCCCTTAGGGATGTTTCGCTCCGCTCAACATGACAAGACAATCAGGTCAATTTAATAACCCTCCAACATATTCCATATCATGAATGTTTTGTAATTGAGTAATCGGGTCATTACCTGATTACTCAATTTTTCTTTATAATCAGGCCTCATAACGTTTTTAAGCACAGATTTAACAGATTCGCTTGTCTAAATCTGCGAAAACTGCGGATAGGAATTATGGACCGTCTGAAAAACTGGATTACCAATCACCCGAATTTGTCTGCCTGGTTTGTGTTGGCCCTGGGCATGGTTGTTTTGCTGGTGTATGAAGCGCGGGATGTGGGCTTGCAGGGCAGCCAATGGTTTTGGCTGATTGTGGTTACCATTCTGGTGGCCGGGGCCTGCATTTGGATTATTAGCTGGGGAGATGAAGATGACGATTTGGTCGATGCTCCCTCCACCGGCCAAGAATAACCATGCACCCCTCACCGTACACGCCACCGCCGCCAGTCGTTGCCCTGGAAAAAGTCGAACGCATGCGTCAGGGGATTGCCCATCTATTTGTGGTGGGCGATACGACGCTGGATGAACCGCACAAGGGATTTGTGCGCTATCGCGGCCGTTTCCAGGTAGATCCAGCTGACTGCTTTGACGAACTACGGGCCGTGTTTGAAGATCAGGGGTTTACACCCACCATACGCGAAGAGGAAAACGGCCGTATCGCCCTTGTCGCCATTCCCCAGGTGTTTAACCCACCCACCTCTAACTGGCACATCAACCTTATTTTGTTCATTGTCACTGTACTTTCCACTTTACTTACAGGCTCCTTTTACAATGCTGAAACGATTGAACAAGCTTTCCAAATTTGGCACGGCTGGCCCTTTAGCCTGAGCATTATGCTCATTTTGGGGGCACATGAACTGGGTCACTATTTTGCTGCCCGTCATCACAAAGTTGCCGTTACACTACCCTACTTCATTCCGCTGCCCATTATTTCGCTCATCGGCACTTTGGGTGCCTTCATACGAATGAAGGAACCTGTCAAAAACAAACGTGCTTTGTTTGATATTGGTGTGGCCGGACCATTGGCCGGTCTTGTATTTGCTATCCCAATACTTTTTTATGGCCTGGCGACTTCTGAAGTTGGACCTATTTCATCTGTTGGCTTGCTGGAAGGCAATTCTATTCTTTATTATCTGGCCAAGTTTGCTATTTTTGGCCAGTTCTTACCCAGCGAAACCAGTGATGTTTACCTGAATCAGGTTGCCTGGGCTGGATGGGTCGGGCTATTAGTTACAGCGCTTAATCTGATGCCTGTGGGTCAACTGGATGGTGGGCATATTGTATTTGCATTGTTAGGGGAACGGGCTAAACAACTATTTACGCCGATAATTGTTATACTGGTCGCATTAACTTTAGTGTCTTTCCTAATTTACAACACATTTACCTGGGTTATTTGGGTTTTGCTGCTCTTTTTCTTCGGTCGTGCTCATGCCGAGCCATTAGATGACGTGACCCCACTTGACTCTCATCGTCGCTGGCTAGCTATTGCGACAATGATCATTTTTGTACTAATTTTTGCGCCAATTCCGTGGCGCATGCTCGGGTAATCTAATTTGTCACGACTGGTAGAGTTGGTTATAATTCCGTTCGCTTTGGCGCCATAGCTCAGTTGGTCAGAGCGGGGGACTCATAAGCCCTAGGTCAGTGGTTCAAATCCACTTGGCGCCACACAAAGAACACAAAGGCCGCTCCCAATTGGGGCGGCTTTTTATTTTTTAATCTGCATCAAGCTACTTATCTGCAGAAGGTGGCCGGATTTTTTGTTGATAACCTCTAACGCCAAACGAGGCCTGAGCCTGTCGAAGGCCGGCCTTCGACAGGCTCAGGCCTCGTCTTGTATCAACAATTCTGCCGAGTAAACATCTGTAGATAATAAAATTGGATCTATTGAAACTGGAGACCAGCGATTGGAGAATGAGCGCAGGCAAGTGCGATGGTGGCTGAAAGGGCTGGCGATTTTGCTGGGTATTGGGCTGATACTGCTGTGGGATTGGTGGGGCGAACCGGGACGGCCGTCCACCCTCCTGCCTATGACCAGCCCCATTCTGGCCGAAGATGTGGTGCAGGGTCGGCTGAACGCTGTCCCCTCGGCTCCCACGGGCGACGTGCGCCTGACCTACCGCTTTGTGGCCCAACACAACGGCCTGCGCGAGCTGGAGCTGCTGCTGGCGCGCAGTGGCGATCCTGATCCGGAAGAAAACGGCCGTTTCACCCTCACCCTAACTGATTCACAAGGCAACCAATTGGCGGCACAATCCTTGCCCACGCGCCAGCTAAAGCACAACCAGCCGTTTGTGCTGCGCTTTCCGGTGCAGATTGATTCGGCGGGACGGCCGTATCTACTCACAGTCAGCGGCAGCGACGACAACCGGGTGACAGTCTGGGGCTACACGGTGGACCTCCTGGAAGAGACAAACCTCTCATTGGAAGCTGGTCCTCTGACTGGCGAATCGCCAGAAACAGATGTCCAGGAACTCCGCTTCACCAGCCGCTACCAGCTCACCTGGTTGGATGCACTGCGCAGATTGGGCCAACTGCTGTGGCAAAACGGCGGGCTGATGTTGCTGGCGCTGCTCTTTTTGCTGCTGCCGGGGGCACTGCTTTTGCAATTACGGCCGTTTCGCCACCTGCTGCCCGATCCAATGGCTAAACTAGGCGTGATGCTGGCATTGGGAACGGCCGTCTGGCCTGTCATCTGGTACCTCTTTTCACTGCTGGGCGGGCATTTCAGCGGTTGGCTGCTATGGCTTCTAGTAGTCGGTGGCTGGCTACTGATCATGTATCTCAAACGCCCTGTCACCCTGTCACCCCGTCACCTTGTCACCCTGTCATTCCGCCGACATTGGCACAAAGAACACACCCTCCTACTACTATTGCTGGCCGTCGGGCTGGCCGTGCGGCTGCTGGCGGTGCGGGACATCATCTTTCCACCGTGGGTCGATTCAGTGCGGCATGGGGTGATTACGGCCGTTATGAGCCAGTCGGGCCAGACCATTACCCAAACAGGGTATGAATCGTTTTTGCCTGTAGATCGTTTCCCTTACCATTTTGGCTTTCACACCCTTAGCAGCAGCCTGGTTTTAATGACCGGTCAGGAGATTCCCCGCCTGCTGCTGGGGTTTGGCCAGCTACTTAACGCCCTGCTGCCGCTAACCGTTTACGCCGGGAGCTGGCTGCTCACCCGGCAGCGGCGCGCCGGGCTACTGGCTGCGTTTTTGGTAACAATTCCGCTTTTCTTCCCGGCATATTACGCCACCTGGGGACGGTACACACAGCTCAGCGCCATGCTGTTGATGCCCGTTTTGCTGGGATTAACCTGGCGCTTGGTGTGCGGGGCCAAAGGATGGCGCAGGACGTGGCCGCTGCTGGCGCTGCTGGTTGTGGGCCTGTTTTTGCTTCATTTTCGCGTGTTTGTTTTTTATGTGCCGTTTGCCGGGCTGGTCTGCTTGCTAAGTTGGGGGCGGAACGGCCGTTTCCTCTGGCTAACTGCGGGGGCAAGCGTGTTCCTGCTCATACCGCAGCTCATTTATCTGCTGCAAAACAGTGCGCCGCGCCAAACGATCACGGCGCGATTACCGGGCTACACGGCTTTCCCCACCGCCTACTACACCGCAGGCTGGGATCGGCTGTTTTTGTGGCTGGCTGGCGGATTGCTACTGCCGATATTGCTCATCTGGTTGTGGCGGCGTCTGTGGCAAGGACGGCAAAGCTGGACGGCCGTTCCCCTCATTGTGGCGCTCTGGGCTGGGCTCGTGCTGCTGCTCCTCTCCGGGGAACATTTAGGCTTCCCCAGCATTAACCTGGTTAACCTGAACAGCTACTACATCACCACATTTTTGCCGCTGGCGCTCTTTTTGGGCATCGTGGGCGCAGCGTTTTGGCGCTGGCTGCGGCGGCAAGCGGAGCTGCTGCAAATTGCCGGGATTCTGCTGCTCATGCCGATGGGAACGGCCGTTACCCTTTTTGGCCTACAGCAGCAAATCACTATCCTCAATGAGCAAACCCTGCTGGCCCAACCGGCCGACGCTGCAGCGCTGGCCTGGCTGGATGAAAATCTGCCGGAGGATGCCGTGCTGGCGGTGAACAGCTGGCTCTGGCTGGGCAATACCTGGTCTGGCAGCGACGGTGGCGCTTGGATTGTGCCCCTCACGGGGCGGCAAACCAGCACGCCGCCGGCCGATTACATCTACAATCGGGACCTAGCTGATTTTGTACAATCTTTTAATGAGGAAATGGCGACCGTATTAGACTGGCGCACGCCTGAAGCCGCCAACTGGCTGCGGGAACAGGGCATGACGCATGTTTTCATCGGGGTGCGCGGCGGGCAGATGGATCCGGCGCAGCTATTACAAAATCCGGCGGTGGAACGGATTTACGGCCGTAACGGCACCTTCATCTTCAAACTATTAGAAGAATAATCCGCAGATTTCGCCAATGAACGCAGATCGTTCTTAAAGTTTAAGGAATCCAGGCAGCGCTCCCTCACTTTCCTCAAAAAGCTCTGCGTTCTCGGCGGCCTACCAGAATTCAGTGCCCGGCTCGCCCTTGAATGGACCAACTACATCGCTGGTAATCCAGCCGCCGTAGAAGCTGCCCGGCTGCGACCGTACCTGTTCGCCATCGACGGTGCAGGCATCCATCGGTTCGGCATAAAAGGCCACGTGCATCTTAATCGCTTCAAACGGTGGGCGCGGGTCGATGTAATACCAGCCGGCCACGGGCACCTGTTCGTCATCCACCATCAAACCATAATAATGGGCCTGCCCCTTCCATTCACACAAAGACGTGCTGTGGCGCGGCACCAGGTATTCCGTTTTGATGTCTTCCGGCGGGATGTAGTAGGTAGGCGGATGGCTGGTTTCCAGCACCCGTTTGGCGCGACGCGTGTCGGCGATGATGACGCCGTTGAACACAATCTGAATATGCTTGCTGGTTTCTTCCAGCCGGGGCGGGCGCGGGTAATCCCACACGGATTCTTGTCCTGGTCCTGGTTCAATTCGCTCTGGTTTCATAAACTCGTTCAACCTTTTAGTTGATTTCCTCTCCTTGCCAAGGATTGACCAAATTGACACCTGTATCCACAAAATCTTTGGTATTACGTGTCACAAAATTCAATTGAAAGGCCAGCGCCTGAGCCGCAAAAAGGGAGTCAATTGCTGGCAGTGGTCGTCCCAGACCTTCTAATCGCGCTACCAACTCACCCCATTGCAGAAGAACATCCACATCTAAATCTAACAACCTGCCGCTAAATCGAGCTAACAACTCTGTTTCTAGCCAATTGACTAACATGGTTCTTCGGTTTGAATTTGGAAGCTTAGAAATACCCCGCTGAATTTCACCGACTGTTAACACGCTTAGAAAAATATGTTCGTCTGCCAAACTATCTATCCAGGTCAAGACTTGAGAATTAGGTTTCTTGGCAACCAATTCAGAGATCACACAAGTATCAAGAAGATAATTCATGGCGTGAAGACATCCCTTGCTGGGCTCTTATCTCGCTCTAGGTCAAGTTCCAGATCTACAAGCGGGGATTGGCGAAAAAAATCTGATAACTTTTCTCTTGAGGCCGTTAAGTGACGATATTCCTCCACAGAAAGAACAATCGCAACTTCAACACCTCGTCGCGTAATAATTTGCGGTCCAGTCTTCATTGCCTCATCTACCAACTGACTTAATTTGTTTTTTGCTTCCTGCAATTGCCATGAACTAATCATTTTCTTTTCCTTTTCTAAACAGCTAGACTGTCTAGATTCTAAGGTTTTGACACAATATTGTCAACACAATTCCAATGATTCATGGCTACTAGGGTGATTGGTGCCAAACGGCCGTCACTACATCCACAAATCCCTGCTCCAGCGAGGTTAACGTACGGCCGTGGCGGGTGGCGACAATGGCGTCCCAGTCAAACTTGAATTTAGGCACAGGCAGCTCCACCAGACCAAAAACGGCCGTTACCCGGCGCGGCAAAAAGGTGATGGTTTGCGGCTGGCGGGCCATCGGCAGGGCGGCAGCCAGCGGAACCCGCACCGCCGCCACGTCTGCGCCGCTCATCTGGCGTAGGCTGGCAATGTAGGCATCAAACGCCCGCCCCCAATGGATGATGATCGGTTGGTAGTGCCAGAGCTGGGGGATGGCAACGGCCGTTGCCCCAACCAGCTCGTGCTCCGGCGACACGGCCACCACCATCTCATCGTGCAGCCGCACCAGCGTCTGCACCTGTGCCGCATAGCGCGGAAATGCCGCGGCCAAAGAGACATTCACCATCCCATCCAGCAGTTGATCGATGGCAAAATCAGAATGGCCCGTCTCCAGGTAAAGTTCCGCCTGCGAGTATGCCTGGCTAAACTGCTTCACCACCTCGGGCATCAGCGAGGCGGCCAGGGAAAAGGGGCAGCAAACCGTCACCCGACCAATTTGCCCCTGCTGCGCCAGCTGCACCGCTTCCTGCCCCGCCTGCAAAATGGCGATGGCCCGTTCCGCATAATCACGAAACAGGTCCCCCAACGGTGTGAGCACCAACGGCCGTTGCCCCCGGCGGAACAGTTCGCCCCCCAAACTTTGTTCCAGCTGCTGAATGCGGGCACTCAACGAAGGCTGGGTCAAATTTAGATACGCGGCGGCATTGGTAAAGCTACCTTCCTGAATAACGGCCAAAAAAGCTTCGATTTGTCTGATTTCCATGCAATTTACCTAGACTGAGGCGTGGCGCGTGATGCGTAATTTAACGTTTTGTTTTGCCGGAAAGTAGTATACCATTCTGCTCAATATTTCAGTGGATCTCATTATTTCAGGAAGGGTAAACATGACAGCAGCTGCCGCGGAACGGCCGTTTTACTACAAAAAAACCATCATCGTCGGCTTTGGCTTCTTGGGCATCAGCATCATCTGGCCCATTTTTAACCAATATATCCCCATCTTTTTGCAGGCAGGTAATCCTGCCTTCGAAGGCAGCGCCGATGTGCGCGGCTTTGGCCTGGGTCCGGCATTGGCCCTCTTTATCATGACCTGGGACAACCTGATCAACGTCTTTGTGCAGCCGTGGGTGGGGGCCAAAAGCGACCAGACCTGGAACCGGTTTGGGCGGCGCAAGCCGTGGATTCTGCTGGGCGTACCGATTGCCCTCGTTGGTTTTATTTTGATACCGTTTGCCCAAACGGCCGTGGCCATCGCCGCCTTCATTCTCATCACCAACTTTGGCATGGCCCTGTTTCGCTCTCCCACCGTTGCCTGGCTGGGCGATTTGTACGAGCCGGAAAATCGCAGCAAGGCCAACGGCATCATCAACCTAATGGGCGGCGTGGGCGGGCTGCTGGCCTTTTTTGGCGGCGGCGCCCTGTTTGAATATTTCAGCGCCATCGATCCGGAGCTGGGGCGGATGGCCCCGTTTATTGGTGGTGGTATCTTGCTGCTGGCGGCGGCGCTGGTGGCTCTGCTGGGCGTGCGCGAGCCGGAGAAAGTTCGTGCCGAAGCCGAACCTGACGATCCCGGCGTGCTGGCCAATCTGCAAACCGTCTGGCGCAATCCGGATAAAAGTGGACTTTTGGTGCTGCTGGGCATCTTGCTCTGGTTCATGGCCTTTAATGCGCTGGAAGCCGGGCTTTCCTCCTTTGCCGTCTTTACCCTGGACATTTCCCCCGGCACCGCCTCCATTTATGCCGGATCGATTACGATCAGCTTTATTTTGTTTGCCGTTCCGGCGGGATTGATTGGCACAAAATACGGCCGTCGCCAGGCGATCCGCATCGGGTTAACCGGGCTGACCGTGCTGCTGTTCGTCGGCTATTTTCTCATTCAGGGGGCCGTCACTTTCATCGCTATTTTGGTGCTGGCCGGCATCTTTTGGGCTTGCGTCAACGTCAACAGTTTGCCGCTGGTCTACGATCACGGCGATGAGCGGCGGATTGGCGCCTATACCGGTTTGTACTACTTTTCTTCGCAACTTGCGGCCGTTTTAGGACCAACATTAGGTGGTGTGGTGGTAGATACGCTGGGCAGTGACTACCGCTGGCTCTTTCTCTTCAGCGCCGTTTTCATGGGGCTGGCGTGGATTGTTATCCAGCGCATGCGGCCGGCATAAGTGAGAGTGGAGAGTGGAGATCAGACAACAGCCCATCTCCACTCCCGCCCCGTGCATAGAACAATTCTATGTTCGATATAGTTAATATTTGTTGTTTTTATGCAAGGGGCATGTTAGGCTATCTGGTACCTTTTTTCATAACGTTGGGTACGTAAAAAACCGTAGATTTCGCAGCGTCTCCCATTTTGGTCTCTCTATGGTTGCCTGCATCTCTGCGGTTCCCCTCAAGGAGTAACGAGATGGCCAAGCAAATCCTGTACGTAGAAGATAATCCAAATAATGTTTTGCTGGTACAGCGCATTGTTGCTGCTGAAGGACACCAGCTGTTGGTTGCACTTGATGCGGTGTCTGGCTGGGAAACGGCCGTTACCCAGCAACCTGACCTCATTCTCATGGATTTGCACCTACCCGGGGAAATGAATGGCCTCGATCTCACCCGAAGAATTAAGCAGCATCCCGCCTTGCAGCACATTCCCATTGTTGCCCTTACCGCCCACGATTCTGCTGCCGTAGAATCGGCCGCGCTCACCGTCGGCTGTTCCGGCTTTTTGCGCAAGCCAGCCGACCTGCGCCAGATCCGGCAAACGCTGCACACTTTTTTGAACGGGGAGGGAACGGCCGTAACCAACCAATCCACTTCCCCAACCTTCACCTTTATCTAAAACAAACCCTTGCACACGGATTGAAGTTCACACGGATTGAATAAAAATCTGTGTGTAGCTACGTGTATCTATATCCCATTCCCCTGGATAACTATGACCTACCTCACCCACCTTGAATGTTCCCTTACCCAGCAAACATATGATGCCAACCAGCTCATCCGCCTGAGCAATGCCGGACAGCCACTGTTGGCCCGGTACGATCTGGCCAAAGCCCGCGCCGAGCTGGATCGCGACGAAATCATGCACCGCCCAGCCAGCATGTGGCGCTTTCACGAGCTGCTGCCCGTCAGCGACCCCGACTGCCGCATCACGCTGGGCGAAGGCGGCAAACCAATCCTCAAACTAACCAACCTCGGGCGAACCCTCGGCCTTACCCAGCTATACATGAAGGACGAAGGGCAAAATCCCACCGGCAGCTTTAAGGCACTGGGCTTGGCAGCGGCCGTTAGCCGGGCGCTGGAGCTAGGGGCGAAAGAGTTTGTTATCCCTACGGCGGGCAACGCCGGAGGCGCGCTGGCCGCCTACGCCGCGCGCGCCGGGGTCACCGCGCACGTTTACATGCCCAGCGACGCGCCCCTCATCAACATTATGGAAGTGCAAATGAGCGGCGCGGATTTGCACCTGGTCAACGGCCTTATTAACGACGCCGGGCGCGAGGCGGCCGAAGCGGCACAAGAAGGCGGCTGGTTCGATGTTTCCACCCTGAAAGAGCCCTACCGCGTGGAAGGCAAGAAAATCATGGGGTATGAGTTGGCGGCTGCATTCGATTGGCAGCTGCCGGACGTCATCATTTACCCCACCGGCGGGGGCACGGGGCTGATTGGCATGTGGAAGGCGTTTGACGAAATGGAGCAGTTGGGCTGGATTGGCAGCCATCGGCCGCGCATGGTGGCGGCCCAGTCGGAAGGCTGCGCCCCGGTGGTCAAAGCGTTCCACGATGGGGCTGAGATGACCGGCACCTGGGAAAACGCGTCGACCTTAGCTGGCGGCCTGCGCGTTCCAGCGGCGATTGGCGGCCGTTTAATGCTGCGGGCCTTACGAGACAGTGGAGGAACGGCCGTTGCGGTGTCAGACGGCCGTATCATCCAGGCACAAAAACAGCTCGCCTCGCAAGAAGGCACGTTTGTCTCCCTGGAAGCCGCCGCCACCGTTGCCGTGCTGGAAGAGCTGGTCGCCCAAAACTGGATCAACCCGGACGAACGTGTTCTCATCTTCAATACCGGCAACGGACTTAAGCATCGCATTTTGCTAACGTGATTATTAGTGAAAAGTGAAAAGTAAAAATGATAAGTCGTCTTCTTTTCACTTACCACTTTTCACTTTTACTCCTCGCAGTTCTTGACGAATCCCCCGCCCCATGCTAACCTTTCCTCATTATGAATCCGAACGTTTTCAGCTATTATGGCAGCTATACCTTGATAACACAGACGCCGCTGGCGTGTGAGGATAAAGTTGCCTGTCACTGACAACTGAACCCAACTGTCCAGACCACCCAAGACGCGGCTAACCACCGCGTCTTTTTTTATTTTTCCACAGGTTATCCACAGATCAGTGAAGTGTGTAGAGAAAAACCTGTGTAATCTGCGAAATTTGCGGATTTTCTAAGTAGGAGATGGCCTCATGAACGCAATTGAAGAACTACGTTGGCGCGGTTTTGTCTATGATCACACGGAGAGCGTGCCGGAACTGCTGGCAAAAGAGAAAGTGACCCTGTACAACGGCTTCGATCCGACAGGCGACAGCCTGCACATTGGCCACCTGGTGCCGATGATGGCCATGGCCCGGATGCAGCGGTACGGCCATACGCCCATCGCCCTGGCCGGTGGTGGCACAGGCATGATTGGCGATCCAAGCGGCCGTTCCACCGAGCGCAATCTCCTCACCCTGGATGAAGTACAGGCCAACCTGGAGCGCATCCAACAGCAACTTTCTGGCATTCTGGACTTTGAAGCGAAAAGCAACCCGGCCCGAATTGTCAACAACGCCACCTGGCTTACCGAGCTCAGCATGATGGAATTTTTGCGCGACATCGGCAAGCACTTCACGGTGAACTACATGATGGCTAAAGATTCGGTCAAGTCCCGCCTGTCACGCGAGGATGGCATCTCCTACACTGAGTTTAGCTACATGCTGCTGCAAGCGTACGACTTCATGCACCTCTTTGAACATGAAAACTGCGTCTTACAGATGGGCGGCAGCGACCAGTGGGGCAATATTTTGGCTGGCGTGGAGCTGATTCGCCGGGCCAAGGGTGAAAAAGCACACGCTCTCGTCTTCCCGCTTATTACCCAGGCAGATGGCAGCAAGTTTGGCAAAACGTCGGCCGGCACCAACGCCTGGCTGGCGGCCGACCGCACCTCGCCGTACCGTTTCTACCAGTTCTGGCTCAACACCGACGACGGCGACGTCCTGAACTACCTGCGCTACTTCACCTGGCTGGACCAGCAGGAGATTGCTGAATACGAGGACAAGTTGTTCAATGCTCCGGAAAGGCGGGAGGCGCAGCGGCGGCTGGCGCAGGAAGTAACGCGGATGATTCATGGGGAAACGGCCGTAACTAAAGCCGAAAAAGCCGCCGATGTCCTGTTTGGCGGTGATCTGGACGGCCTGGAAGCCGCCGACATCCGCGACATCTTCGCCGACGTGCCCTCCAGCGAACTGGCCAAAACTGCGCTGGAAGGTGACGGCCTGTCCGTGGTCGATTTGCTGGTAGACACCGGCCTGGCCACCTCCAAAGGTGACGCCCGCCGCTCCATCAAAGGGGGCGGCCTCTACCTCAACAATGAGCGCATCAACGACGCCGGGCAAACCGTCACGCTCAACCAAAGCATCGATGGCCAGTTCCTCATCTTGCGTAAAGGCCGTAAAAAGTATCACCTAGTGCAAATTCAAGGATAAATTGATTATTCTCACAAACAAAAAACTCGAAGAATCCTTATACTCTTCGGGTCAGAATATTAGCAGCATTTCTCTAAAGCAGGATTTAGTTCTTATTCATCTTCCGCAATTCTAAAATTTCGGACATTTTCCAAAACAAAGCCTTGACTTGTGCGCTTGTACTCACCTTCTGCTAACACAATACTCCATGTAATGTGTGCCCTGTCTGCTAAAACATAATCCGCTGCACTAAGTTCCATAGAAATCTTTGCTGCTCTATTAGTATCGGGACGGTTTATCCACTTAACTTCAATGGTTCTTTTGGAACTACTTCCAAGTGGATCTTTATCTGAGCCTAGCGACTGTACTAGCCCTCTGATCTCT
This sequence comes from Anaerolineaceae bacterium, assembly GCA_002699125.1. Lineage (GTDB taxonomy): Bacteria > Chloroflexota > Anaerolineae > Promineifilales > Promineifilaceae > Leptofilum. The sequence goes on from PABI01000085.1 coordinate 12,184, forward strand.
ACGGTGGTGTACTCGTTCAAAGATTTCAACTTTTCTTCGGCATACTGAACATATGCAAATGCAGTATTATTCAACTTAAAGGACTGAGAATCTTTCACATCATCCACAGGATCAAAAATGGGAGACCACATGATTTTGTACTCCAGATCAAATGGCGTTGAGTTACCAATAACTCCTAATGATTTACAAATGTTAGCATTGAAACCATACATATAATTGTTAACAATTGGTGCTGAACTTTCTGCTTTTTCCGCATCAACTACGTGCTTAAATCCTCGTGCAAGTCTCTCCATAATTCTGCGAGAGAGCGGTTTGTTTTCCTCATTGCTAAAAGTGGGCAGGGCTCGGGTTAGTGATTTTTCAAATGAGTCCCGCAACGGTGACTCTATTCTCATACCAAAACTACCTCGGAATGTATGACCAAATCTGAAATGATTGACGATTTCATTTGCCCTCTTGCTATGTGCTTTTGTATCATACGGAACATTTTCTCTTGTCTCTAAATCTGTAGTAGTTTTTATAATATTTTGCAATTCCAGAATTTGCGCCGCTGCAATTCCAAATGGCAAAGAATCAACATCTTTTATTGTGTTAATCCCTAAAAGAACATCACTTTCGTATTTATCGATCCTTTCAATAGTAAATTCTGGTTGTTCATTATTTAGTTGAGACAAGACATCAATTGCGGTAGCAATATATATTGGTGATGTATGCTCATCTTGTTCATCAGGTAAAGCCAGCTCAATTTCAACACCCGTTACCGATTTGTTGCTAACGAAAACATGCCAACCATGTCTTGCTGACACCTCATTCCAAACCGAAGAGTATCGAAGGTAGGAAATTAAATTGTAATAGTCAAGCTTTCTGAGTAATTCTTTCTCAAGTAGAACTGACATTTCGCAATTTCCTTAGCTCTTGCCCATAATAGTTTAGAATGTAATTTACAGCTTCAGCATTGAAAATTTGATTGGAGGGAATATACACAGTTTTCATTTCCAGGGTATCTTTATCCATAAATTTCCAATAGCAACACCCCATCATTTCTAATTTTTTGATATTCTGTAAGACGCAACCACTAACATCATCAGGCATATCATAAACAATCAAAACCGAAGGTATAACACCATTATATTTTGTAAACCGAAAGTGGGCATTATCATCTAAGCTGTAAATGACTTCCCCTTTGTCATTCATCTTGCACTTCTGTGTAGCCTTAAGTTGAAATTCAAAAACATGTCCTGTCGAAATATACTTACTTTTTTCCCCAACAGGAAATTTCACAATTTCCTTAACAGCTCCATCGATACCATAATCTCCCTCAGAGGCCACCATTAAATTTTGCCCGGCATGCGCAATGATCGCCCTTATATATGCGCTATGCAACCTTTCTTTTTTATGCGTGTCTGGAAGTGACATCGAAGCCCTCACATCTGGAACCACAAATAGTGAGGGTATTCTAAGCCATATTTACATAATCAGTAAATAAAACAAATGTGCTGCGCTGAAATCACATGCACCATATTGTCGCACAATTAGAACATACTTTCTATCTTTGGTTAAAGAATTTAAAAAGCTACTTCTTTTAAAATGACCTTTTTAGAGCTTTTTTGTCACATCTAACTTTCATAAGCTTTGTTTGGGATGTAGGAAAAGACAAGGTTGCGGACAAAGGTGAATCAGAACGTGCTGTTTCGCACCCATTGGGTGGAAAGGTATTTAATAATTGTCTACAGCACGACTATAAAAGCACTTTGGTACAAGCTTAATAAAAGTTTCGATGCCAAATATTTGCTGATCTGGAATAGAAGTATGCAAAATCTCGCCAATTACTGCGTTTATTTGCGAAAAGGCAGCTTACCCTCATCGAGAACACATGAGCTATTGACAATTTCTATGTTGAGTTTTTATTATGTATAGGTCGTGTAGCCTTAAAAAGCAAAAGTTTCTAACTCCAGTACCTGGAAGGCAAGGCCTACTTTTGGTATCCTTTAAGATGCAAAAAAATTCTGCAAAACCTGTCTTTACTCTCACTGCTTGGTGCAGAATTATTGCGCATTGTTCTAAAACTCCTTACTCAAAACCGCTCTTCTCTTTTATTGTTCAATTTAAATTCCCATCCCTTTGCCATTCGTAGATTTGCCCTCATACGAATGGCAAACTATATTTGAGGGCTCAAGTCTTTTAGTAAGGCAACATGCGATATCCCAATTAAGTGTGGCTTATTTTTAATTTCTTAATAAGGTTTAATTAATTGTGATAAGCAAGTTGCTAATATTTTGGAGGATAAAGAAATTAATATGAAACGTGATGGCGCTATTGGTGGAGGTTAATCTTCAATGAAGTCAGTTAAAAATCGTTTATTCTGGATATTGCTTGTAATCTCAATTACCTTGTCCATTGTCGGTCCGGTTTTAGCGGACGGAGCAATAGGAGGTTAAACTCCCCTAATACAATTAGAATTACAGAATATAAAAAAGCGGAGATATGATTATATCTTCGCTTTTTTTTGCGAATGTAGTATCTTTCGAGTGTGACAAAGATGAGCATCACTGACAAATTATTAGGTTCAACAATTTTAAGAGTTCTAGCTGTTTTGTTTGGCGTGTTTTCGGGCGCGGCCAGATTGCTGGATTATATATTCCCCAACCCTGATATTGTTAGATTTTTTTCCACAGCTGGACTGCTTCTTGTAGGCTTATATTTCTTTTTAGTCATACTAGAAAGAATTATTATTCGATCTGAGGATCTTAAAGCATATTTATTTTTGTCAGAACGTTATGGCGTTGGCTATCTCAGCCTGGATGTTGAATGTACAATCAATCCAGATGGATCGGCCATTGTACAACGCAAAGTTCACGTCAAAGCCTATTCCCAGATTGGAGAGTTAGACAATTTTATGTTGCTCCCAGAAAATTCTCCTTCAGGCGAAAAAAGGAATGTAAACATTGTATCCGTCAAATCTCTAACGCCGGGAAGAAATGTCACAAAAACATTTAAACGTGAATTTGGTAGATTGTCTGCTGAAGTTTCGATCACACCGCAATTAAAACCAGGTGAAGAATTAACGTACACTATGATCGAAGAACTACCTCCAAAATTATATGCTATTGGGGCCACAAAAGCAGAGTTATCACTTCGGGAAGATGAGTTTGACTATTTTGGTTGGAATATAAATCGGCCAACTAAACAACTAACATTAAAAGTGTTTTTCCCAGAAAAGGATGCGCCCGATTTCTATCGTACGCAAGTACGATATGCGTCAGTGTCAGGATTTCCATCTAATAGATTACAGCCAAATGAAGAAAAACGCATCCATGACCCGCGCGGTGAGAGCGAAAGTAAAAATCAATATTCTTTAAATATCGATGTTGATTATCCTATGTTAGGACTAATCTATATTTTACGTTGGCGGCCCAAAGTAAAAGAAGACGTCTTAGTGAGAAATGAAATAACAGCAAAAATAGATGCTAAACAAGCATATCACGCAGCCATACGCCGCATACTGATTGAAAAGTTTAGCGAAGGAGAGTTGCGTACGCTGGCAACTGATTTAGGCGTAGACTACGACAATTTACCAGACTCAGGCAAAGCAAACAAAGCAAGGGAACTAGTTTTATTTCTCGATCGAAGAGACCAGCTCCCACAATTGGTTCAGGTAGGAAAGCACCTGAGGCCCACTGTTGAGTGGCCTTCAGCACCGAGCTAAAAGCTAAAAAGCTGGAACATATCTGGAATCTGGAAATTGTAACTTTGAGTAGAATGGTCCAATCTGCGAGATTGGACCATTCTAAACAACTAACTTTCGTATGCTTCGATGGGGAGGCAGGCGCAAACCAGGTTGCGGTCGCCGTAGACGTTGTCGATGCGGGCGACGGCCGGCCAGAACTTGCTGCTGCGCACCCATTCGGTGGGGAAGGCGGCCGTTTCCCCACCCCATAGCCAACCCGTCAACCAACCGTCACCTTCCCGCCAAGACAAGATTGAAAGCACCTGCCATACTTTCGGCTAACCCACCCTATGCCGGAGGTTTTGATGAAAGCGATCTTGTTTTACCTCAACACCATTTTGCTCCTGCTTGCCGCCTGTACAGCCGCCGCAACACCAGAGGCATCTCCGCAACCTACTCCCCAGGCCAGCGCCACCAGCACCGTTGTTGCACAACCAACGGCCGTTCCCACCCTCACACCACAACCCACACCAACAAATACGCTACCCCCAACCGAAACTGCCGTCCCCGTCCAAACGCCAACAGTTGATCTGTACAACAACAAAACAATCCTCTACTACGACGCTGCCGACGGCCACTACTACCGCATTGACCTGGATGGCGGGGAGCCAGACCGGCTCACCCAGCAGCCCGACAGCGGCCACATCATGCCAGATATGGTGGAGCAAGGCTTGCTCGACTTTAATACGCCAAGCGTCTCGCCAGACGGCCGTTTCATCGCCGTGGCTCAGGATGAGGCAACAGACGATATGGGACTTGGCGAAATCTGGCTCATTGATAGTGAAACCGGTGATACCTTCCGCGCTGAGGGGTACCAGGGATCGCCTGAAATTGCGCTTGGCTCCATATTCACCTGGCTGGATGAGGAAGCGCTGCTCATCTACAACTTGCCCGAAGGCGGCTCGGCACGCTATGTGCTGGCAAATGTTCAAACCATTCGCTTTCCTAACCTTGTCTGGAGCGCCTCGCCAGACGGCCGTTTCTTTTATACGCATGATGGACAATTGCTGGACGCCACAGCCGCGCTGCTGCACCAGATTGCCGATCCCACTGCCTGCCCCGACGGCATTCGCATCCGGCAAAATGCCTGGTCGCCAGATAGCAGCAACCTCGCTTTTGTCTCTGCCTGTCATACAACAGATACGTATGCAGAGGACTGGACGTTGACCATCGTTGATGTGGTCAGGTCAGTGGGGAAACAGTGTGGGAGCAGGTACTGCCTGAAAATTATTCGCTGTTGGCCTGGTCCACAGATGAGAACACTCTGCTGCTAGGCTACAAAACAAGCGGCTGGCCCAAGGACAGCGATATTTACACCTTGGACCTCAACAGCAGTGACGAGCCAAAACCAATCGTTTCCGGCGCTATTTTCTTGGGAAGTTACCCGCAGTGGCTGGCAGAAGAGTAAGAAAAAAGGCCAACTCGCGCGAGTTGGCCTTCCTGGAGTAGATTGGTCCAATCTAACGTCAGCTCTCGTAGGCCTCAATGGGCAGGCAGGCGCAAACCAGATTGCGGTCGCCGTAGACGTTGTCAATGCGGGCCACGGCGGGCCAGAACTTGCTGCTGCGGACCCATTCGGTGGGAAAGGCGGCCGTTTCGCGAGAATACGGCCGTTCCCAACTTTCGCTCGCAATCACAGACGCCGTGTGCGGCGCGTGAGCCAACACGCTGTCCTCATGGACTACCTTGCCTTCTTCAATTTCGGCAATCTCCTGGCGAATCTGGATCATGGCGTCACAGAAACGGTCCAGTTCAACCAGCGACTCGCTTTCCGTCGGCTCGATCATCAGCGTGCCGGGAACGGGGAAGGACATGGTGGGGGCATGGAAACCGTAATCCATTAACCGCTTGGCGACGTCGTCTACCGTCACAACATCCTTGAGCGGCCGTAAGTCGATGATGCATTCGTGAGCGACACGGCAGTTTACCCCCTTGTACAGCACCGGATAATGCGGATCCAGCCGGTGGGCAATGTAGTTGGCGTTCAAAATCGCCACCTCGGTCGCCTTTTGCAGCCCGTCGTCGCCCATCATGGCGATGTAAGCGTAGGGGATGGGCAAGATGCTGGCGCTGCCCCACGGCGCGGCCGAAACCGGACCAATCGCCTGGGCACCGCCGACGCCTTCCACCACCGGATGGCCCGGCAGGAATGGTGCCAGATGCTCGGCTACACCAATTGGTCCCATACCCGGACCGCCACCACCGTGCGGGATGGTGAACGTTTTATGCAGGTTCAGATGACAAACGTCGGCCCCGATTTTGCCGGGACTGGTCAGGCCAACCTGAGCGTTCATGTTTGCCCCGTCCATATAAACCTGTCCACCATTGTCATGCACAATCTGGCACATCTCTTCAATTTCGGCCTCAAACACGCCATGCGTCGAGGGATAGGTGATCATGACGGCTGCCAGTTTTTCGCTGTGTTTCTCGGCCTTTTCGCGTAAATCGTCCACGTCAATGTTGCCGTTGTCGTCGCACTGCACCACCACCACATCCATGCCGGCCATGACGGCGCTGGCCGGATTGGTGCCGTGCGCCGAGCTGGGAATGAGGCAAACGTTGCGCTGCGCATCGCCCTGCGACAGATGGTAGGCGCGAATGACCAACATGCCGGTGTATTCACCTTGCGCGCCCGAGTTGGGCTGCAAGGAAATGGCAGCAAAGCCGGTAATCTCTGCCAGCCACCGTTCCAGGCGGCGGAACAACATTTTGTAGCCGGCGGCCTGATCTTGCGGCACGAAGGGATGCAGCGTGCCAAACTTGGGCCACATCACCGGCAGCATTTCGGCCGTAGCGTTCAGCTTCATGGTGCAGGAGCCCAGTGGAATCATCGAGTGCGTCAAGGAGAGGTCGCGGGCTTCCAGCCGGTTGATGTAGCGCATCATTTCCGTTTCCGAGTGGAAGCTGTTGAAGACGGGATGAGTAAGGAAGTCGCTGCTGCGGGCATGGGTTTCCGGGTAGGCCAGCTCAGCGTCGTCGGCCATAGCGTATACGTCAAACTGGCCGGGGTTCGCGCCAAAGATGGACAGCAAGTGCTCAATTTCGTACGTTTCGGTGATTTCGTCGAGGGAGATGCCGGTACGGCCGTCATCAAAGTAGCGTAAATTGATCTCTTTCACCAGCGCCGCTTCGCGAATCTCGTCCTGCGTCTTGGGACCGCCGGAAACGGTGATTGTGTCGAAGACGGGGTGCTCGTTGATGCTGTAACCCAATTGGGAGAGGCCTTGGTGGAGAACGGCCGTTAGCAGCTGCACCCGCCGGGCAATCTTGCGTAAACCAACCGGCCCGTGATAGACGGCGTACATTGAAGCCATGATGGCCAGCAGCACCTGCGCCGTGCAGATGTTGCTCGTTGCCTTCTCGCGGCGGATGTGCTGCTCGCGGGTTTGCATCGCCAGGCGCATGGCCGGGTTGCCCTGGGCGTCAATCGACACGCCGACCAACCGGCCGGGCATTTGCCGCTTGTACTCTTCACGCGTCGCCATGTAGGCAGCATGTGGGCCACCATAGCCCAGCGGCACGCCAAAACGCTGGCTGTTGCCGACAACAACATCAGCACCAAACTCGCCCGGCGCGCGCAGCAATACCAGCGCCAACAAATCGGCGGCAACAATGGCCAGTGCGTCGTTTTCATGGGCGGTTTTCACAAATGGTTCGTAGTCAAACACATCACCAGTAGTGGTTGGATATTGCAGTAAGGCACCAAAGCAGTCATCAAAGTCGTAGCTGGCGTGGTCGCCTACTACCACATTGATGCCCAGCGGTTCGGCCCGCATTTCTACAATGGCAATGGTTTGTGGATGACACAGTTCGGAGGCGAAGAAAGTGTTGGCGTTGGAGCGGCGTGGCCGTTGACGCAAAGCCAGGGTCATCGCCTCGGCAGCGGCGGTGCCTTCATCCAGCATCGAGGCGTTGGCAATCTCCATGCCGGTCAGGTCCATGATCATGGTTTGGAAGTTGAGCAGCGCTTCCAACCGCCCCTGGGCAATTTCTGCCTGGTAGGGCGTGTACTGCGTGTACCAGCCAGGATTCTCAAAGATGTTACGCAAGACGACGGGCGGCGTGAGGGTATCGCTGTAGCCCATGCCGATGAAGCTGCGGTAGGTTTTGTTTTGGGCAGCGATGGAACGCAGTTCAGCCAAAATTTCAGACTCGCTGCGCGGGGAATCCAACTTGAGCTTGCCCTTGAGCCGAATGTTGGTGGGAATGGTTTGCTCCATCAACTCAGTCAGCGAGCCAACGCCCAGGGTATGAAGCATATGGGCGATGTCTTCATCCCGAGGGCCAATGTGTCGGTCGACAAAATGGTCGGTGGGCACCAATAAATCGCGGTTACTCATGTGAACATCGTCGATAAGCTTGCCCTTGTGGCGGCCGTTTTTGCTGGCGGGCGCTTCGGCGATTAGTGTGGGAGGGGTCATATTTATTCTCCAGAGACGCTTACTCGCGTTCGCTTAGATATTTCTCGTACGCAGCAGCATCCATTAAATTGTCCAGCTCTTCTGGGGCGCTCATTTTCACTTTAATAAGCCACGCTTCGCCGTAAGGGTCCTGGTTGATGATTTCTGGCGTATCGATGAGGTCTTCGTTTACGGCCGTTACATCCCCAGAAACCGCCATCAGCAAATCGGCGGCGGCTTTTACAGATTCCACTACGCCAAACGTTTCGCCCACGCCAAAAAAGTCGCCTTCGTTGGGCAGTTCCAGGTACACAATGTCAGACAAGGCATCCTGGGCGTGGTCGGTAATGCCGATGATGGCAGTGTCACCCTCAACACGGACCCATTCATCATCGTCGGTATATTTCAAATCTGCCGGTATCTTGCTCATTATCATCTCCTTGATTGTGCCACAGAGATCACAGAGGATTTCGAGAGTTTCCGCTTCAATTCTCTGTAATCTCTGTGGCCATTCTTAAATAACACCAACAAAAAAGGACGCATAGCAATTATAAAAATTACTAGCGTCCTCTGTCTTAGACCTGAGAGATTCGCCGCAAACGCATTTTGTTTGCAACTTGCCCCGTCGGTGTGGGCGCTCGCTGTCGCTTACGCTCACTTTCCAGATTTACCCAGCAGCCCGGTCCTTTTACCTGAGAGTTTCACAGCGAACGCTTTTTGTTCGCCATTTGCCCCTTCGGTGACGCTCAAATTATGTGCGCTCTCTCCCGAACGGCCGTTTGCCATATTCAATTGTTCAATAAACGGTGCTCAAGCAACATTGTAAAGTTTGCCGACACAATGTGCAAGTAACAAACCTTACCAAAAATTAGACCCAACCGCGCAGCCGCACTGCTTCTGCCACCCGATTGACAGCGACCAAATAGGCGGCCACCCGAGTATCCACATGTTTGCTGTCTGACATGTGGTTAACGGCATGGAACGCAGTGGTAATTTTCTTATCCAGCCGCTCATGTACCATCGACTCATCCCAATAATATTGGTAGCCATTCTGCACCATCTCAAAATATGAAACGATAACACCGCCGGCATTACACAAGAAGTCTGGAATGATGTAAATACCTTTGTCGTTGAGAATGTTGTCGGCGTCTGGTGTGGTGGGGCCGTTGGCCAGTTCCGCCACAACTTTGGCCTTTACATTATTGGCATTTTGGGCAGTGAGCTGGTTTTCGATAGCAGCCGGAATGAGGATGTCTACCTCAAGCTCCAGCAGTTCCTCATTGGTAAGGCTTTCTGTGCCGGGGCAGTCGACCACTTTGCCGGTTTGCCGCACGTGTTCCACCACCACATCACAATCCAAACCATTGGCGTTATAGATGCCGCCAAACTCATCGCTGACGGCCACGACCTTTAGGCCAAACTGCTTCTGGCCTAAAATATGCGCAAAGGAGCCAACGTTGCCAAATCCCTGAATAGCCGTTGTGGCACCGTTCAGGTCCAGCCCGCGCAGCTTGGCGGCTTCGCGAATGGTGAACAGGCCGCCCATGGCCGTGGCCGGCGTGCGGCCGGCCGAACCGCCCAGCTCCAGCGGCTTGCCGGTAATCACACCCGGCTCACGCTTACCATTAATCGTTTCGTACTCATCCAGCATCCAGGCCATGATGCGGGGATTGGTGTTCACATCGGGGGCGGGCACGTCCTGGGTGAGGCCTACGTAGCGGGCGATGTTGCGCATGTAGCCGCGGCTGAGGCGCTCCAGTTCATTCTGGGACATCTCACGCGGGTTGCAGATAACGCCACCTTTGCCGCCACCGAGGGGAATGTCGGATACGGCCGTCTTCCAGGTCATCCACGCCGCCAAAGCACGCACCGTGTCTATGGTTTCGTCCGGGTGGAAGCGAATGCCGCCCTTAGCCGGACCACGAGCATCATTGTACTGCACCCGAAATCCCTGAAAGGTTCGGGTTGTGCCATCATCCATTCGCACCGGAATGGTGAAGTGGAATTCACGCATTGGCTCACGCAAAAAAGCGTGCATGTCGGGATCAAGTTGCAGCACCTGGGCTGCTTCATCTAATTGAGCTTGTGCAATTGCAAAAGGGTTCAAATTTTCTTTCATTGTAAAGCATACTCCATTGGTAAAGTGGGTTTAGGGACTCTGCCAGCATGGCATACGTTGAGCGTTTGAACTGTCTTGGAAAAATTCAGGAGATCGCAGAAAAGGGTACAGCGCGCTCTTCTGCTGAAGAATATGTGCAAGTGGCTGCGTTGTTCCATATTAACGGCCATTGGCTGGCAAGTTTGTTGAATTGTACAAGATTGATCTATTCAGGTAAACACGTTTTTAGTTGAGGCAGGCCAGATCATGACTTTTAGCTCAGAAACCTGTTATTTTCATTTTACTTTTAGCCAGGGAGCCCAATTTGGCAATAAGCCAACTTTAACTGCTAAACTCTCTACCCAATCGGGAATGGCTCTGGTAAACTAACGGCTTAAATTTTGTGACTGATTCATGATCAACCAAATTGTTCTTGCATTTCTCCTCAGCGGCTTGGTGGCCGCCCTGGCTTATTGGCGCGGTTCATTGGCTGCTTCAGGAGCGGCGGGTGCTTTATTGATTGGCACCATTATTTTTGGGTTTGGCGGCTGGATTTGGGGCGTTTTATTAGCCATCTTCTTTGTTAGCTCCAGTCTTTTGTCTCATTACAAAGAGCGCGAAAAACAAGCGGTGGCGGAAAAGTTTGATAAAGGCCACCGGCGAGATTTTGGCCAGGTTTTAGCCAACGGTGGGGCCGGAGCCATTGTGGCTTTGCTGCACGGCTTTTTCCCTTTGCCGCTCTGGTTGCCGCTATTTTTAGGTACAATGGCCACGGTAACGGCCGATACCTGGGCCACAGAATTGGGCACGCTTAGCCAGCGTCCGCCGCGGCTGATTACCACGGGGCGCGTCGTGCCGGTGGGCACGTCTGGGGGCATTTCGCCGTTTGGCACGGCCGTTTCCTTCATTGGCGGTTTGCTCATTGGGCTGGCCGCCGGGCTGATGAGCCAAAGCAACATTGTGGTTCTCACCATCACCGGTGGCATCGGCGGGCTGGCTGGTTCCTTAGCCGACAGCTTTTTGGGGGCCACTGTGCAGCAAATTTTTTATTGTGACGTTTGTCAAAAAGAGACAGAGAAAAGCTTTCACTGTGGCCAGCCAACGCGCCCTCTGCGGGGCTGGGGCTGGATGAACAATGACATGGTGAATTTCTTGTCTTCTGCTTTTGGGGGTGGAACGGCCGTATTGGTATATTCCTTACTGGTAGCGTAATAGCAATAATTGTTCATCGTGGGACTGCTTATGGCACGCACATCGTACACAGGAGTTGCAATGAAATCGCAGGCACGCCCTGCCGGGTTTACGCTCCGGCATACGCTTAAAGCAAATAATCGCGCTATTACTCGCCTGGCCTGGGCACCAAACGGCATCCTGCTGGCCTCGGCTTCTTACGATCAATCCGTGCGCATTTGGGACACAGAAGCCGGTCTCGAACTGCGCGAACTTTACGGTTACAGCGGTTCGGTGTTCACGGTGGTCATCACGGCAGACGGCCGTTTTGCCCTCTCCGCTTCCAAAAATGCCCTTAAAGTTTGGGATATGACCGGGGAGACGCGCTCGCGCACGCTGCGCGGCCACGCCGATTACATTTACGCAGTGGCCGCCACGCCAGACAGCCATTACGCATTCTCCGGTGCCTATGATGAAACCATCCGCCTCTGGAACCTGGAAACTGACACCGAAGAAAGAGTGCTTACCGGCCACAAGGGCCGCATCGGCTGTTTAGCCGTTACACCGGATGGGAAAACGATAATCTCCGGAGCCGCCGACGGCCGTGTAAAGTTGTGGGACCTGGCCAGCGGGCAGGCAAAACAAACGCTCAGCCAGCATCATGGTGAAGTATTAGACCTGGCCCTCTCGCCCGACGGGCAGCTTCTGGCCTCGGCTTCACACGACAGTGATGTGCATCTATGGCAGGTAGAAAGCGGCACGCTTGTTACCAGCTTAACCATTCACAAGAAACCGGTTACGGCCGTATCCTTTTCTGCCGATGGGCAGCTGCTTGCCACCAAATCCGCCGACAGCACCGTGCGTTTTTGGCGCACCGATACCTGGGAAATTGTGGCCAACCTTGAGGAATCCCACTCTAAATTTGCCTTTTCCGGTTTAGCTTTTCACCCAACGCAACCAACCATTGCCACCCTGGGTGAAAAGGACAAAGCGATTCGCGTGTGGGACTTGGATTTGTCGCAATGGTTCTAATTAACCACCTTTTTGCCAAACTTTCTTCTTACGAACCTTAGAAAAAATGTTAACATATAACAGGTTGGCTGAACCCTAAAGTTTGGGCTGTTTGGGCAGCCCAAAGGTTTAAGGATGTATCAAGGAATCGAGCGCACAGCTATCGCGCAAAACAGAAGAGTCGTTGCCCACGTCACCCTGGACACAAAACTCAATATTTTAAGCTGCCCGCCAGAACTGCATCGCTGGTCTGGCTTTGCGCCGGGCACATTGATTAAACTGCGCCTGTTTGATTTGTTTCCGCAGCTTGAATCCAGCCAGGACCTCATTTTTGAAAGCGTAAAAAATGCGGGCAATGCTTTTGTTTACCGTTACGCTCGTTTTCTGCAGGATGGCGCCTCCAAAACGCTGTTCGACCTGCAAATTGAAGCCTTTCCCGATGTACCAGGCAAGCTGCTTCTAACCATTACGCCCCAAACCAGGCTAACGGCGGCAACGATTGGCGAGCAGGATTTAGCCAAACTGGCGCGACACAACCAGGAACTGCTGCTGCTCAATCGGGCCAGCAGAATCCTTACCGCCACGCTAAATACAGCCGAGGTTTTGGAACGGCTCTTACAGGTGACGGTGCAAATCGTCAATGCCGCCGGCAGCTCCGTTTGGCTGTGGGCTGATGAAGACGAGAAGCATCTGGTTTGTCGCGCTGCGTTTCATCCCGGCAAGGATGAGCGGCTCATCGGGCTACAAGTGGCGTCGGGCAAAGGCATTGTGGGCTGGGTCGCCAAGTCGAATAAAGGCACCATTGTGTCTGATCCAGCCAATGACGGCCGTTTCTATCCCCATATCGACAAAAGCAGCGGCTTCCTCACAACCTCACTCCTGGCGGTGCCCATCCACATCCGCAGCCACACGCTGGGTGTTTTGGAAGTAGTGAACAAGCGAGACGGCCGTTTCACCCAAAAAGATCTGGCCTATGCCGAGATGCTCGCCGCCTCTGCTGCCATCGCCATCGACAACGCCCATCTCATAGAAACACTACAGCAAAAAATGGATGATTTAACCATCCACAACGCCGAGCTGGAAGCGTTTGACCACACGGTTGCCCACGATTTGCAAAACCCTTTGGCCCTGGTCGTAGGCTTTGCCGATCTGCTGAAAACGCAGGGGAATGAGATCACAGAAGAGGAACGCGCCCGTTCCCTTGAGCTGCTGGTGCAAAATGCCCGCCGCATGAGCAATATCATCCAGGAGCTGCTCATGCTCTCCAGCGTGCGCAAGCGCGACGTTGAAACCCATCCGCTGGACATGGCTGTGCTCGTACAAAATGCGCTGGACCGTTTACGCTTCCTCGTTCAGGAGTACAAAGCGCAAATCATTTTGCCAGATCAGTGGGCGGTGGCGGCTGGTTACGGCCCCTGGATTGAAGAGGTGTGGGAAAATTTAATCAGCAATGCGTTGAAATACGGGGGAAATCCGCCGCAGATTGAACTGGGCAGTACGGTGTTGGCTGACGGCCGTATCCAATTTTGGATTCGCGACAATGGCCAGGGCATCTCGCCAGATAAACAGCAGATGCTCTTTACGCCCTTCACCCAGCTTAACGAGGTGCGGGTCACCGGTCATGGTCTGGGGCTTTCCATTGTGTGCCGCATTATGGAAAAGCTGGGTGGTGACGTTGATGTAAAAAGCCAGGTGGGCGCAGGCAGTACGTTTTGCTTTACGCTGCCTGCCTACAAGCTTGAATGTGATGAAAGCTAACCGCTGCTTTGCACTGGCAGTGCCACTTCTGCCGCGCTATTATTCCTCATCTTTAAAAACCAATCACTTCACTAAAAACCGCAGATTACACAGATGTGGCAGCCGGCAAAGCCACTCTGCAAAGTCTGCGAACATTTTCTAGGAGTTAACCATGTCCAAGACAGAAAAACGGCCGATCACCGCCGAAGATTTATATCAGATCGAACTCGTCTCCGATCCGCAGCTTTCGCCAGATGGGGCCCACATTATTTTTGGTGTCACCCGTGTGGATCGCAAAACAGAAAAGAAGTTTACCAATTTGTGGCTGGTTCCCAGTGATGGCAGCAGCCCGCCACGCCAGTTCACCTACGGCGATCAGTCCGACACCCAGCCGCGCTGGTCGCCAGACGGCCGTTCCATCGCCTTCCTCTCCAACCGCAAAGATGAAAAACAGTCCCAAATCTACATCATTCCCCTCAACGGTGGTGAAGCCCGCCCGGTAACCGAGATGGAAGGCAGCTTTGCCAACTTTACCTGGTCGCCAGACGGCCGTACTTTTGCCACCCAGTTCCGCCAAAAAGATGAGGCAGCCATCGAGCGAGAAAAAGATGAGCAAAAGAAGAAGCTGGGCGTGGTCAGCCGCCATTTCACCACGCTGAATTACAAAGCGGACGGTAGCGGCTACCTGCCCGAAGAAAAATGGCACATCTGGACCATCGACGCCGCCAGCGGCGAAGCCACCCAGCTCACCGAGGGCGACAAGTTTGATGAAGTTCAGCCGCAGTGGACACCAGACGGCCGTTCCCTCATCTTCATCTCCAACCGCGACCCCCAGCCAGACATCAACTGGGACCAGACTGAACTGTACCGTGTCCCGGCTGAGGGGGGTGAGATGGCGTTGATTCCGTCGCAGGAAGGACGCAAATACAATCACAGCATCTCGCCCGATGGGGCATGGATTGCCTACATGGGCCGCAAGCAAAAAGGGCATTGGTACCAAAACGATTGCATCTACCTGGTGCCTGCCGGCGGCGGCGAAGCCCGTAACCTCACAGATGAGTTTGATTTGCACCTCTCCACCGCCACCCTGACAGACGTGGGCAGCGGCACGCCGCAGCCACCGCCAACCTGGTCGAAGGACGGCCGTACCCTCTACATCCTGGCCACCGAAAAAGCCGACCAGCCTATGCTCGCCTTCAACACCGATCCGGATGCACCAGGCTACAAGCGCATCATCGACGACGACGGGTTGGTCGCCAGTTTTTCCCTGGATGACGCCCAGCAAACCATCGCCTACCTCTGGGGCGATTTCAGCGGTCCGGCCCAGGTACGTGTGTGCCAGATGGACAGCGGCGACACAAAAACGCTCACCAAGTTCAACAACGATTGGCTGGCCGAAATCGAAACGGGCAAGATTGAAGAAGTATGGTTCAAAAGCAAAGATGGTACTGACCTGCACGGCTGGATCATGACCCCGCCTGGCTTTGATCCAAACAAGAAATATCCCTCCATTTTAGAAATTCATGGCGGACCGCAAACGCAATACGGCCGTGCCTACTTCCACGAAATTAATTTACTGGCCGCCCAGGGTTACGTCGTTTACTGGAGCAACCCGCGCGGCAGCCAGGGGTACGGCGAAGATTTTGCCGGCGCGATCTACAACTGCTGGGGCACCGTCGATTACGATGACGTGATGGCCTGGGCCGACTACGTAGAAAAGCTGCCCTACATCGACACGGAGCGCATGGGCGTGACCGGCGGCAGCTACGGCGGCTACATGACGTCGCTTATCATTGGCAAGACGGATCGCTTTAAAGCGGCCGTTGCCCAGCGCGTCGTCAGCAACTTCATCAGCTTCTACGGCTCCAGCGACATGAACATTGGCGCCGAATATTTGTTTGGTGCCGAGCAGCCGCCTTGGGATGATCTGGAAAACTACTGGAAACAATCCCCCATGGCCTACATTGGCAACGCCAAAACGCCCACCATGCTCATCCACAGCGAGCGCGACTTCCGCTGCGACAAGGAGCAGGGCGAACAGGTCTTCGTTGCCCTCAAAAAGCTGGGTGTAGACACAGAAATGATCCTCTTCCCCGAGGAATCACACGGCCTCTCCCGCGCCGGCCGCACCGACCGGCGCATCGAACGGCTCAGCCACATGATCCGCTGGTTTGAAACTTACCTTAAATAAGGAACCGGTAACGAACATCCAACAATATGTTATACTTTTGTTCTAACGAAATTCCGCGGTGCACAATCTGGAGGTAGACATGCTAACTGCAATTCAAGGCATCTATCGCGACGGAAAAATTCAACTCAAAGAAATTCCCAGCAATGTGGCGAATGACACGCCGGTCATTGTCACGTTCCTTGCGTCTGGCAATATCGATCTGGTGGCACGTGGCATTGATGAAGCGCAAGCAGCAGACCTGCGTGCCCGTCTGGCAACCTTTGCTGAAGAATGGGACAGTCCAGAAATGGACATCTACGACAATTATGACGCAGCAAAACCAAAAATATAAACGGGGTGACATTGTCCTTGTTCTATTCCCACATTCTGATTTGAAAACTGCCAAAGTTCGTCCTGCTCTAGTTGTGCAAGCGGATAATCTACAAACGGGCTTGCCACAACTGATCGTTGCCATGATTACCAGCCGGATGTTTCGCGCAAATCATCCTTGCCGCGTAACCATTCAGCTTTCATCCTCTGAAGGACAGCAAACAGGACTTCTTACAGATTCCGTTGTCATGACTGATAATCTGGCAACTGTGGCTGAACTGGAAGTTGACCGCATGATTGGTTCACTTCCTATGGAAAAAACCAATATAGCCTTGCGACACACTTTAGGATTGTAAAAATTACTCATAAAAGGATTAAGGCGGGTGATTGGAGACCATTCAATCTCCAGTCTCTAGTCTCTAATCTCTAATCTCCAAAAAATATGCTAGACAAGATTAAACAAGTCGTCACCCGCTACGACGAAATTGAAAGACAAATGACCGATCCGGCTGTCCTCGCCGACCACGTGAAGCTAACCGATCTGGCCCAGGAGCGTTCCGACTTGCAGCCGCTGGTAGAAGCGTACCGTGAGTACGAGCGCGTGCAGCAGGAGCTGGCCGACGCTCGCGAAATGGCCGAGCTGGAAGATGGCGAAATGGCCGCCCTGGCCGAAGCTGAGGTCGAGACGCTGGAAACACAGCTAGAGTCGCTGGATAATGAGATGCGCCGCCTGCTGGTGCCCAAAGACCCGCGCGATGAGCGTAACGTCTTTGTGGAAATTCGCGCCGGGGCGGGCGGCGATGAGGCCGGCATCTTTGCTGCCGACCTGCTGCGTATGTACATGCGCTACGCCGAAGGGCGCAACTGGAAGCCCACCATCTTGGAAGAAAATGCCACCGGCGTTGGCGGCTACAAAGAAGTGATTTTCTCGGTGAAGGGCAAAGGGGCGTACTCCCGCTTTAAGTATGAGAGTGGCGTACACCGGGTACAGCGCGTGCCGCAAACGGAATCGCAGGGACGCATCCATACCAGCACCGCCACCGTCGCCGTCATGCCTGAGATTGATGAAGTAGATATCACCATCGACCCTAAAGATTTGGAGATCACGGCCACCTTTTCCTCTGGTCCCGGCGGGCAGCACATGCAGAAAAACGCCACGGCCGCACGCATCGTTCACATCCCCACCGGCATGTTTGTTAAGATTCAATCGGAGCGCAGCCTGACGCAAAACAAGCAGCTAGGCATTGCCATCATTCAGGCCCGGTTGCAGGAAATTGAGGAAGAAAAGCAGAATACGGCCGTTGCCGCCGACCGTAAATCCCAAATTGGCACCGGCGACCGCAGCGAGAAAATCCGCACCTACAACTACCCGCAAGGGCGCGTCACCGACCACCGCATTGGCCTGAGCAGCTACAACCTGCCCGCCGTCATGGATGGCGACATCGACCAGTTCATCGACGCCCTCACCGTGGCTGACGAAGCAGAAAAGCTGGCCGCGCTAAACGAGGGCTGAGCCTGTTGAAGCCCGATCTAGGCTAACAAAGCCAGCTTTCGACTAGCTCAGGCTTTGATGGATAGGAATTAATACAACCTACGGAGCACTGAATGACCAAACTCACCTACCAACCACGGGGCCGCTACTTTGAACAGTTTGAAATTGGGCAGCAGCTCGTCACCGCCGCCCGCACCATCACCGAAAGCGACATTGTGACCTTTGCCGGGATGACGGGCGATTACAACCAGATTCACACCGACGCCGAGTTTGCCGCCAAAGACACCTTCGGCCAACGGGTAGCCCACGGCATGTTGGTACAGTCTATTGCTACCGGGCTGGCGGTGCAGTCAGGCATCATCGAAGGCACCGTGCTGGCCTTCCGCGAGCAGAGCGCCAAGTTTAGCCTGCCCGTTTTCATTGGCGATACGGTGCACGTCGAGTTAAAAATCACTGAGATCAAAGCGCTGCCGCGCCTGGGCGGTGGGAACATCAATATGAAATATGCCGTCTATAACCAGCACGGCAAAGCGGTGCAGCGTGGCGACTGGGTGATGTTAATCAAAAGCCAGAATAATTCGTGAGGAAAACCAGATGAAACTACATGAACTTGTCTTTGAAATGAAAATGTTGGAAAGACGGCTCACGCTTTATGAGGAAAAATATGGGGTCTTGAGCCAGGATTTTTACGCGGCACTCCAAAGCGGGCAGCTTGAACGTTACGATGAGTTTGATGAAACAAGAGCAGACTTCAGTCGATGGAAAGGTATTTACGAAACGTGGCAGCGACGTAAGCAAAAATATGATGCTCAAATTCAAGGGCAAACCATTGCTGAATCCATGCGACTTCAACCCTCGTATTAGTGATGACAGATAATCCGTTAACATCTGTTACCCAATACAGCCAATTTTTAGCCGAACTATTAAATCGACCCGACCTAGAACGGTCAACCATAACCGTTTGGTCTGTTAGCCCTTTTACTGGCGTGGCTGAAGGCGAGTTGTTTTTCGTTAACGGCTTTCGATTACGAATGCGTGAAGAGATCGATTTTGACGAATTGCTCATTACATCGTATGGATACGAAGTGTACAGAGGTGCAGAAAAACTTTATTGGTATGATGACTTTCCACATCCAAATGATCCTAGCCTTGCATCAACGCACCCACATCATAAACATATACCACCCAATATTAAACAAAATCGAATTCCTGCCCCAGGTATTAGCTTCAAGAGACCCAATTTACCCGCTATCATTCAAGAACTGGAAGAGCTGATTGCTGATGTTAAGGGCAATAGATCATAATGAGTGAAGAGCAAGAACGGCCGTATCCCAAACAACCTGAAGAAGAAGAAACGCCCAAACCGGAGGAGCAGCCGGACGAGGAATCGTTGGGCACCGTTTCGCTGCTGGATTTAATGGCGGAAACCGACGACGAAACGCCAGAGACAATTGTGCTGGGGCCAAGCGGCAGGCCGCTGCCTCAGAAAAAAGAAGAGAAGGCAGAAGATCCAGACGAGGATGAGCAGGAAGCGGATACGGCCGCAGCCACCGATGCGCCCACCAACCAATCCGACGAAGAACGCACCCTCACCCTCAACATGCCCGAACCCGATGACGAAGACACAGGCGACCTGCCACCCGTTCAGGCCCCACGCCGCAAACCCACACCGCTGCCACTCACGCCGTCTAAACTTCGGCCAATTGACCGCCCGCCCATTGAAGACCCGGATGCCACTGAGGTTTCACCCGACTTAGCCATTCCACCACCGGAACGGCCGCGTTCCGAGCAACCCACCCAAATTTACGAGCGGAAGAAACCGGCAGATCCACCGGACAAGCCTACCGTGCAGCGGCAGCCCGTGCGTGAAGCGCCCACCCAGCCCCGGCCACAGCGAGAAGAACAGCCGCGCCGCCAGCCGGCTCAACCCAGACGCCCGCAGCCGCAGCCACAGCGGCAAGCCGCCCAGCCGACCGGCCCCGTAGCCATGCCCAAACAGGAACCCAAACCACGTCCCCGGCGTCAGGCCCCCGGGCGGCGCAATTGGGGCAACTGCTTCATGCGTGGCGTGGTGATTAGCTTGCTGCTGGGCGTGGTAGCCCTGGCCCTCACCGCCGCCGGGCTGGCCATCGGTTATAACGTCATCGCTAGCGATTTGCCGCCCGTCACCGAACTAAATAACCGCGTCAGCACGTTTGAGACCGCCCGCCTGTACGACCGCAACGGCAACGAGATATTTTCCCTGGCCGATCCCACCACCGGCAACCGCACCCGCGTTTCGCTGGACCAAATCTCCCAGCACCTCATCAATGCCACCATTGCCACCGAAGATTCACGCTTCTATGAAAATTTTGGCTTTGACACGATTGCCATTGCCCGGGCTATTTTGCAGGCGGCGCGTGAAGGCGAAGCCGTTTCTGGAGCCAGCACTATTACACAGCAGGTGGTACGCGCTACTTTGTTGGATGAAGAGGAACGGGCCGAACGCACCTTCCGTCGCAAAGTGCGTGAGATTATTCTTGCCGCAGAAATGAATCTTGAGTATGACAAAGACGTCATTTTGGAAATTTATCTCAATGAAATTTATTACGGTAATCTGGCTTACGGCATTGAAGCCGCCGCCGAGACCTATTTTGACAAATCAGCGGCTGACCTGACGCTGGCCGAGGCATCGCTGCTTGCCGGGCTGCCCCAGTCACCAGCCAGTTGGGACCCATACACTGCCCCACTACTGGCGCTGGGTCGCCAATCCGAAGTGCTTAGCCTGATGGCCGCCGAAGGCTACATTTCCCAGGCTGAGGCGCAGGCAGCACTAAACGAAACGGGCGCATTTATTTACGATATGACGCCGCCCGTGCGCAATATCACCTATCCACACTTCACGGTTACGGTGTTGCAGCAAGCAGAAGAGATGCTGGGGGCGCAAAACATCTACCGTGGCGGGCTGCGTATTCACACCACGCTGGACCCCAACGCACAGCAGCTGGCCGAAGCAACGCTGGCCAATGCTGAGAACAACATCAATGCTGCTGGGGCAAATAATGCCGCTATCGTTGTTTTGCAGCCGCAAACTGGTGAGATTTTGGCCCTGGTCGGCAGCGTCGATTTTGATGATGAGGCGATTAGCGGCCAGGTAAACATGGCCCTGGCGCCGCGCCAGCCCGGTTCCACCATCAAGCCGCTGGTTTACCTGTCGGCAATGGAGCAGGGGTGGACGCCGGCCACGCTCATTTGGGACGTGCCGACCTCGTTCCCCAACGGCGCTAATCCGCCATACGAACCTAAAAATTATGACGATGCGTTTCATGGGCCGTTAAGATTACGGCCGTCTCTCGGCAACTCCTACAATATCCCGGCAGTAAAAGCGCTGGAGTTTGTCGGCGTGTGCAACTTTATTGCCAACGTGCAAAAAGTGGGGCTGACCTCGCTGCAAGACCCCGGCTGCGTGGAACAGGGCGCGCCGCGCAACTACGGCCTGGCGCTGGCCCTGGGCGGCGGCGAAATTAGCCCGCTGGAGATGGCCGGGGCGTTTGGCACGCTGGCCAACCAGGGTAACTTCATTCCACCATTCACCATTCGCCGCATTGAAAACAGTGCCGGCGAGATTTTGTTTGAGGAGCCGGCGCCTGATCCGGCAGTGACGCAGGTGGTGCGTCCGGCGCACGCCTATCTGCTCAGCGATATTTTGTCGGACAACAGCGCCCGCCAGCCGGAATTTGGCGTCAACAACAATCTGGTCATTCCGGGACACCGCGTAGCGGCCAAAACCGGCACGTCTGGCACGACGCGCAACGACGTGCGCGATGCCTGGACCATTGGTTACACGCCGGAGGTAGTAACGGCCGTTTGGGTGGGCAACACCAACAATGAAGTGCTTAACCCCGGCGTCTCCGGCACGCAGATAGCTTCGCCCATCTGGAACAATTTCATGACGCAATATCTGGCCAACCGCCAGCCGGTGGATTTTGTACGGCCGTCCAGTGTGGTAGACATCGAAATTTGCGCTGATTCCGGTACCCGCCCCGGCAGCGACTGCACCGACCGCCGCATAGAGCGCTTTGCCGAAGACCAGCCGCCGCTGCCTAGCGAGCAGGATTTTATCCAGGCGGTACAGTTAGATCAGTGGACCGGGCTGCGGGCCAATGAGTTTTGTTCGGAGTCGGTCTACCAGGCCAGCTTCTTCACATTGTTGGTGAGCGGCGGCGAGGCGGTGGCAGCGCGGGAAAGAACGGTGGCGCAAAACTGGCTGGAAAATACGGCCGCAGGCCAGGCCTGGGCCAATGCGCGGGGCATATCCGTGCCGCTGCGCCTGCCACCCGGCCAGGCCTGTGACGCAACCACGCCCCGGCCGCAAATTACGATTAGCCAGCCGGTAGAAGGCAGCCAGGTAAGCGGCACGATAGACATTGTCGGCTCAGTGAGCGCGCCGGGTTTTGGCGGGTATCAGGTGGAGTATGGTTTTGGCAATAATCCGGAGGGGTGGGGATTGGCGCAGGAACGGCAGGACATCAGCGTGGAAAATGGGCTGCTGGCCAGTTGGGACACATCAACGCTAAATTATTCTGGTCCGCTGACGATTCGGGTGCTGCTGTTTGGGCCGGATAACCCTACCACGCCAGAGGAAGACCGGGCCATTGTGGGCGAACGGGTGACGGTGACGCTGCTGGAACCAACGCCGACGGCCACGCCAACCGCTACGGAAACGCCCACGCCAACAGAGACGCCAACGGCGACGTCAACCAACGCGCCAACGAGCACAGCGACACCGACAACTCAGAGCACGCCGACGGAAACGGCCGTTCCCACCGAAACGCCCACGATCACACCAACGCCTTAATAAGAAGCTCACGCAAAGACGCGAAGTCGCAAAGAAGAAAAACTTGATGCCTTTGCGCCTTTACGTGACATAAAGTTATCTCCGACAATGTCTAATTATACGTCTTCTAGTTCCTCTTCAACCGCGTCAAGTTCTTCGTCCGTATCTTCACCCGCGGCCAGGTAAGCTTCACCGATTTCCTGCTCGACGGGCAGGTTGCCGGGCTGCTTCCAGCGCTCTTTCAGCTTTTCGCGCCGTTTGCGCACCTGGCGTTCGGCGGCATCCAGCGCCCCTTTGAGCGCCATTGCCGGTGAGGAATCTTTTTCGGTAGCGGCAATATGCTCGGGCCGACTGTAAATAACCACCGTCACCTCGTGCAAAAAGGCAGACTCACCGGAAGCGGGACGGCGCACATTAATGGCCGCGCCGGTCATATCTTTGTGATCGCCGGTCAATTCCAGCAGTCGCTCTTCGGCCTGGGTGTAAAGATCGTATTCGGCCGTTTTGTTCAAATCTTCGCTATTTAATTCCAGTGTGAAATCTAGTTCTTCCATTGCTACCTCTCTTTTTAATGTCGCTCGCGGAACAGATTGATTTGCCCACCAACAAGCATCATTTCTACCTGCCGGGGGGACAGGCTGTGTTCCACGCGGTATGTCTCGTCTTTTGTTTTGTTGTGCAGGTCAACCTGCCCGCCGCTGTCAATGGCGCGGCGAACGTCAGGCAAAGCCAGCTCGTCGCCCGCCTCAATGCGCTCAAAATCTTCCTCGTCTGTAAACGTGAGCGGCAGGATGCCAAAGTTGACCAGGTTTTGCCAATGAATACGGGCAAAGCTTTTGGCAATGGCCGCGCGCAAGCCTAAATAGCGGGGCGCTATGGCGGCATGTTCCCGGCTGGACCCCTGCCCGTAATTGTCGCCGGCCACGACAAAATGACCCTGTTCTTGATGTTCCATCGCCCGATCGTAATATTCTTCATCGATCTGGCTAAAGACAAACTTGCTGATTTCCGGGATATTGCTGCGGTAGGGCAAAATTTCGGATCCGGCGGGCATGATTTCGTCGGTAGAAATGTCATCACCCACCACCATGAGCGCTTTGCCGTCCAGCGTGTCAGGCAGGCCGTCAAACTGGGGCAAGGGCTTGATGTTTGGTCCTTTTTCCAGCTCTACAGCGGCGCTGGCCGGAGCGGGGGCGACCAACATTTTTTCATTGATGATGATCTCGTCCGGCTCTTCAAATTGGGGATAGGGCATGTCCAGTTCCCGGGGATCGGTGATTTTGCCGGTGAGGGCGGCGGCAACGGCCGTTTCCGGGCTGCACAAATAAACGGCGTCTTCTTTGGTGCCCGAGCGGCCAGGGAAATTGCGCGGCACCGTGCGCAAGCTGATATGTCCGCTGGCCGGTGCCTGGCCCATGCCAATGCAGCCGTTGCAGCCAGCCTGGTGGATGCGCGCTCCGGCGTGAACCAACTTGGCTAGCAGGCCCATCTCCATGAGATTTTCCAAAATTTGGCGCGAAGTCGGGTTGATATCAAACGAAACGCGGTCATGGGTTTGACGGCCGTCTGCCACCAGCGCCGGTACGGCAAAATCACGCAGTCCCGGATTGGCTGAGGAGCCAATGTACGCCTGGTAAATCTCTTTGCCGGCAACGTCGCGCACCGGCACCACGTTGCCCGGGCTGCTGGGCAGGGCAATCAGCGGTTCTAGTTCAGACAGATCAATCTCGTCTTCCAGATCGTAGCTGGCACCCACGTCTGCTTTTAACGCTACCCATACATCCTCGCGGCCCTGCTGCCGCATGAAGTGGCGCACTGCATCGTCGGAGGGGAAAACGGTGGAAGTGGCCCCTAGTTCGGTGCCCATGTTGGCAATCACGTGCCGGTCCATCGCCGTCAGGTTTTCCAGGCCGGGGCCATAATATTCGATGATTTTGTTGACACCGCCATCGACATCGTAGCGACGCAGCATTTCCAAAATAACATCTTTGGCGCTGACCCAATCGGGCAGCTTGCCCGTGAGCCTCACGCCCATCACCTGGGGCATGGAAAAATAAAGCGGTTCTCCGGCCATAGCCATCGCCACCTCCAGCCCGCCGGCCCCCAGGGCCAGCATGCCCAGGGAACCAGCCGCCGGTGTGTGGCTGTCTGAGCCGACAAGGGTTTTGCCGGGGATGCCAAATCGTTCCATGTGCACGGGGTGGCTGACGCCGTTGCCGGGCCGACTATACCAAACACCAAATTTCTGGCAGGCGGACCGCAAAAAGAGGTGATCATCGGGATTGCGAAAATCTGCCTGGATCAGGTTGTGATCCACGTATTGGGCCGAGAGTTCGGTTTTGACACGCGGCAGGTTCATTGCTTCCAGTTCAAGCATCACCAGGGTGCCGGTGGCGTCCTGGGTAAGCGTCTGGTCAATTTTCAGGCCGATTTCACGGCCTGGTTCCATGCTGCCTTCGGCTAAATGGCTGGCGATCAATTTTTGGGTAACGTTTTGTTTCATAATTTTTTGTGGATGGTGTGGTTGCGGAACGGCCGTTGCCGTGCCATCGTTTTCTCATTTTCAGTTTGATTTAATTTTGGTCCGTAATGTGGGGAACAATTTCAGCTTCAATCTGCCTATGGAATTCGTCTAATGATCCGCTGTTCCATAGAACAACATCGGCCAGTTCGACCGTGTTTTCCAGGCCAAAATCCGCTTTCAATGATTCATCCTGCTGTACAAATTCCTCAAAATCATCCGGATCGGTGGTGAGATCGCGCTGCTGCACACGATCAAACCGGGCAGCCTGATCGCCCACTCTAATGTAGGATAACAGCAGGTTAGAACCGAACTGCTCTTTTAGCGCTTTTGCCTCGGCAGGCGTGCGCACGCCAGTGATGATAAGCGGTTTTGACTGCCACTCATCATTTTGGCTCATCTCTTCCACCAGGCGCGCAATGACGTATTCAGGGCCATGCTCGGCCAGCTTTTGCGCTGCGGCGTCATACGGTTTGGCATCTTCCTTATCGGCTTCTTCGGCCAGTTGGCGGGCAAATTCACCCACCTCCACGGCAACCACCGCATATCGCTGCTGAAGATAGTCGGCTAAGGCATCTTTACCTGCGGCTAACGCACCGACCACTGCCACAATTTTAGAAGGGGATTGGTTTGCTTGTACTTGCATATTGTACTTGACGATACCAAACGGCAGCAGGTGGTTCAATGTATCCCGATAGAGGGGAGAGGTATAAAAAGAGCGGGAAACGGCTGGCCGCGGCCAGTTTTGATGTGACTTTCACGCCAAAATACCGTCTAACTGGCTACAATGTCAGACCATAACAGTCATCGTTAAACCAAGGTAGCGTTATGAATTCATCGCTGGACACATTGCATTCACGTATTTCGGCCGTTCTCTTCGATTGGGATTTCACCCTAGCTTATTCTTTGGGCACAGACATTTCTCATATTGCCCGTACTGCCATCCTGTTTCAAAAATATGGCGTTGCCTGCACCGAAGCCGAGGTCGCTGCTGCCCAAGCAGCAGTAGAGGCGGATATTGCACAAGGTACCGTTTCTGGTTCTTTGCGACCACAAAAAAAGCGGGAGATCATCTGGTTGTATCGCCAATTGCTGCGCCGCCTGGGGCACCCTGATGACAGCTACAACTTTGCTTATGAGATTTATGCGGGATACGGCCGTTTACCCCACTATCTCTATGAAGACGTCCCCCCGACTTTACGCCAGCTGCAAGTCCACAATTTCCAAATAGGCATTCTCTCCAACCACTCCACTTCCGTACGCCACACCATCGAACAACTACTGGGCAATATTATTCCGCAAGAGTACATCACCATCAGCGAGGAAGTCGGAGTACATAAGCCGGGCAAAACCATCTTCCGCCGGGCAGTGGCTAAACTGGGCCAAAAGCCCGGTAACTGTGTCTACGTAGGGGATAATCTGGAAGTGGATGCGATTGCGGCTGTAGCGCAAGGGCGCTTTGCCGCCGGCATCTGGATTGACCGATCAGACAAGGCACCACCCACGACCTTTCCCGATAACATCTATCGCATTACCAACCTCACCCAGCTCATTTCACTCCTTACCGTTTAACTGTTTCGTGGCAATCATCTGCTGCGAATACGCGGGTCACAATGCGCTCCATCTATGTTATATTACCGATGGGTAGCAATTCCCGTTCCCTTAAACAGTGAAGGATAAATTATGGACGAGTTCATTCTGGCCATCGACCTGGACACCTCTGGACCAAAAGTTGCTCTTGTTTCTCCACAAGGCAACGTGCTCGATTGTGAAATTGGCGAGACAGATTTAATCATTTTACCCGGGGGTGGTGCCGAACAAGACCCGGAACAGTGGTGGCAGGCCATTAAAGAGACAACTCGCAAGCTTTTAGAAAAAGGTGCAGTGTCCACAGAAAAAATTGTAGCTCTCGGCTGTACGGCGCAATGGTCGGGGACAGTGGCGGTGGATGGGAACGGCCGTCCTCTCATGAATGCCATTATCTGGATGGACTCACGCGGTGCGCCTTATGTCCACCAAATCACGAATGGCCCGGCCAAAATCGAAGGGTACGAGGTAGGTAAACTTATTCCCTGGCTGCGTCTCACTGGCGGTATCCCGGTTCGTTCCGGCAAAGACCCCATTGCCCACATTCTCTTTATCAAGCACCAACTCCCCCACATCTACCAGCAAACCTACAAATTCCTGGAGCCAAAAGATTACCTCAATCTAAAACTAACCGGAAAGTTCGCTGCCTCATTTGATTCAATCACCTTGCATTGGCTCACCGATAATCGCGATATTCACAACATTCATTACAATGACCAACTCATCAAGCTGTCCACAATTGATAGCGAAAAGCTGCCGGACCTTAAGCAAGCGGTGGATATTCTTGGCCCCCTGACACCGGAAGCGGCTCAAGAATTGGGACTGCCGGCAGGCATTCCGGTGGTGATGGGCACACCAGATATTCAATCGGCAGCGTTGGGCTCCGGGGCACTGCACGATTTCCAACCCCATCTTTACGTAGGCACCTCATCCTGGCTGACGTGCCACGTCCCCTATAAAAAGACGGATATATTTCACAACATGGCCTCTTTGCCATCGGCCATTCCCGGCAAATATTTCATTGCCAACGAGCAAGAAACGGCCGGAGCCTGCCTCTCTTACCTACGCGACAACATCCTTTACCCGGATGACGCGCTGGCCCGGGAAACGCGTATCCCCAACGTGTATCCCGTATTCGACCAGATGGTAGAACAGGTGCCAGCCGGCAGCGAGCAGGTAATTTTTACCCCCTGGCTGCACGGCGAGCGCACGCCGGTAGAAGATCATCTGGTGCGCGGGGGCTTCCACAATCTGTCCCTGACGGCCACACGTTCACATCTTATTCGGGCCGTTTTTGAAGGCGTGGCTTACAATTCACGCTGGCTGTTGGGCTATGTGGAGAAATTTATCAAGCAACCGCTCAACGATATTCACATGATTGGCGGGGGTGCAAACTCCAATGTATGGTGCCAGATTCATGCCGATGTGCTCAACCGGCGCATCAAGCAGGTGCAGGACCCCGTTGAGGCCAATGCCCGGGGTGTGGCTTTGCTGGCCGCCGTTGCCCTGGGATTGGCCTCATTTGATACGATTGGTGATGATGTGACGATTGCCCACACTTATGAACCGAATCCGGCCAACCGCCAAATTTACGATCGATTGTTTGCCGAATATTTGAACATTTACAAGCAGAATAAGGGCATTTATGCTCGCTTGAACAGTTGAAAGGGATTTTGATCATGGGAATTAAAAACGTATTGGGCAAGTTGAATAAGCGGATTATGCCCCAATTAGAGAAGGGATTAAAGGCCATTCCGGCCGTCAACAAGCGCATTGAAGCACAATATGATGAGATGATGGACGGACTGGACAGTTCGTTAAAGCCATACAGAGGCGAGTTTGAGACTTACGAGCATTTGCCGGTGAACGGCCGTCCCCAGCAAGAGATACTCAACGAAATGGCCGCCTTCAAAAAGCTGGAGCAGGCCCGCTGGCAAGATGGCTTTGTCTCCGGCGCCGTTTATCATGGCGACGATGAACACATTAACTTTTTGAACCAAGTGTACACGCTGCACTCGCAAAGCAATCCGCTGCACGCCGACGTATGGCCCAGCACCGGCAAGTTTGAAGCCGAAATTGTCTCCATGACGGCCCACATGCTGGGGGCCGGCCAAACGCAGCCAGGATTCGGGGTAGACGAGGAAATCTGCGGCACGATGAGCTCCGGCGGTACGGAGAGCATTTTGCTGGCAATGAAAACGTACCGCGATTGGGCCCGCGACAAAAAGGGGATCAAACACCCGGAGATGCTGGTGCCGGTTACGGCCCACGCCGCCTTCGACAAAGCGGCCCAATATTTCAACATCAAGATGGTGCGGATTCTGGTGGATCACAATTTTCGGGCAGACTGGACGGCCGTACGCGATCTGATCACTCCTAACACCATTGTCATCGTGGGGTCGGCTCCCGGCTATCCGCACGGCGTCATCGATCCTATTGAAGAGATGTCTACCCTGGCACTTAAGCACGGCATCGGCTTCCACACCGACGCCTGCCTGGGTGGCTTTGTGCTGCCCTGGGCCAAAAAGCTGGGCTACGAGGTGCCGCCGTTTGATTTTCGCTTGCCGGGCGTCACCTCCATGTCGGCCGATACGCATAAATACGGCTATGCGGCCAAAGGAACCTCGGTGGTGCTGTACCGGGGGGCAGAACTGCGGCGCTACCAATATTTTACGGTCACCGATTGGCCCGGCGGCCTTTACTTCTCGCCCTCCTTTGCCGGCAGCCGACCGGGGGCATTAAGCGCCGCTTGCTGGGCAGCAATGGTGTCCTTGGGGCAAGCGGGGTATCTGGCAGCAACCAAGAAAATTTTGGAAACTTCAGCCAAAATTCGCGAAGGGATTGCCCGCATTCCCGGCCTGCGGCTGCTGGGAAATTCTCTTATCGTGCACGCCTTCACGGCTGATGACTTTGACATCTATCGGGTAATGGATTTTATGTCCAAGCGCCATTGGGGCTTAAATGGTTTACATAAACCAACTTGTGTTCATTTTTGCGTGACCTATATCCACACTCAGCCTGGCGTGGCAGAGCGGTTTATTGAGGATTTGCAAGAAGCCGTGTCTTACGTAAAAACGCAACCAGCCGAAGAAGGCGGATTGGCTCCCGTCTATGGCATGGCGGCCACCATTCCCATGCGCGGCATGGTGAGCGATATTCTCAAACGATATATCGACAAAATTTATGAAGTCTAAGGCGCAGGGGCAATGCCAACCAGCAGGGTCAAACGCTCCTGGCCATCGTTTTGCACACCGTGCACCATGCCGGCCGGTGCCCAAACAATTTGGCCGGTTACGGCCGTAACCCGCGCCTCACCCAGCCAAAAATTCCCTTCACCAGCCACCACGTAGTAAAACTTGTCCTGATCGGCGTGCTCGTGCGGCTTTTGCACCTGGCCCGGCTCCAGGCAGTTCACGCCAATCAGCAGCGCCTCGCTGTGAAACAGGGTGTCCTTAAAAAACTTCTCCGGCTTTGCTCCAACATGATCCTGCAAGGTTTTTACGAGTTCCATAAACGCTCTCTCTCATAGAAAATAAAAATCATTTTTCATCAGGTGAAATTTGGCTCCATTGTATGTTGAAACCGCGATATTTTCATGTCCTTTTGCCGGTGTTATGGTAGAAATCGTCAACCTATAAAAAAAGGAACACTTCATTGAAGAACTTGAAAAACTACTTTTTGTTAGATCCTGATGTCATTTTCCTCAATCACGGCTCTTTTGGCGCCACGCCCCGCCCGGTTTTTGAAGCTTACCAGCGGTGGCAGCTACGTTTGGAAAGGCAGCCCGTCCATTTTTTTATTGCGGAAATTGCAGGCCACTTTGCCGATGCCCGCCAAAGCCTGGCA
Organism: Anaerolineaceae bacterium; assembly: GCA_002699125.1. GTDB lineage: Bacteria > Chloroflexota > Anaerolineae > Promineifilales > Promineifilaceae > Leptofilum. The sequence goes on from PABI01000085.1 coordinate 43,089, forward strand.
ACTTTTTTGCGGGCAGGCAGCAGTGACCTGGTGTTTGTGCCTAACGCCACTTTTGGCGTAAATATTGTCGCCCGGTCGCTGCCGCTGGGTCCCGGCGATGAGGTGTTAACCACCAACCATGAGTATGGGGCGTGTGACAACGTATGGCATTTCCTCAGCCGCAAGCAAGGGTTTTATTACCGCCAACAGCCCATCCCGCTGCCGCTGCCCGGCGACGAGGCGATTGTGGAACACCTTTGGCAGGGCGTGACCAACAAAACCAAAGTAATCTTCCTGAGCCATATTACATCGAGTACGGCCGTACGCTTCCCCGTCCAAATAATTTGCCAGTGCGCACGCGAGGCAGGCATTCTTACCGTGGTGGACGGAGCTCACGCCCCCGGCCAAATTCCACTTGACCTGACGCAAATCGGCGCAGATTTCTACATGGGCAACTGTCATAAATGGCTTTGTGCACCCAAAGGGGCCGCCTTTTTACATGCCCATCCGGCGGCCCAACATATCATCGAACCGCTGGTAGTGGGCTGGGGTTGGGGGGCAGATCGTCAACTAACTTATGGCTCTGATTTCCTGGATTACCTGCAATATTTAGGCACCAATGATTTGTCTGCCTATTTTGCCGTAGCCGACGCCATACAATTCCGAGAAGCACACCAGTGGGAAAAGGTGCAGGCCGCCTGCCGTCCACTGCTGCAAGAAGCAGTGGACGGCATTACTGCACTTACCGGGTTGCCTGGCATCTACCCTAACAGCAGGGCATTTAGCCAGATGGCCATCGTACCCTTGCCTCCCATTGCCGATGTTCCGGCCCTCAAAACGCGGCTTTATGCTGATTACAAGGTGGAAGTGCCGCTGACGGTGTGGCAGGAACGGCCGTTCATCCGCATTTCTGTCCAGGGGTACAACACACAACGCGACATTGATATCTTAATCAAGGCGCTGACTAATCTCTTGCCAGATTTCACTAAATAAATAGCCTTAGATCATAGATTTACCTGATCAGGATTAATCAGGAAGCTCAGGGTAATCAGCGTCCTATTTAAAAGGAGAAAGTATGTCTACTACAAGATTAGATGAGTTTCAAGCTTATCGGGAAAGGATGAATGAGCGGGTGATGGCCCTGGACCATTTGGGCATTAAGCGTTTTTTTAATCTGGATACGGCCGCTTACCGGGACGGTCCGCTGCCCGGCAACACCAAAGAGCTGTTGGGGCTGGTGGCCTCGGCCGTGCTGCGCTGCAATGATTGCATCGACTATCATCTGATTCAATGTGTAGACGCGGGCTGGTCTAACGAGGAAATTGTGGATGCCCTTAACGTGGCGCTGGTGGTGGGCGGCAGCATCGTCATTCCCCATTTGCGGCACGCGGTAGAGACAATTGATTTACTGCGGGCGGAACGGTGATCAGCAATCGGTCATCTCTTCACCGATTACCCATTTCAGTGATGATTTTTGCGATAAATCCGACGACCTTCCCAACCGCACTGATTGCATTTGTAGCGGCGCACCGGTACGCCGAATAAATCCAGTACATAATCTGAGGTTTCCCGGCTGATGCGCTGAAGATCATGCGCGCCACAGTCCGGGCAGCCGGCTCTGTACTGTTTGTCGGGACGTAAAACAACGCGCCTGTAACCGATTTGGGCACTCAAAATAAGCGCACCTAAGATGGAAATTCCGGCAATAATTCTGGCGCCCCACCCATAGGCCAGCCAGCTTAACCACCAGGGCATGCCAGACAAAACAGCGATTCGATCGGTACGGCCGTCATACTGAAACACCACCATCTCTGCCGGAAATTCTGTGGTGAACTCCAGCGGGACCGGTTCGCGGGAACGGCCGCTTGCGCCAATACCATCCTCCAGCCCCTGTATCACAACGTACGTTTCATACGTGCCCGGCAAGGGCACGCGGTAAGCTAACTGGTGTTGCCTGTTGCCAGAAGGAGCCATCGCCGTACGCGAATCTTCACTATCCCAACGCCGGGCCTGGAAATTGCCCACAGCTACCGGCCGCGCCGGCAGCGTGTCGTTGGCAGTAAAGGCATACGCCTGGGGCCACAAATGGCTGGGCGGCATAGCCGGGTTAAAGGTAAAGGTGATAGGCTGATCTGGTGTGGTGGCAAACACCCAGGCAGATTTTTCGGGAACCCCTAAATCCCAGGCGCCGCAAGGTATCACGCGCCACAAATAACGGCCCGGCTCGGCAAAGAGAATCGTTCGGGAGTAAATGCCATCTCCAGCCGTGTTATCTCCTTCGGTGCCGTCATCCAAAAGGGGCGTTTCATAATCCACCCATTCCTGAAAATCGCCAACAAGACAGTACCCATCTTCGGCATCGACGGGCGGAGCAACAGCCAAAGGCACAGCCGGCTCCGCAACCGTCGCTCTTGACTGGGCCAGACGGGGAAAAGGATTGATAAGAAAGAGAACGGCCGTTAACAAAAACAGAGCCAGCAGCACCTCACGCCACCAGCGCGGCTCTGGAAAACGCTGCCGCTTGCGCGGACCAAAACGATAGCGCCGTTCCTTCCGCCGGCGTCGCCGTCTTGAAGATTGTTGGGACGTTTGCTCTGTGAATTCTTCTTCGGTCAACGCTTCTTGCTTATCCATAGCAGACAGTGTAATGAGTTCTCACTTTTTCAACAAGACGTTTCACCACTCTTTTACACCCCCTATTACAGATTGGCAGAAATCCTTTTCACATTATTGGCGATACATGCCAATCTGTTTAAGTATTGCGCGACACACCTACTAAACGGAAAAAGAGTTATGCCGCGCAATACTAGCCAACAATCAGCCGAATCCCCAGCAGAATAAGCAGCAAAAGTACCGCCTTGCGAAACCGGTCTGGGGCCAAACGGCCGTCTACCCAGCGCCCTAGCAGCAAGCCCAACCCAATGCCAGGCAGTGCCCATAGATAATTTTGCCAGACAACGGCCGTAAAATTGCCGCTAACCATGTGCGCCGTCAGCGTAAATAGACTGTTCAACAAAAAATACGCCTGCAAATTGCCCTTAAAGGTCGTGGGCTCCCAGCGACGGCAGGTGCCGTAAATAATCACCGGCGGACCGCTGGTGTTGTAGGCGCCGCTCAACACACCGCCCACAAAGCCAAAGCCGTAGGCCCAGCCGGATTGTTGCAAAGCAGGCAATCGCGGCGCAAACAGTGCGTACAGAGCATAGCTGGTGACAATGACGCCCAAAATGATGGTGATGATACGGCCGTCTACCTCACGCAGCACATACACGCCCAGGGGAATACCAATGATGGAGGCGAGGGAGAGGCGTTTAACGGCCGAAAAATTCAAAGCATACCAGTAGCGGCGCAGCAAAAAAACCTCAGCCGTGATGCCGATCACCGCCACCAGCGGTGTGGCCGTGCCCACGCCAATCACTCCCACCAGCAGCGGCATCGAAACCAGCGCCAGGCCAAACCCGGAAGCGGCCTGCACAAAAATGGCAAAGAAAACAATCAGCATCACAATCATTAACGCTCAACGCCAACGCGGTGCCATTGGCGGACGCCCAGCGGCGTGAGCACAAAGCCGTCCAAATCGGGGCTGACGAGGGCGGCTTGCAGACTGTGGCTGATAAAAATGACGGGCGCATCGGCCACGATCAATCGCTCAATTTCGGCGTACTGTGCCAGGCGGGTGGTCACATCTGGCTCGGTGCGGGCCTGCTCCAGCAGCGCATCCACCTGTGAGTTGACATAACGGCCAATGTTTTGCTGCGAGTTGCCATGGTACAAAATGTCGAGGAAGTTTTGCGGGTCGGGGTAGTCGGCGCACCAGCCGCTGCTGTAGATGTTGCCGGTGCTGCCGGCGTACAGCTCATCGTAATAAATAAACGGGTCAATCACAACGGGCTGGATAGTGACGCCTAACGTTTCTTGCCAGAGGGAGATAACGGCCGTTACATACCCCCCCACATCCCCATACCCCGACGTCGTGTAGGTAACCACCGGAAAGGTGGAACGGTCGGCGTAACCCGCTTCGTCCAAAAGCTGGTTGGCTCTGGCTGGATCAAAAGGATAGCCGCGATTGGGGTCGGCCGTGTAACCCGGCATTCCCGGCGGCAGGGAGCCGGTGGCCACCAGTGCATCCCCACCAGAGAAGGTTTCAATCAGCAGTTCCTTGTCCAGCGCAAAATTAAACGCCTGCCGCACCCGCACGTCGTCAAAGGGGGGAAGCTGGTTGTTCAGCCCAATTGTCGAGGTGCAAAGGCTGACGCCCAGCTGAAGCTGGTCATGCAGCCGGTTGTTGGGATCCTCCACGCGGTCTAGATTGGCCCCACCCACGCCCACCAGGTCGATCTCGCCTTCTTCGTACAGCGCCAGCGGCAGCCCCGGCCCCAGGTCGTAGACGATGTGACGCACGCGGGCCGGTGCCAGGTAGTAGCTGTCATTGCGCACCAATATGATTTCCTCGTCGTCTTCCCAGTTTTGCAGGCGGAAGGGACCGGTGCCGTTGGGCGCATATTCCCAGTTACGGCCGTCCACATTCTCGCTATCCACCACAAAGGCCACGGGATAGGCCAGCTTCTGCAAAAAGTAGACCACCGGCGCGGTAAGCTGCACCTTCAGCGTGTAATCATCAATGGCCCGGAGGCCGCTGATTCGTTCGGCCTCACCATCGATCACCGCCTGAATGCCCTCTACATCGCCCAGGTAGGTTTGCACCGTGTCGGAGCCGGTGGCGGGGTTAGCGGCCCGCTCCCAGCTAAAAATAACGTCTTGGGCGGTGAACGGCCGTCCGTCATGAAACAACACATTTTTACGCAGGTAAAAGGTGTAAGTACGGCCGTCATCACTCACCACCCAACCGGCGGCCAGCTCCGGCTGCACCTGCAAATCCGCATCCAGCGTCACCAGCCCGGAGAAGATCAGCCCCAGCGGGCCGTCTGGGCCGCCAATCGTTTTGGCCGGGTCCAGGGTGCGCGGCTGCCCGCCAAGCAGAAAAATGGCATCGTCCCGGTCGATGTCGGCGTTATTTTGCAGCAGTTGGGGGGCGCGGGTCATAAGTTGGCAACTTAACAAGAAAAAAGAGATGGTAATTAAAAGCAGAGATTTTTTCTGGAACACAGAGTTACACAGAGATGCCGCAGAGGTTCGCAGAGAATTCTCAGTGCAACTCTGTGTCTCCTCTGTGCCCCTCAGCGTTCCTCTTTTCTCACCAATCATTGTCGCCTCCGCAGCACAAGCCCAAAGCCGACGAGCAGCAGGGGAAAGGCGGTGAGATTGCAGATGCCACTGCCGGAGTCGGTGGTGCTGGGCGGAACGGCCGTTGCTCCCGCAGCTGGTTCAGTAGGTACAGATTCAGGCAGGCCAAAAGGTTCAATGGTAGGGATGGCGTTGGCAGATACGGCCGTTGGCGTCGGCGGAATGTCACGTGAGGGGAGATTCATACTTTGCCGCCACGCCTGCTCCAGGCCATCCACATTGAAACCGTAAACCGCTTCCAGCGCTTCATCGTAGCCGCTGCCTTGTGCCAGGGTAAGCAGCAGTTCCTGCATCGGTTCTTGCCCATAGCTATCCAGCAAAAAATTGACCACACTGTAGCTCTGGCTGTAGGCAATGCCCGCCTCCGGACCATGTGAAGAAAACGCCCCGTTCAAACTGCGGACCGGTTCAAAACTGTTGGTGGCGCTGGCGTTGGTCAAATCTTCTTGAATTGTTTCGCTTGGCTCGCCCTCGGCAATAACGGCCAGCCCTTCGTTGAGCCAGGTGGGGCGGCTGCCGCCGACGCAGCTGCGGCCAAACTGCCCAATCACCAGATGAGCCAATTCGTGGCGCACGGTAGGGCGGCCCCAGCTATCTACAATGCGCGGCGGCACGCCAATGAGGATGATGTTGTAATCGCTAAAGGCCACACCGCCGGCCCACTCCTGAATGTAAAGCACTGCATCCCGCATATCACCCGAATCTTCATAGATAAAAATCTGCACCTCGCTGTCCAGGGTGATGCCCATCTCGTTTTGTAACTGGTCCAGCCCGGCAACGGCCGCATCCAGCAAAATTGGCCCTACCTCATCCCCCTCGTACCAGTGCAGGCGAATGTTAGGCGCGGTAACCGTCTGCCAATCAAATCGGTCATCGACAAAGGTGTGGTTTTGTTCATCGGTCGTGGTGATGTTGCCACTGCGATCGGTAATTTGCCACTGCCAGCGTAAGGTTGCTCCCGGCGGCGGATTGCCGGAGCGGACCATTTGCCAGGTCCACTCTGCCTGGTTGCCATTGAGTTCTACGGGAACGGCCGTATCTGCCTCCAGACAGCTCAACCGGTCCACCGCATACACCAGGTTAACTTCCGCCACATCGCTGGCATCAGCCAGTTCCAGCTGAAACGTTACCGCTTGGGGAAAATCAACCTGCGCTTCATTGCGCGTGATGTTGCTGCTGCTTTGGGCACGCAGCGGCGCGGCAAAACTTAGCAGCCAGCCGACAAATAAAACTGATAAGGCAATGTAAATTCTCAAAGATTGCTCCATTTGTAGCCGCGGCTACTCATATTATGTTTGGCGACGGCCGTTCCACCACCAGCCGCCAACGCCCAACACCAACAATCCGGCTACCCCTAGTAAAACAAGAGACCCGTTGCCCCCCGATTCAGCGGCCTCGACAATTACCTCCTGGGCGGGATCCGGCGTGGGCGGCAAAGCAGCAACTTCGGTGGCAGGAACGGCCGTGGATAATTCAGTCGCTGTTGGTGGCGGTGAGGTGTCGGTAGGAACGGCCGTGGGCGATGCCGTTGCCGTTGGCGTTTGCGTGGGCCGCCGTGTCACCGTCGCTTTGGGCGTGAATGTTGGTTCGGGCGACGCTGTTTCTGTTGGCTCCGCTGTAGGTTCAGCGGTAGATGGCGTCTCAGGCATCGCAGTCGGCGCATCCGGATCGACGGTAGCTGTGGCCGCCGGTGGATCATCAACCGCTGGCGGTCCGCTAGCTGGTGGCGGTGCGGGTACAGATGCCCCGTCTAATGATTGCACCAGATAGAAAACCGGACCGCCAATCATGCAAAAATCGCCGGCCGTTTGGGCACAGATTGCGCCGGGCAGTTCCACCGTAAACACGCCGTCGCTGGCCGAGATCGTTTGGCGGCTGCCCCACATGTCTACGAGAACGGCCGTATCCGCTTCGGCGACAACCTCAACCGTTTGCGGAGCAGGCAGGCGAGAAAACAGCACCGTTGTGGCGTGGGCTCCCTGGTCCAGCCGAATCTGCCCCCAATGCCCCCAATGCTCCCGCTTCACGCCGCGCATGCCGGCCAGATATTGCACCGCCACCTGGTACGTCGTAAACGCTGGACGGCGCGACCCGTCCATGCGCAGCAAGCCGAATGGTTCAGGATTGGCGGCCACGTCATCGGCTGTATCCTGCATTTTGTAGATGGCAATTCGCTGCGCTCCGGCCGCCAGCCCCACGGCAAAAACCTGGGGGATAAAGGCCGCCTGCTCCTGCTGTGATACGCGGAACGTAAAGTTGGAGACCGGCCAGGCAGGATCATCTATCGGTGGGGCGTTGGTTTCCACCAGCCAAACGGGCTTCCAGGGAATACCCCGGCTGCCCACAGCACCGTAAAACTGCTGGATGATGTTGTAAATAGAGTCCGGCTGGAAGTAGAGGTGCGCGGTGAGGGCATCAAAGTAGTAATTGTTGTCCGCCGCGGCGGGATCGGCCACAACAACATCCAAAAATTCATAAATGTAATTGGGATTCCAAAAGTAGGTGAAGGCGCTTAGATGAATGACGGCATTGGGATTGACTTCTTTTGCCGCCAGGTAGGCGGTGCGCTGCAATTGGAAGAAATCTTGCACAGAGCCATCCCAGGTGTGCCCCGGCGCGTTGGGATCATTGACGTCCGGCTCATTCCAGATGATCCAGTGGTTGATACGGCCGTTGTACCGTCCCACGGCCTCCCGCACAAAATTAGCCCAGGTGTTGTTCGGGTCCGTGTGCGGCAGATGCAAGCCGCGCGGCAGATGCCCTTCACGCGCCCAATCAGGAATGCCGATGAGCAAGCCAACCACCGTGCGCCCGGCAGCAATCTCGCCATTGATCTGGCCATCGCTAACGCTGGCACTCCAGGTACCGGGACCACCTGCCTGGGTTTCGGCCCACTGAAAACGCACCCGCGTCCAGGCGGCACCCAGCGAGTTGGCTTGTGCCGGATTTTCGTAGCTTTCAATAACACCAAAGCGGTAATCCACTGGTGCCAGGGCAGGTTCCACGGCTGGAGCCGCACCGCTTTTCTGTGGCACGACAGCCAGCAGGCCCAAAACAAGTAGACATAACAAGAAATAGCGTGTTCGATTCATGCCGCAAGTTTACCGAGAGACCAATCATTGTGGCAAGCAGCGCTTAACATCCCCTCAAAAAGGCAACTGTGCGGAAATCAAACAAGCTCAATCAATTACAAATGGAGGTGCCGCAAATGCAGCCACCGCAGTAGGATGGCTCTAACAAGCGGCTAAAAACGTTGCCAATCTGTGGGCCTAACAAGGTAAGAATCCCAATCACAACGACGGCAACCAAGACTAAAATGAGGGCATATTCCACCAGCCCTTGGGCTAACTGCTTTTGTTCATTGCTCATTGGCTTGCTCCCAACCTGTAATCGGCAAAAAGTTTTTGCGGGAAAACTCCAAGCGTTTGGGCCGATTACTCGCTTAAAAGCGGACAAGTTAAGCATCTATGATGATGAACAGGTTTCCGCTTTTACCAACCGAGAGAATAAATAATTGTAAAAAGTAAATTTATTACTCTATAAGATAACTTGGTTAGGTGTCATTTTGCCTTTCGGGAAGAGACGAACAAGGTCGCTCCATCAATTTTGTGCCGGGTATGAATCTGACATACTGCTGCCGCCATCGGCCGTGACGGTTATGGTGCCAGGGCCAGCGCCAACGTCAGGTATCGTAACGCTGCAATTGAGATTGCAGTTAAGGTTGGCGAATTTACCACTTTGTGAATCAGTAACGGTAATGCTTGTGTCGGCCGAAACGGTGATAGTAACAAGCACATCTGGCCCATTGCGGCTGGCATTCACCCCGGTTACCTCAACAGACCCAGGTGGTGGTGGGGCACTGCCTCCGCCGCCGCCCCCAGCGGTGTCAACACCCAAACCATTCACAACCCGACTAAACACATTACCCACCTGGGGCCCCAATATGGTAAGAATGGCAATCACAACGACTGCTACCAACACCAGAATAAGGGCATATTCCACTAATCCTTGACCATCCTGTTTCTTTGTTCGTTTCATTCGTAACCTCTATATCGATGATTGCAAGTTTGTTGCGTTACTGCTAATGCGTATAAATTTACTGTTGAAGCCTGTTTTGTTAGTCCAAGAGGCTGGTAAAACTGGCAAATCCCTTACATTGTAATGGATTTTATAAAAAATCAAGAGATCAGAGACCAAATTGGATGTCGGGTACGGCCGTACTTTCCAAAACCAGCGCGCGTTCAAATGCCATTTCCATTAAAGAAGCCGCATTGCGTTCTGCTTCCCACAGTTCCACGGCGGGATATTCGTCGGCAATAAGTGTTAGGCGGAGGGTGGTGTCGTCCCAAACGGCCGTTACATCATCCACATTGGCATTCCGTCCCCGCTCCAAAAATTCCGCCAGCCGCAAAATGGCCGCCAGCCGCGTTAAAATCGTATGATCCGCTTCAGACAAAAGCGATTCAAACGAGTCGGACGTGGGTTTGCCTTTGCGATGATAGCGCGTCAGCAAAGCCACCAGCGCCGTCTCGCGCGGCGAAAAACCCGCCAATCCGCTGTTAATAATCAACGTCTGGGAATGTTTGTGGTGGTCATCATAGCTAATGACCGTCCCCAGATCGTGGAGCAGGGCGGCGGCATCCAGCAGCTCCCGTTCGGCCATGTCGTAGCCGTGCAGCGGCGCCAACTGGCTGAACAGCCGTGTCGCCAGATAGCGCACGTGGCTGGCGTGGGCCTTTTGGTAGTTATAAACTCGCGCCATATTAAGCACGCTAAAGCGGCGCACGCTCGCCACCACAGGGTAAGCCAAATGGTGCCAGAAATGTTCAAAAAAGAGCCCCTCGCGCAAGCCATTTTTGGAAATGGTCAATGACTCAACCTGCAACCGGTCCATCACCTCGGCCAGCACGAGGGCACCAGGGAAGATAATATCAGCCCGATCCCGGCTCAGGCCGGAGATTTGCCGCCGTTCAGACACGGGCAATTTTTGCAAAAGTTCTACCGTCTCCTGTACCGAACTGCGGCTCAAGACAAACCCATGCAGCGTGTTCAGGGGATGACTTTGCCGGGCCGCCTCAATAGAGGCCAGGTTGCGGATGGTGCCACCTAATCCCACCAGATGTCGATGTGGCTTGGCCTGCTTTTTCTTTAGCCAGGGGATGGTGTCCAGATGCTGGGAAATATGTTGTTTCACCGCCCGCACTTCGGCTGGCGCGATTGGGTCTGTGCTGACCAACTGTTCGGTCAGCGCCAATGCACCTAAAGGGACCGAATTCCCTTCCTGGAAGCGATTGCCGCGCACTTTGCTAATTTGCGCGCTGCCGCCACCGATGTCAATGACGTAGCCATTGCCCAACTGCACCTCGTTAAGGGCGCCCAGCGTACCGTAGTAAGCTTCCCGCTCACCGTCGAGAACCTGCAAATCGAGGCCAATTTCCTGGGAGACAGTTCGCAAAAAAGCCGGGCCGTTGGCGGCATCGCGCACGGCGCTGGTGGCGGTGGGGATAATCAAATCAACCGGGTAATTGTCGCAAAATCGTTTGAAGAGGCGCAGAGTGAAGAGGGCTCGGGCAACGGCCGTATCGCTTAAACCAGCCGCCGTCATCCCCTCCCGCAGCCGCACCACTTCCCGAATTTCATCTTCCAGGCGGTAAGCATAACCGGGAACCGCGTTGAGGATCACCAGACGAGCCGTATTGGAGCCCAGATCGATAACGCCAATGCGTTGAGAATTGTTTGCTATCATTTGTTGACCTTATACAACAATGAGCGCATTGTACCATGTTTTAAGGGATTATTTCTACTTGATTTTATGATGCGCAAGAGGGTGATTCTCGTTGGCCGCATCAGCCGAGATCCACCAGATCCAAAAACTCAGACAGGCTCTTTGAAATCGTAGAGGTTGTTTTTGACCTGCCACCGGCGCTGGCAGTCAGGATTGGGGCAGAGGAGTTGCTCATCCACCGGAGCGGGCAGCGGCGTCTGGCAGTTGGGGCAGGCGAAGAAGGTATTGGCTGCGGCCGTTTCCCCCTCAGCAGGATGGGCCACATCCACAAACACACTGGGACTGAGCTGCCACCAGTTACCTGTCCACTGCGCTAAAGAGTCCAGCCCCACCAGCAAGCCAGTGGGCACTAGCTTTTTGATCGGGCCAAAGCGGTAGTGCGAGACGGTAAGCTTTCGTCCCGGTTTGAAGCCTGCTTTGGTTAGCTGCTCATTGATCCAGCGAGGATGGAAATCGAAATTCAGTTCGGCAAATTCAATGGGGTCGTGGTTAAACGGGGACCACTCTTGCCGCCGCAAACCATAGCGCAAAATGGCTTTGAGGTTTTGCTTGTTGGCAAATTCCAGAATGTAACGGCCGTTTGGCCGGGCAATGCGTGCCAACTGCTTGAACAAGGCAGGGACATCAGCCGCATGGTGCAGCGTACGAATCTGCACCATTGTGTTAAACAGGCCGTCTACAAAAGGCATCTGGTACCAGTTGCCGGCCACATAAATAAAGCGGGGATCGTCGCCCAGATGAGTTTGAGCTTCACGCAGCAGCGAACGAGAATAATCGAACAGTACGACTTTTTGATAACCCAAATATTCATCAGCCAGGCGACCAAAGCCCGCACCAATTTCAATGAGGGTGCCGCCCGCTGGCGGCATCAGGCGGTGCAGCGCAATGCGCTCAACCTGGTCTTCGTAGTCACGTCCCTGACCTTCCCAAAAGCGGGTGCGGTAGTCTGAACCTTCGTAGTCGCAGACGGGCGGAATATCACTATTGTTCATGCGTAAATGGCGTCAGCGTACGGCCGTATCCTGTACTGTAGGAGGTCTATTGGCCGCCTGAAGCCGATTCATAAGCTCTTCATTGCTGGAGGGCAGCCCTTTAATCAAGCGATCGAGTGGTTCAAACAAGCCGCGCAGCGTATTAAATGGACCACCAAGTTCCGTTTCTTCAAGCGGAATTTGTACATCTACAGACAGGGCCACATCAATTTCCTGATCAACCGGTACATCCAGATTTAGCTGCACCGGCAAGGTCAACCCTTCCGGCAGGGCCAGCGTAACATTACCATTAATCTGGCCGCCGCCACCCGGCAGCGTAAATTGAGCCGGAATATTTAACGGCACCGACTCTACCACAACCACATCTGTTTCGGTGTCTAGCGGCAGGACAAAACTAATGGGGATCGTATCCTGCACCTCAATGGTACGCGAGATGGTGGCGCCACTCATATCAACAAAGCTGTCGCTCAAGCCACCAACAATGGGTTCTGCTATAGAATCCACAATGGGCAAGAGGAGCGGCGCAGCGACAAGCAGCACCAGCAGCAACACAAAGTTCATAACAAACGAAAAGATAATGGCAAACGTTTTAAACGCCTGCCACGGTTTCCCTGACCAAACCCATCTGCGTTCCATTGCCTACCTCCGTAACCTGCTACAGGTTGACATAGTATTATCACATTATGGTAACATGTATTGATCAATTAGCAAAACGGCCGTAAGTCATGGTGCGAGATTTTGGCGATAAGCTGTAACGCAGAAACGGCCGTCGGCCATCACCATCCAATGTTTCACGGGAAACAAAACTCGCCACACTGTTTCCCGGGAAACAATTGCGGGAATAGGTGAATGAAGTAGAATACCGTTAGCCTATCAAACTGCGAGAAACAAAAGTTACGCATGTCTACCCAATCAAATAAGCAAGACAGTTCCTCAAACTCATCTTCCTCAGCAAATGATGTTGCCATCCTCCTGGACTTAGATAATCTGGTTATTGGGGCCAAACAGATTAATTTAGCATTCGATATCAAGCTGGTGCTGGAACATATTAAGAATCTGACAAACGGCCGTATCGTCCTGCGCCATTCTTATGGGGATTGGCGACAAGATCAACAGCTCATGCGCGATTTAGCCACAGCCGGCTTTGTAACCCAGTCCGCCATTCGCCTCAACAACTTCAGTAAAAACCTGGCTGATATGCAAATTGTGGTCGACACAATGGAAACGTTGATTGACGGCCATCAGTACAGCACCTACGTTTTGATGACCGGCGACCGTGATTTTACGCCCCTGGTACAGGCACTGCGTAAACGGGGCAAACAGGTGATTGGTCTCGGTGTGCGCCACACAACTAGCCAAAGCTTTGCCAGCCTGTGCGATCGATATATTTACTACGAAGAGATCGTCCCGGCGCCCCAATTAAACGATACCCAGGTGGAGGAGTTGCTGAGCAATTCCCTGCAGCAACTTCTTAATGGTGAGGAGAGGGTGCGGGCCAGCGTGCTCAAGCAGCACATGTCTGATGCCAGCAAAGGCGTGTTTGACAAAAGTCAGTATGCTGAAGGCAGCTTCCGCAGGTTCTTGGAAAAATACCCGCACCTGGTTCGTATTGAGCAAGAAGAAACAACAATCTACGTCACTCGCCCCGAAAAAGAGAAAAAACCGCCAACCCCGCTGCACGTTCGCTATCGGCGCGGATTGAAGAAACAGCGACTGCGGGTAATCAAGCGAGAAACACGCTTTACCATCTTAAAGGGAATGCTCCGGCACATGACCAGTTCAGACCAGATCCGTTGGCGTGAACTCATCGACACATTGCACGAAGAGTATAAAAGCCAGGAGAAAAAGATCTCGAAAAACGCAATCAATGCCGTGATGCTGTTGGCTCGTCGCGCTCAGGTGATTCATACGCTCAAAGCAAAATCACTCTCCACGGCACCGGTGCTGCTGGAGCTTGAAGGGCAAAAGCTGGTGCAGGATGCTATCATCCGCTGCGACGCAGCTTACGTAAAAGGGATTCTTGAACTTTCAGAAGAATTTGACGAGGAAGAAGCGGCCGTTGCTCTCTATTACGAGCCACACTTTGCCCGGTATATCAAAACGCTCATCAAGAACTTTGAGCGGCTGGGATTATAATCTACAGTGCAACTTCATCACGATGACCTAACCCCAAGCTGTTGTCAATAAAATAAAGCTTTTCTGGCTGGAGCAAGTACCAGTTAACTTGCGTTAGCGCGGCCTGCATTTTTTCATCGGCTTTGGCCAGGAAAGGATATTTCTGTAGATAACGCGCAACGGCCGTTTCCCGGGAAACATCGCGCAACAACGACACACGCCCTTCCAACTGTATTCCCTTAATCTCTTGCCAATCCCGATAATCTTCTTGAATAGTGGCCGCTATGTGTGGAACGGCCGTTATATTTTGTGCGTGCCGCGTGTGCCCAGCCGAAAGGAAGACCAGATCAAAACCATCGTTGACGTAAAAAACGGCCGCAGCCCAAACGCCTTGCGGTCCGGTTGTGGCCAAGGTCATCACCTGATGTTTGGCTAAATAAGCTAATGCCAATTCACGGGGATCACGCACCACGGCTTTGTTTGCCTCCCGACCAACGCGTAAACAAATCCGTTGGCAACTCAATCTCCAGCACGTCCAGCAGCCGGTTCACCGTCTGGTTGATGATATCATCAACGGATGTTGGGCGATGGTAAAAGGCGGGCATGGGCGGAGCAAGAATCGCACCGATTTCCACAACTTGCATCATCAGCCGCAGGTGGCCCAGATGCAGCGGTGTTTCCCGGGGAACAATCACCAGCCGCCGCCGATCCTTGAGCACCACGTCGGCGGCGCGCAGCAGCAGATTATCGCTAAACGAGTTGGCGATGCCCGCCAACGTTTTCATCGAGCAGGGAATCACAATCATGCCCCAGGTTTTGAAAGAGCCGGACGAAACGGCCGCAGCAATATCTCGGAAACGATAAGAAACATCGGCCAATTGCATCACTTCTTCGGCCGTAAAATCTGTCTCCAGCCCAATGGTAGTGGCCGCGGCCGTGCTCATGATGAGATGTGTCTCTACATCAGGAACCGCCCGCAGCAGCTCCAGAAGCCGAATGCCATAGATCACACCACTTGCACCCGAAATGCCCACAATAAGTTTTTTCATTGAAGTAGCTTCCTTTCTTATATTCGCAAAATAGCGACAGTGGGATTTTAGAATAGGTAGCCAGAAAACCAAAATCCCCTTACAATCGCCCGCGTAACAATAAGACTATTGAGAGGGTTTTGTGAAATCATTTTTTGTTGCTGATATTAATGTGGGGGATGAACTAGAGAACGAGCCATTCCTCATTCAGGATTCTATTTTACGCGAAACGAAAGACGGCCGTCCCTACCTACTGGGTAGCCTGCGCGACAAAACGGGCCAGATCGCTTTTGTCTTTTGGGACATTCCCAGCTACGCCGAAAGCTGGACACAAACCGGCAGCCCCGTCCTGGTGACCGGGCGCACTGTGCGCTACAAAGACGCCCTGCAAATCACCATCACCGACATGAACAAAAATTTGGACCCGGCCCTGGCCGATTTGCTTCCAGCTAGCCGCCGCACCCAGGACGAGATGATTGCCGAGTTAAAAGAGCAAGTCAAAAGTCTGGGTGAACCGTGGCAGCAATTGGTAAGCCACGTGCTTTTAGATGAGGCCTTTCTGCGCGACTATGCCAACGCGCCAGCCGCGCGCAACATGCACCACGCCTACATTGGCGGCCTGTTGGAACACACGCTGAGCATGGCCACGCTGGCCAACTACCTGGCCAATCATTATCCCTACGTCAATCGCGATTTGTTGCTGGCAGGCACGCTGCTGCACGATATGGGAAAGGCGCTTGAGTATGACATCAGCAAGTCGTTTAGCTTTTCGGAAGACGGCCGTCTTGTAGGCCACATTACCCGCGCGGTGGTTTTGGTCGAAAAAGCTGCGGCCGAATTGGGGGATTTTCCAGAAGAGGAACTGCGACATTTGGTGCACCTCATCGCTTCGCACCACGGTACGCAAGAATGGGGATCGCCTATTGTACCCAAAACGTTAGAAGCCATTCTGCTGCACCAGATCGATTTGCTGGACAGCCGCGTGCAGGGCTTTTTTGATCACCTGGCTAACGACAATAGCGAAGAAGCGTGGACCGCTAAAAGCAGCTACATGTTTGGCACAGAACTACGCCGCCCCGACGGCTTTGATGGATCTGAGTTCTGATCTCAACTACGGTTTAATCTCGTAAACCGCGTATAGAAACCGACCTTGAGCATCATGCTTTTCTTCATAGGTTCCGGTTGGATATGCTTGCTGTACCAAAGCCAATTCGTCCAGACGTTCTGGTAAAAAGATAGCCCAGGTTGTTTTTGCAATAGGCCAGGTGGGAGGCCCACCTAACGGATCCACAATATCCACTGCCTGTACATTTTGAGCCAAGTAGGGAATCGTGTTCAAACTAAAATATCCCATCCGGGGAAAACCAAAAAAGTAAACATCTGGTGATGTTGGCTCGGCTTGCAAGGTCAGGGCAATATCTGTGGCAACCACGGTGTTGAATCCACCCAGTTCATAGGATTCGTACAAATCGCCAAAGTAAAATGTTATGTCAACCAGAACGAGCCAAAGCAGCAAGACGGCCGTTCCCAACCAAACCCATTCCTTCCCCTCCGGCCACAGCTGCCGCAGCCAGCGCCCAATCAAACCAATGGGCAATCCCACTAGAATGGCCACGCTGGGCATGGCCAAAATAAAACGCTGCGAAGCAGGCGGGTCCTGGCTAAAGCCGCTCAACAGCGGCACAGATAACAACGGCAGCAGCAGCAAACCGAAACGGCCGTCGAAGCGCAACAGCGCCCAGGCCAAACCTGCCAGAAACAAACCGGCCGCCAGCGGCAGCAGCAGCGGCTCATCCGGTTGATACAGCAACCGCAGCGGCAAATGGGTAAATCCCAGCGCTGCCTGCCACATCTGCCGCAGCACAATCCAGCTCTGATTGGTGCCTTCAGCAGCGGCCATGCTAGCCAGACGCTCGCCCAAAATAGTAACGCGATTGAGCGGCGCCTGAAACTCGGACCAATGGCGGGCAAAATAAACGGCCAAGGGGAAAATCGTGAGAACGGCCGTATACGCACTCAGCACAAAACCGGGAACCCGTTCGCGCCACTGCTGCGGATGCCGCCACCACATGACAACAACCCACAGCAAAACAAGCAGCGGCAGCACGCGCACCGACACATAAAAATATTGACCCAGGCCCAACGCCAGGCCCGCCAGGACAAAAGACAATCGACGGCCGCTGCGCCAACCGTGCCACAGTGCAGCCAGCACCAGCGTCACAAATAAACTGTCCCACACGTTGTTCAGGCCGATGCGGCTCATGTGGATATGATAGTGAGACCCCATCATGACGACGGCGGCAGCCACGGCCGTTCCCCGATCAAACATCACCCGCGCCAGCAAATACACAGCCACAACTGCCAGCGAGCCACCAAAAGCGGCAAAATAACGCAGCGCCGCCACCGTCTGCCCAAAAAGATCGATAACCATACTTTGCAGTGCGTAGTAAAGCGACGGAAACGAAAACCAGCCAATCGTAAACCAGTTATCCGCTTCGCCCTGCAAAAAGCGCACAGCGTGCAGTCCGGCCGATCCTTCATCGCCGGAAAAGGTGTTGGGGAATTGGGTAACGGCCGTTCCCCTTAGCAGCCACGCCCCGATAAACAACCCCAGCAGCAGCCACCACTCCCAGCGCGCCAGACCAATGCCGCGACGCAGCCACCCGCGCCACTCAGCCAGCGACACGCCGCCCACCAGCGCAAAACTCAATGCCAGCAGCCAGGCCACCACCGACACATCCCAACGGCGCGCCAACGCCAGATCGCCGGCAGCCAGCCGGGCAAGTGCGGTAAAGGCCAGCGCCAACAAAAGCAGCAGCGCCTGCCAGCCCGCCACACCCAACCAATGACCCAGGCGATGCAGCCGCTGCGCTACCCAATCATCAGCCAGGCCATCCCGGCGTACCCGGCTGCCCGCCCACAAAAACAGGCCGCCGCCCAGGCTCATCAACCCAATGACCAACCAGCTTGTCGGGCGCTCCAATTGGGCCAAACTAACCTGGCCCAGGATGAGCAGCAGCAAGCCGCCAAGCAGCATGGTGGCTAAGATTGGCTTGTGTGATTGTGGCGTGAGGGAGACAAAAGGTGGGGTGGAAACGGCCGTATCATACACACCCGCCGCCACCTGCTGCCGCCAGCGGCGCACCATCAGCCAGAGAATGGCCACCACCAAGATGGCCGCCCACAGACAAATCAACGTTGTAGAGATCGTTTCGTTTGTCACAACGGGCCTAATTATCAGCAACTGCTGCTTTTTCGCAAAACAGCCTGTCACCTCTGGTAGTCATCATCGAACGGCGCATTGAACGCAAGTTCAATGCAACACTCGCGTGATTATGTTAAGCAAATCGCAATCTCCAATTGTATTTGCCCCCGCCAATGATAAAATCCCACCTGCTATGGAAAATGAGATCAAAGAGCTTGTTCAAACCATCCACGATGCCCCGGAACGCATTGTTTTGGTTGCCGCCGGTGCCGGGACCGAGGCCCTTTCTAATCTATTAGGCGTGGCCGGGGCAACCCGCACCTTGCTAGAAGCATTGGTGCCTTACAGCCAGGCGGCCTTCGACGAATTTTTGGGCCGCCCGCCTGCCAAATATGTCACGGAACGGACGGCGCGCCTGCTGGCCGGGCGCGCTTTCACCCGCGCCCGTTGGCTGGATGCCAACACCCATCCGGTTGTAGGTCTGGCCTGCACCGCCACCATCATCACCGACCGGCCCAAGCGAGGCGAACACCGCGCCTACATTGCCACCTGGCAGCCAGACCGATTGGTGGAATACGGCATTCATTTGCAAAAAGGTTATCGGGATCGGGCGGGGGAAGAAAACCTGGTGAGCCGCATCATCCTCAATGCCTTGGCAGCAGCGATGTCTTTGCCAGGCAATCTGCAATTTGAACTGACAGACGAGGACAGACTGACGATTTCCACACACCATTTTGGGCAGGCAGCGCAGCAGATCGCTAGTGGGGAACTGGATTATTTTGGCGTGACGGCCGACGGCCGTATCCGGCGCAGAAATGTCAACCCGCAAGCCATCCTTTCCGGTTCATTCAATCCCCTGCACGACGGCCATTTGGAACTGCTACAAGTCTCCGCCAAATTGCTGGGCCATCCCGTTGCCTTTGAGATTTCGGCGCAAAACGTAGATAAACCGGCGATCGCGCCCGACGTCATCGTGCAGCGCATTGCCCAGTTTGCTGGACGCTGGCCCGTTTATGTGACAAACGCCCCCACTTATCTAGAAAAGGCCCAGCTGTTCCCCAATACCGTTTTTGTGATTGGCTTTGATACGGCCGAACGGGTACTGCACCCACGCTACTACCAAAATAGTGAGTCAGCTCTCCACGCCGCCCTCAGCCAAATTGCCCACTGTGGCTGTTCGTTTTTGGTGGCAGGCAGGCAAGATGAAAATGGCGTCTTCCGCGACGGGGATCAGCTCGACGTGCCGGAACCATTCACCGAGTTATTCAAGCCAATTCCGGCCGAAGCATTCCGCAAAGATATTTCCTCTTCAGAATTACGGGCAACAGGGCAGCGAGGCAGCCGCTAATCTTCGCTGGCAAAAAAAAAGAGCTTGATGTCTCCCAACACCAAGCTCTGTGTAATCAAACTATACTCGCAAAGGGCATAATCTAACATTTTTGGTGACACA
This sequence comes from Anaerolineaceae bacterium, assembly GCA_002699125.1. Classification (GTDB taxonomy): domain Bacteria; phylum Chloroflexota; class Anaerolineae; order Promineifilales; family Promineifilaceae; genus Leptofilum. The sequence continues at coordinate 62,887 of PABI01000085.1, forward strand.
GTTAAAATGTGCCCGCCGCGAGTATCAACTTCTTCTACGCTTGATTACGTGGCTCCACAACAATTCGGACCGCCGTTCGTTCCTGGTCATCAATGGAAACTTCCACAAATGACGGGACACAAACGATATCAACCCCCTCCTCGGCCAGGTAACCTTTGGCAATGACAATCGCTTTTAGGGCCTGGTTGACGGCGCCGGCACCGATGGCCTGCACCTCCGCCCGACTCACTTCCCGCATGACACCAGCAATTGCACCAGCGACAGCAGCAGTTCTTGAGCGAGCAGACACTTTGATGACGTTCATGTTGGGCCTCCAAGATTTCTCATCGATGAACCATTTTGTGGTGTCATACTTGAGAGAGCAATGCTCAGGATGAATAGATTCTAGTCAATACGCCAACCGGTTGTCAAGGATAACAGTACCCGGCAATCCTGGCAAAAGTAACCGGTACTATTGAGGGGAGAATTTGCCACACCTTTGGGAATTCGGCAACCAATTGGCATAAGGCACGGCCGTTCCACCCAGGTAGCCCCAAATATGTGTCTTTTAGCGTAAATGAACCCATATATGGAAGAAGGGAAACGGATCGAGCGTCCAGATTTGGCGGCAAATGAGCGGAAAACTGTGGATAAACGGCCGTAAACTGTGGAAAACTGATCTCAGCTGTGGAAAACCCCATTTGTCATAATGAACAAAATTAGGGGCGAATCCCCACATATGGGGGCGTACTCAAGTAGGGCTGTATATACGCATGTGGACCAAAAAGGGTAAGAATCAGTCAAAACGCGTGTATTAAAAGGTTATCCAAAGCTATCCCCAGGTCAACCCGTCAATCAAAAAAGAACAGGCAGAAAGATATGGGGGACAAACGCATCGCTGGCCAACATATGGGGAGAAATCAGATTCGCTCACATATCCCCAGCCCCTACTACAACATACTACAAATAATAATGAGAAGAATAACCATATGGATAACTTTTCTTAATAACAACCCGGAGGTGCAGAAACTGGCTATAATCGGGCCAATGTCAATTGCTGAACTAATAGCCTCGTTGCGAATGACCCGTGACTTTATGAATAATGTGGTAGCCTGGGAGCGTTTACCGGCGCGCCCGCCGGCAACGGCATCGTGTGACCTACCCGATTCAATTAAAAAGGCTCTGCAAGAGCGGGCCATTGACCAATTATTTACCCACCAGGCAGCGGCGGTAACGGCCGTTTCCCAAAATCAACACGTCGTCATTGCCACCACCACCGCTTCCGGCAAATCCCTTTGCTACACCATTCCCGTTTTCCAACGGCTGCTGGAACGGCCGAAAGCCCGCGCCCTCTACCTGTTCCCCACCAAAGCCTTAGCGCAAGACCAGCTGGCCGAAACCCAGGCCCTCATCGGCGCGGGTAATTTGCCGTTTGCGGTGTACAGCTACGACGGCGATACGCCCCGCAGCCAGCGCACCCAGGTTCGGCGCAGCGACGGCATCCTCATCACCAACCCAGACATGCTGCACAGCGGCATCTTGCCTTACCACACCGGCTGGCGCAACTTGCTGGCCAACCTGGAGTTTGTGGTCCTGGACGAGATTCACGCCTATCGCGGCATCTTTGGCAGCCACGTGGCCAACGTGCTGCGCCGTTTGCAGCGCCTGTGCCACTTTTACGGCAGCGATCCGCAGTTTATTTGCTGCTCGGCTACCATTGCCAATCCCAAGGAACATGCGGAACGGTTGGTGGAACGGCCGTTCACCCTAATCGACGAAACGCAAAACGGCGCGCCCAGCGGCGAGAAGCAGTTCATTTTGTACAACCCACCCATCATAGACGAGACCCTGGGGCTGCGCGGCAGCTCCGTTTTGGCGGCGCGGGATGCCGCCAGCACCTTCCTGGCCGCGGACATCCAGACCATCGTCTTTGCCCGCGCCCGGCAGACGGTGGAGCTTCTGCTGGCCTACCTGCGCGACGACGTGGTCTACCAGGGCGGCGAGGCGCTCTCCGTCACCGGCTATCGCGGTGGCTACCTGCCATTGGAACGCCGCCAGATTGAGCACGGCCTGCGCACCGGGCAGATTCGCGGCGTGGTGGCCACCAACGCCCTGGAGCTAGGTATCGACATTGGCCGGCTGGATGCGGCCATCATCACCGGCTACCCTGGCTCGATAGCCTCCATTTGGCAGCAGGCGGGCCGCGCCGGACGACGCAACGACCAATCTGTGGCCGTCATGGTGGCCAACAACAGTCCGCTGGACCAGTACATCTGCACCCACCCGCGCTACATTTTCGGCCGTTCGCCGGAACACGCCCTCACCAACCCGGACAATCTGCGCATCATGGTGCGTCATCTGCTCTGCGCTGCCTTCGAACTGCCGTTTAAGCAAGGCGAACCGTTTGGTGGTTTTGGCGACGTGACGCCACTGCTGGAAGCGCTGCGCGACGCAGGCGATTTGCACGAGACGCGACAGCAGTTTCATTACGTGGGAGAAGGTTCGCCCGCCACGGCCGTTTCCCTGCGCACCAGCGGCGATGATACCGTCGTCATCCAGGCCCACGACGAAGACGGCACGCACGTCATCGGCGAGGTGGATCTGGAAACTGCGCCCGTGATGGTGTACGAAGGCTCGATTTACATGCACCAGGCGCGCACGTATTTGGTAGAGGAATTTGATTGGGACGGCCGACTCGCCCATGTGCGCCCCATCGACGTCGATTACTACACCCGCGCCAGCGTGGGCAGCTCCATCCGCGAACTGAACCCGATGGAAACGGCCGAGGAATTTCTCACGCAAAGCCGCAAAGAAACGAGAGGGGCCAAGGAAGAAGAAGAAAAATCTTTTCAATCTGCGAAATCTGTTGATTTAATAAGATCATGGGGAGACGTCACTGTTGTCACCAAAGCGACCGGCTACCGCAAAATTAAGCGGTACACGCACGAGACGCTGGGCTTTGGCGAGATTGATTTGCCGGAGATGGTGCTGGAGACCAGTGGTTACTGGCTCATCTTCTCCGATGCGCTGACGGAGCGGCTGTACGACGCGGGTATTTTGCTACGGCCGAATAATTACGGCCCCAACTGGCAGCAGCAAAGACAAGTTGTGCTTGCTAGAGATGGACATCGCTGCCGCAACTGTGGCGCGGAGGCCAAATCGGGGCAGGGATTGCATGTGCATCATTTGCGGCCGTTTCGCGACTTCAACTACATCCCCGGCCAAAACGACAATTACAAACAGGCCAATCAGCCGGAAAACCTCATCACTCTCTGCCCCAGCTGCCACAAGCAGGCCGAAGCCGGGCAGCAGGCCCGTTCCGCGCTTGGCGGGCTGGCCTACGTGCTGCGCAACCTGGCCCCGCTCACCCTCATGTGCGATCCCGGCGACATTGAAGTGGTGGCCGAAAGCCGCAGCCCGCTGACCCAGGCCCCCACCCTCGTCATTTACGAATCGGTGGCGGCGGGGGTGGGCTTTAGCCAACGGCTGTTTGAGCAGCACCACGACCTGCTGCCCGCCGCCCTGGAGTTGGTGAGCGACTGCCGCTGCCGCGACGGCTGCCCCGCCTGCGTCGGCCCCCCCGGCGAAATCGGCCCAGACACCAAGCAGGTAACCCGGCAGCTATTGCAAATGTTAGCAAATGCTATGTAGGGCAAAGGCATGCCTTTGCCCTACTGCTACGGCGGGCAATTGGGTAAAATGGGACATGAATGATGACCTTAAGTGCGACGCACCTGCCAGGTGCGTCGCACTTGTACGAGGAACCCCATGGCCGACTACAAATACGACAACCCTGAAGATGCTTACAAAGAGGCACAGCGCCGCATCAAAAAGGCGAAAGATGAATCAGCGACTGAGCTTGATTTGAGTGGATTAGGTTTAACAGCCGTTCCGACCGAAATTGGTCGGTTGACAGCGTTGAGTGATCTTTATCTTTGGGGGAATCAGCTAACGGCCGTTCCGCTGGAAATCACCCAACTGCCAAAGTTGGTAAGGCTTCGGCTCGAAGACAACCCTCACTTACCAATTCCCCCAGAAATTGTGGCGCAGGAGCACAAACCCTGGGTCATATTAGGGTATTTGCTGGCGTTGTGCCGAATTAAAGAGGCGAAAGATGAAGCGGCAACTGAACTTGATTTAACTAGATTGTACTTAGCGGAAGTACCACCTGAAGTTTGGCAGTTGACGGCGTTGAGCGAACTTCGGCTTAATAGTAATAAGCTCACGGTCGTTCCACCCGAAATTGGGCTGTTGACGAGGTTGACACATCTTAGTTTTACTAATAATCAGCTATTAACCGTTCCGCCCGAAGTTTGGCAGTTGATTGAATTGAGGGTGCTTGCTCTTGGGAGAAATCAGTTAACGTCTGTTCCGCCCGAAATTGAGCAGTTAACGAAATTAAAGAAGCTTTATCTTTGGGGAAATCAGCTAACGGGCGTTCCGCCCGAAATCACACATTTAACAAAATTGGAAAAACTTGACCTCAGAGGTAATCCTGAATCACCAATTCCGCCAGAGATTGTGGCGCAGCATGACAACGCCCCAGCTATTTTGGCCTATCTGCGCGAACAGCAAAAAACCCCTTCCCGACCGCTTAATGAAGCCAAGCTCATCCTTGTGGGGCAAGGCGGCGTGGGCAAAACTTCCCTCGTTAAGCGGCTGCTGGGGCAGGGGTTTGACGAGACGGAAAATCAGACGGAAGGGATCAATATCGAAAGCTGGTCACTGGACGTCAATCGCCCGCGGCAGGGCGTTGTGCCCATCGCCCTCAACATCTGGGATTTTGGCGGGCAGGAAATTATGCACGCCACCCACCAATTTTTCCTCACCAAACGCAGCCTCTACCTCCTCGTCCTCGACGCCCGCCAGGGGGAAGATGAGGGGCGCGTGGAGTATTGGCTGGCGCTCATCAACAGTTTTGCCCCCGATGCCCCTGTCCTCATCGTTATCAACAAATCAGACCAGCACCAACTGGACATCAACCGGCGCGGCCTGCAAGAAAAATATCCGGCCATCAAAGGCTTCATCCGCACCTCCGCCCGCAGCGGCCAGGGCATTGACCAGCTCGAAACCGAAATCGCTGCCCTCCTGGCCACGATGGAGCACGTAGACACCGCCTTTCCCGCCAGCTGGATGCGCGTCAAAAACGATCTCGTCACCATGCGGGCCCAGCGCCACTACCTCCCCTACGATGAATACGAACACCTCTGCCGCCAGCACGGCATCGCCGAAGAAAGCAGCCAGACCACGCTGGTCCGCTTCCTGCATGATTTAGGCATCGTCCTCAACTTCACCGACGACGACCGCGTCCGCGACACCAGCGTCCTCAATCCCAACTGGGTGACGGAAGGCATCTACGCCTTGCTCAACAGCCAAAAGCTGCAAAAACAACAGGGTCTACTCGCCCGTCCTCAACTGCGTGGCTTGTTGCCTCGGGATTCATATCCCAACCAACAACGGATCTTTCTGCTGGACATGATGCTCAAGTTTGAGCTGGCCTTCGACCTTCCCGACCGCCAAACGCTGCTCATTCCCGATCTCATCGGCAAAGAGCAGCCCGCGTTTGAGTGGGATGACGCCAACGCGCTCCAGTTTGCTTATCAATACAGCGTCCTGCCGCGCAGCATTTTGCACCGCTTCATGGTGCGCCAGCACCAGCGCGTGGATTCCGAAATCCGCTGGCGCACCGGCGTCATGCTGCACCACGATGGTTCCTTCGGCTCTGCTCAGGACAAGTTCACCGCCCTCGTCAAAGCCGACCTCAAAGCCGCAACCATCCGCATTTCCATCACCGGCGATGGGGATCGCCGCCAGTTCCTTTACTCCCTGCGCCTGGAGTTTGCCGGTATTCATGATACCATCCAGGGCACAAAACCGCGCGAGGTGGTGCCCATTCCCGGCCATCCAGACGCGCAGCCAATCGATTACGCTTATCTGGAACAGCTAGAAAAAATGAAGATGGCCACCGTCCCCCACCACGCCCAAAACGGAGAAGTGATTATTCTCGATGTTCAAGAATTGCTCAACGGCATAAGCACAACGGAAATGCGGCAGGCTGGTCTGCCCACCCGCCGCGAAGTTCTGTCCGGCTTGAAAACGGCGTTTAATGAAGATGACTTTCATGATCTGCTGTTTGATTTAAACATCAGGCCGGGGACGTTGGCTGGGGATACGCTGGATGGCAAGATGTTGGCATTGGTGACGCATGTAGAAAGACACGGCCGTTTCCAAGACCTTGTCACTGAAATTGCTGGGAAACGGCCGTATCTATTTGACGAATCCCGGCGTCCCATGTCAAATTCGTAGGGCAAAGGCGCGCCTTTGTCCTACATTGTATGGTTTAACGAGGCAGCATGACAGATTCGATTCCTTTTATTGATTTTGGCGGCAACGGCCGTATTCTCCATTTTGCCCATCCCAATGCCTATCCACCGGCCGGGTTTCGCCAGTTTTTGGAACCGCTGACCGACCAGTTTCACGTTTACGCCATCAAGCACCGTCCGCTGTGGCCTGGTTCCCGGCCGGAAGAGATGACCGGCTGGCGCATTATTGCCGACGATTTGATTCACTTTTTTGACCAGATGGGCTGGCAGCGGGTGATTGGCGTGGGGCATTCGTTGGGAGCGGTGGCGACGTTGTATGCGGCCGTTTCCCGCCCAGATCTCTTTTCGCAATTGATCTTGATTGAGCCAGTCATGCTGCCCCCGGCCATTTTACAAAAGATTGCCGAAAATCCCGATGCCCCTGCGTTCAGTAAAATGGTGGCGGGTGCCCTCAAGCGGCGTACTCGCTGGGCCAACCGCCAGGTGGCCTTTGATCGCTTCCGGCGCAAATCTGTTTTTAATCGTTTTTCTGATGAGGCCCTTTGGGATTATGTCAATTCAGCCACACGAGAGGCGGAAAATGGATCAATTGAACTGGTTTTCCCGCGCGAGTGGGAAGCCCGATTTTATTCTATGCCGCCGTTTCACGTATGGGAGGCAATCGAACAACTCACGCAGCCTACACTGGCCGTTCGCGCCGAAGATTCGGATACGCTGTTTCCGCAGGCGTGGGAATTGTGGCAGGAGTTGCAGCCAGGAGCTACCTTCATCGAAGTGCCCGATTGTGGCCATATGTTGACGCTGGAACGGCCGTCTTACGTCGCCACCATCGTGCAAAACTACCTCAACCAAACCCCATGATGATACAATTCACCACTTGCCAGGCCATCAACACCCACGCCGTCACCGAAGCTATCGCCAGTTACCTGTCCCAACAGCTTGAGATAGAGACCCGATTTGTCATTGAGCCGCCCTGGGAAGAATGTTTGCAGTATGTTTTGGCCGGGAAAATTCAGATTGGCTGGATGTGTGGCTACCCGTATGTACAAACGATGGCCCAACCAGAGCCGCCGGTGGAACTACTGGCGCTGCCGGTGTTCGCCGGAGAACGGTATGAAAATCAGCCCGTCTATTTTTCTGATGTGATTGTGCGGCAAGACAGCCCAATTATCAAGTTTGAAGACTTACGTGGCGCGAAGTGGGCTTACAATGAAGTTGGCTCCCAATCCGGCTACCACATTGCCCGCTACAAATTGGCGCAGTTGGGGACCAACGGCGACTTCTTCAGCAAGATCGTCGCTTCTGGGGGACATTTGCGCTCCTTGCAAATGGTTTTAGCGGGGGAAGCTGACAGCGCGGCAATCGACAGCACGGTAATGGATGCGGCGCTGCGTGATGATCCAGACCTGGCAAACCAAATTCGCATAGTCGAAGCGCTGGGTCCCAGCCCCATTCCCCCCTGGGTAATTCACAAAAGTGTCCCTGTCCCGCTGCGCCAATCGATCCGGCAGGCACTCACACAAATGCATCTAAACCCGGCTGGACAGGAAATTTTGGCTGTGGGACAGATGGTACGGTTTGAAACGGCCGTCGACGCCCACTACGATCCCATCCGCCAAATGCTCCAGGCTGCCCAACATATTCACCTCTAGAGAGGAGTGAGCATCCTCAGATGCGAACGGCTTTCCAGAACGCATCTGAGGATGCTTTCTCCTCGGTGTTGTGAATCTATTCGCGGCGTAGGAACAGCTTTTTACAGTTGGGGCAGCGCCAGGCGGATTCCCCTTTTTCTAGCGGAAAAACCGGTACAAAAAAGAGCGTGAAGTAGCGCTTATTGCGCACTGGCTCCATTGTGACCACGTCGCCACAGTAACGGCAGGTGGTGGTTTGCTTGCCGGCGCTGCTGTCCGGCACCACGCGTGCCCTTGTTCCAAAAATGATGATGGCCATATGTTTCCTCAATTATCATGTCATTCTGAGCGAAGCGAAGAATCCCTTTAAGCAAACCCTGCCTGAATGATCATCTTGCAGGCGGTCGTTCTAATAATGAACGGTTTTAGGGATGCTTCGGAGGACCTCAGCATGACATTTGCAGGTTTGCAACATTTTACCCGCTTTTCGGTAGGTAAGGGTAAAGCAAAGTTGCGAGAGGAGGTTATCATGTCTTCTTTTGAGAAATCATTGGTTGTGGGAATTGGCATTGTGGGGGCGTTGGTGTTGTGTTGTTTGGGGGCGATTTTGGGCGCATCGTTTGTGAATAGTCGCGAGGGTGGGCGGCAAACGGCCGTTACCAACCAAACCAACCTCGTCCAACAACAAGCTGTGGCGCCAACGGCCGTTCCCACTCTGCCACCTATCGAACCGCCCGAATTTTCACCCGACGCCACCAATCTGACGGCACTCTCTGCCTACGCCGAAGAAGTAAAGCCGATTTTAGAAGAAGGGCTGACGGCCGCCGAGCGCGATGGTCAAATCCTGGAAGCAGGCAAGAACGATCCGGCGGCGCTGTGCGGCGGCAGCCGGGTGGCCTATCCCACGTTTGTGGCCGATGCGGCGCTGATGGATCGGCTGCACCGCGAGCTCCAACAAATTGAGGCTCCCGCCGAAACAGCCAGGCAAATCCACAAACCGCTCAGCGACAGCATCAAGCTGTGGGGCGAGGCGCTGGATAATTTGAACAACTCTTGTGAAACGGCCGTACCCACTGAGCGTGATCTGCTGCGATTGGGCGCATCCTTACAGGCAGGCGGGGCCATTCTCAACTTTCACGTCGCCAGCGATAACTTTTGGCGATTGGTGGTGGTGTATGGGTTGGAGGCGATCGTGGGGCCGGGGCCGTGATTTTGTGACAAGGTGACCGGGTGACAAGGTGACAAAAATCTGCGCGCACAATCTGTGCAAATCTGCGTAATCTGCGGATAAAAATCCTTACAAAGCGGCCGCTTTGATTGCCTCGTCGGCCATGTCGCTGGTGTAGTTGCGCAGGCGCGGATAGCGCCAGGCAATGAGCGCCGTGAGCAGCACCGTGGCCAGCCCGCCGGTGACAATGGCAATTGGCGCGCCAAAGACCGAGGCGACCAGTCCCGCTTCCAGTTCACCTAACTGCGGTCCGCCCATGAAAAAGACCATGTTGACGCTGGTCATACGGCCGCGCAAATGGTCCGGCGTCAGCAGCTGACGCAAAGTGCCGCGAATGACCGTCGAGACCGTGTCGCCCGCACCCGTCAGGCCAAACAGCACGTATGAAAGGGCAAAGCTGGTGGAAAGGCCAAACAGTGCCGTGGCCACGCCGTACACACCCACACTTACCAGCAGCACCACGCCCTGGTGACGGATGTCGCGCCGCAGGGCCACAACTGCCCCGGCAATGAGTGCGCCAACCGGCTGGGCGGTGGCCAAAAAGCCGTACCCTTCCACGCCCAGCTTCAGCACGTCGGTGGCGACGATAGGCAGCATGGTGCGTGCCGAGGCGAAGAAGGTGGCAAAAAAGTCCAGCAACATCGTGCTGCGAATGAGCCGCGTTTTGAGCGTGAAGCGCACCCCTTCGATCAGCGCTGCCCAGCCCAAACCCTGACTAACGGAAACGGCCGCTTGCCCACGATAATTCATCAGCAGCAGTGACACAATCACCGCCCCAAACGAAACCGCATCAATGGCGTACACCACCCCAACGTCAAATTGGCCCACCAATAGCCCAGACAAACCCGGCCCAACGATGGTGGCAATTTGCCACAACACCGTGTTCAAAGTAACGGCATTGGCCAAATGTTCACGCGGCACCAGATTGGGCACAATCGACTGCCTGGCCGGTTCATCAAACGCTGACGCAGCGGCCAGGGCTGCGCTGAGCAGGTAAATGATGGGGATAGTGATGCGGTCGGTGAAGGTGAGGATGGCTAAGGTGGCGGAGAAAATGGCTGCGGCCGTTTGCACCCAAATCAACAGTGTCCGACGATCCCGCGAATCGGCCAGCAGGCCGCCCAGCAGGGCAAAAATGATAATAGGAATGACCCGGGCCAGCCCCAAGGAACCCAGGCCGATGGCGCTGGCGTTCAGCTCCAGCGTACGGCCGAAAAATTCCACAGCATACGTTTGCCCGCGCAGCAGCTCAAACACGTGCCAGCTAATGGCAATCTGCTGCATTTGTGAGCCCATCGTCGAGAGCAGGCGGCCAAACCACAGCAGACGAAAATCACGATGTTGCAGCGCCACCAGGCGAGGTTGTTTCATGCCAAATTCCCAAAAAAGAAGACCTCTATCTGGCCGACAGAGGTCAAAGATTGGCCTGATCCTACATCAGGTTAGGGGAAACGCCAATGTGCAATTTGGGTGAGTGTTACTCCTTTGCTAACCCGTGTTTCTGGGCCAGCAGAGCCGCCTCCACCCGGCTGCGCACGTGCAGCTTTTGCAGCACGTTGGTCATGTAATGTTTGATCGTCTTCTCCGCCAGGTGCAGCCGCTCGCCGATTTCTCGGTTAGTCAATCCCTCGGCCACCAGGCTCAAAATGTCGCGCTCCCGGTCTGTCAACGTGGTCAACGGGTCGTCGTCTTCTTTGTTGGCGGTGAGTTCAAACAAGATGCCGCCGGCCAGCGCCGGGGAAATGTAAATGTCGCCACCGGCCACCACGCGCACGGCGTTGGCCAGGTCGCGGGCGGTGACGCCTTTTAGCACGTAGCCTCTGGCGCCGGCTTTCAGGGCAGCCATCAGCGTGTCCTGGTCTTCGGAGACGGTGAGCATCATGATGCGCACCACGGGCCAGGCGGCGGCCACCTTACCGGCCGTGACGATGCCGCCGTCACCGGGCATAGTGACGTCAAGCAGCAGCACATCGGGCAGCAGGTTGGCCACCAGTGAAAACGCTTCTTCGCCGGAGCCGGCCTGGCCCACCACGGTAAAATCTGGTTCGCCGGCCAATGATTGGGCCACGCCCTCGCGGAACAGCGGATGGTCATCGGCAATGAGAATACGAATGGGATCAGACATCTTCAACCTCGGGAATAGACAGGGGCAGGATGGCGCGAATGGTGGTGCCGTGGCCAACGGCGCTGTGCAGCTCAAATTGCCCACCCAGCAGCTCAACCCGCTCACGCATCCCCACCAATCCTAAACGCTCGTAAACGGCCGTTGCTTGCACATCAAACCCCGGCCCGCTGTCGGAAATTTCCACGGTGAGCTCTTCTCGCTCATGGGTAGTGTAAACGTTTACTGCCAGCCCGTTGCCTTCGGCGTGGCGGAAGCTGTTGGCCAGCGATTCTTTAAGCACGCGGTACGCCGTAATTTTGACGGGCAGCGGTGCCTGGTCGGGCAGTTGGCCCAGGGTGAGGGTGACATTGCAGCCGGTTTTCTTCTCAAAATCATGTACGGCGCGGCGAATGGTTTCCGTCAGGCTGATGGGGGCGATTTCCGGCAGACGCAGCCCGGCAGAGATGGTGCGCAGCTCTTCCATGGCCGATTCGGTAGCCAGCTGGATGGTGCGGAAATCTTTGCTGACTTCCGGCTTTTCATCTTCAAGCGCTTCGGAGAGTGATTCGATGCGCAGGAGGGCCAGAGCCAAATCCTGGGCGGGGCCATCGTGCAGATCGGCGGAGATGCGGCGCAGATGTCTTTCATTGAGGGCGGTGGTACGGGCGGCCGCACGGCGGACACGGCCGTTTAACACCTCATTTTGCTGCAACAATTCATTTAGCTGGGTCACATTTTCTTGCAGCTCGTTTTGCTGGGAGACAATGGTGTTGCTGGCCCGGCCCACAATGCCCGCCAGCAGTAAATAAATGGCGATCATCACCGCGGCCACCACCAGCCAGCTGCGATTCTGAGCGGCGCGAATTTCGGCTTCCAACCCGTCTGACGTCTGGTAAAACTCGGAAACGGCAATGATGGTATCGCTGCCGGCATCGCGCGAGGGGGCGTAGGTTTCGATGAGCGTGCCCCACTGTTCCCGCTCCAGCGCCTGCTCCGGCTTGTCCAAATCGCTGACTTCGGTCACCACCTCGCCGTTAAAGGCGGCGGCCAGGCCATCTTCAATAGGGAACTGCTGGCCAATCAGCTCGGGATTAGTCGCGTACAGCACAACGCCATCGGGGGACCACACTTTAAAGGAAACAATTTGGGTACCTAACGAGGTGTCCGTGAGTAAGCGTTCCAGAGCGTCAACGTTGACGGCGTATTTATGTTCGCTGTTCGCCAATTCTTGCAGGTGGGGGGAGATGTAGCTGTCGACATAGAGGGCGGTGACGGCGGCGGTGCGGTTGGTAACGGCCGTTTCAATCTGCTGACTCATCCACAAGCCAATCCCCACCATGCCGCCCAGCATCACCAGAAAGCTAACCAGCATGTATCGCTGTGCCAGCGTCAACGATTTTTTGGCAACCATGCCCCACTCCGTAAAACGCACTTAAATGACCGCGGAGGACGCAGAGAAAAGGAGAAAACTCAGCGTTCTCTGCGCCCTCCGCGGTTCAAAAATCTATTCTAAAGAATGTTCAGAAATGGATTATACCGGCTTTGGTCTTTTGCTCACATAGACTAAGGTCTGATCAACTTTGCCCGATCGTCTGAACCGATTCGCGACCATCTCCCCTACTGTGGTACCAGCCAAAAATCTACAATGAACTTATTCAACTACCAATTCTGGGAACTGTTTTTATGAACGACGAAATGAAATTGTTACACCGTGCTCGCGCTTTAGACCAGGAAGCTCTGGCTGAAGTCCATAACCGATATTACGATTCGATTTATCGTTACATCGCCTTCCGCGTCAATGACACGCCCACGGCCGAAGATTTAACCAGCGAAGTGTTTTTGCGGCTACTTAACGCCCTGCGCGATAAGTCTGCGCCGCAAAATACGCTGCGCGGCTGGCTGTACGGCGTGGCCTCGCATGTGCTCAAAGAGCATTACCGCAAAAAGAAACGTGACGGCTTCACGCTGCTCCACGACGACATTCCCTCAACCGAACAAGAGCCAGACCACCAGGTAGATACCATTTTGCAGAACGAAAATTTACGGGCCGTGATGCAGGGTCTAACGGAAGATCAGCAAAATGTGCTGGCCCTGCGCTTTGGCTTTGGCATGCCCATTCAGGAGGTGGCAGACAAGATGGGCAAAAGCGAAGGGTCGATCAAAATGTTACAGGCGCGGGCCATTGCCGCCATTTCTCAGCGCATGATGTTGCAAGGGGCATTAGCATGAAAATTGTTCAGGAGCAGATTTTGTTTGACTGCCTGGAGCAGTTTGAGGCTGGGGCTTCGGTAGAAGAACTGGTGACTAAATATCCCCATGCTGCGGCCGAAATTGAAAAGTTTTTGGCGGTGGCAGCCCACTTGCAGCAGTTGAATTTGCAGCCAGGCCTGGCCGCCAAACGACAGTCAGAGAAGCTGTTTTTGCAGCGGGCGGCACAGCTGCGTAACACTGAGCGCCAGGCATGGTTTTCCTGGCGTAGTTTGCGGCGGACGCTGCTGCCTGTGGCTTCATTGGCAATGGTCACCGTTTTGTTTACCGTTACCTTGTTATTTGCCTCGACTGCGGCACTGCCGGGAGATTTGCTTTACGACGCCAAGCGGTGGGTGGAATCCTACCAACTGGAGCAGGCGGGGGACGCCACGGCCGTTTTCAATCTCGACACCCAGCTCAACGAAGAGCGGATACGGGAAGTGAAAGCGATTTTGCGCACAGACGAGGTGGCCGAAGTCTCTTTTGAAGGCCGCATCAATACCAAGCAGGACCGCAACTGGATCATCGGCGGGGTGCCGGTGAAGGTGAATGATGAGACTCAGGTGGATCGCTATGCCGGGGTCGGTGCGGTGGTGCTGGTGAACGGCCGTACCCAAAACGGACATCTTTACGCCAGCCGCATCACTGTGCTGGCCGATGGGCCAGCGACAGCCACGCCCTCACCATCGGCAACAACATCACCAACACCAACCACCACGATGACGGCCACGCCTACAACCAGCGCAACAGGCACAGCGATGGCTACGCCAACCGCCACGACGACCACAACGCCGACGGTTTCAGCCACGGCCACGGCAACCAGCACACCGACCGAGATGCCACCGACAGCCACGGCAACCGCCGTACCGCCCACACCAACCAGCGAACCTACCAGTGTGCCAACTGCCGTCGTGAACAACGACGATGACAACGATAACGACGGTGGCTCTGGCAGCAACGACAACGAAGGGGATGACAACAGCAACGATAACGGCGGCAGCAACGACAATGGCAATGACAATTCGGATGATGACAACGGTAACGACAATGATGGTGATGACAACAGCAATGACAACGATGGCGGCGACAACGACAACGACGATGATGGCAATGATAATTCTGGTGACGATAACGACAACGATAATGACGACGATGACAATGACAACGACAATGATGACAATGAAAACGACGGTGGCAACAGCGGCAGCGGTGGCGGCGACAACGACAATGATAATGATGACAATGACAATGAAAACGGCCGTCGCGACGATGATTGATCCGCCCTGGTAAGCCCAAAACGTTACTTTTTATCCTTCAAATTCACTCACTGGCGTATTGCGCCGAAGCCAACCTCCCGCAGGATTAAGCGAAAAAAGTGTCCATAAGCGGAGCCTGCGGGAGGTTTATTTGAGGAGAATTATGTTCAAGTTGACAACCTTGCCCTCTTTTACCCGTTCAAATGAAGCCAGCAGCGACCTGCGGCAGTGGCTGGCCCGGCTCGATTGGATGTCTGTAGCCGTGTTTGGTCTGCCCCTGCTGCTCTACTGGCTGACGCTGGCACCCACCATTTACAACCTGGACAGCGCCGAATTCACAACGGCCGTTGCCACCAACGGCATCATCCGGGCCACGGGCTACCCGCTATATCTTCTGTTGGGCAAGGTCTGGTCCTGGCTGCCGCTGAGCAGCGACATGGGCTATCGCATGAACCTTTTCTCTGCCTTTTTAGGGGCACTGACGCTGCTGCAAGTGGAACATATTTTGCGCCGCCTCAAGGTGGATCCGTGGCTGCGGCTGGGGGCAATCGGCCTGCTGGCCACCGCGCCCTACTTCTGGGCCATGTCCCTCATTGCCGAGGTGTACACGCTGCACACGGCGCTCATGGCGGGCATCATCCTCAGCCTGCTGCGCTGGGCCGATGGCCCGACGCAGCTGCGCCTGGCGCTGCCCATCGTTTTAATGACGGCCAGCCTGGGCAACCACATGGCCACGGTGCTGCTGGTGCCCGGCGCGGTCTGGTATGTGCTTAACAGCCACCCGGCCCAGTTCAAAAATTGGCGGGTATGGTTTGCGGGGGGAACGGCCGTCCTTCTCGGCCTAACTGTCTTCCTCATTTTGCCCATTCGCTATGCGGGCCAGCCCACCTTCAACTATGCGGGTGAATATGACGCCAGCGGCGTGTTCCACCCGGCCAACCTGATGAGCCTTTCCGGGTTGTGGTGGCTCATCACCGGGCAATCCTTTGCCGGGCAGATGTTTGGCTACCAGCTAAACGAAATCTGGCCCCAGGTAACAGCCTACAGCGTGCAGTTGTGGACCGCTTTTCTGGCCATCGGCATTGGACCAGGGCTGCTGGGATTAGGTGCACTCACCCGGCGCAACTGGCGGTTGGGCGGCATGCAGCTGCTCATGTTTCTGGCCAACGCCATCTTCTACATCAACTACCGCGTCATCGACAAGGACACGATGTTCCTGCCCACCTACCTTATTTGGGCCATCTGGTTGGGCGTGGGTTACCAGCAGTTGGTGCATTGGTTGCACAGCCAGGCACAGCCGCTGATCACACCCCGGCTCATTCGTTATCTGGCCGTCGGCGCGGTCATTTTGGCTGCCGGGCTGAACTGGGGGCTGGTGGATCGCTCTGAAGATTGGAGCACGCGTGAGATGGCCGAGACGATTTTGCAGGAGGTGGAGCCAAACGCGCTGGTGCTGGGCTGGTGGGACACGGTGCCTGCCGTGCAATATTTGCAGTTGGTCGAGGGCCAACGCCCCGATGTGCAAACCATCAACCGCTTCCTCATCTCTGGCGCGGCAATGGAGCAATTGGTCCTTAGCCAGATCGATGAGCGCCCCGTCTATATCAACAATCCGTCAATGACGTTGCTCCAGCAAACCACGGCCGTCCCTGTGGGACCCATCTACAAGCTGGAACCGCGTATTGAACCCATCCCGTAACGGTAGTTCTATTTTATTTATGGAGGGCGCGGTGGCTGCTGAAGAGCAAGCCAACCATGCTGGACGGCTTCTCCGCAGCGTCTCCGCGCCTCTACGTTAAATAACCTTCAAAGGAGGTTCTATGAGTCAAGAACGAAAAGAAGCAGTTTATAGATTGATTATCACCGCGTTTGTTTTGCTGGGTGGCGTGTTGCTGCTGCCCTACGTGGGCCATGCCAGAGCGGCCATTAATTGGGAAATCTTTGGCGGAGCCTACAGTCCGGATTTAAGCGTGAGTGATAACACGGGGTCACCGGGCAGCCAGTTTGGTTTTACCGGCACTGGCTACCAACCCAACCGGTTGGCCATCGTTTTTGTGAATGGTCAGGTGGTTGGCAGTGTCACCACAGACGGTAATGGCACGGCCACCTTCATCATTGACACAACCGGCGTGCCCGATGGCGATCTGACCGTGGTGATGGAGACGGATGCCAATGTGTCGGCCTTCAAAACCATTACGGTAGACAGCACCGAGCCGGTGGTGAGCCCGCCAGGTGGTTTTAGCGGCCCCTTGTTTGGTACGACGGGCAACAGCACGTTTTTGCCCTTTGTATCGCGTAATTGAGGTTATGTAGGGAACGGCCGTTCCAGGCCGTTCCCTACATAACAAATTTCTATCCTTATCTGTAGTTGCGAAGGAGGTAACTATGAAACAATTCAGTCAACGGACAGTTGTGCGCACGGTGATTGCCCTGGTGATCCTGCTGGCAGGTGTAGCCATGGTGCCCTACGTCGATCGGCCCGCCGCCGCCCTGGAGTGGCGCATGATGGCCGGGGTGTATGCACCCGAGCTGTCGGTCCATGCCACAGAAGGGGCACCGGGCAGCGCCTTTGCCTTTACCGGCTCCGGTTTTCCGGCGCACAGC
The DNA here is from genome assembly GCA_002699125.1 of Anaerolineaceae bacterium. Lineage (GTDB taxonomy): Bacteria > Chloroflexota > Anaerolineae > Promineifilales > Promineifilaceae > Leptofilum. Next base: position 80,262 of record PABI01000085.1, read on the forward strand.
GTGGCAACTTTGTTTGTGAACGGCCGTTACTTAGGCCGCGTCCGAACAGATGGTCACGGTTCAGCCCAGTTCATCGTGCAAAGTCCGGCAGCCAGCATAGCTATCGGCCAGTACGACATTACGATGGAGGTAGACATGAACGCCTCGGCTACGCAAGGCTTCAGCCTGCGTCATGATGCGCCTCTGGTGGGGGCCCCAGACGGTTTTGTTGGACCGACCTTTGGCTTTGGGCAGCGGCTGCCCCGCTAAAAAGCTGTAATGGTGAGATAGCGGCACTATCTTCACCATTACAGCCTCTGAAGTTCTGGCGGTCTGGTCACAACAAATGGTTTCCCAGAATCACTGTGGGCCAGGCCGCCGGAATGTTTTCATTGTACTCAATTTACAGGTTACAGTCATCTTCATTGAAACTTTATTTGTCACTCCTGCGAAGGCAGGAGGCTCATGGATTCCCGCGAAAGCGGGAATGACACATAACGCGATTATTTTCTTGAAGAGTGGCAAAGGTCCTTGTCTACTCGAATAGGTGAAAAGATGGATGTAAAACTAGACAGTTCGCCCCTAACTGAAACAATTTTTAGCCGTGCCGCCAGCTTGAGCGTGCCGCGCTGGCTGTGGCTGCCGCTGCTGGTGTTTGTTGTTACACGCCTAGGCGTGATGATCGTGGCTTACTTGGCGGTGCCGCTGCTGCTGGATGCCACTTCGCCGCCGCCGTATCACCTGCGCGGCACGGAAAATATATTGCTGGACGTGTTTGCCAGCCGCTGGGACACCGGTTTTTACATCAGCATTGTGGAGGAAGGGTACAAGTTTCAGGGGGTACCGCTGCCGTCGGTGGCCTTTTTCCCGCTGCTGCCGCTGCTGATGGCCGCCGTTACGCCGCTGGTGGGGGATGCGGCCGTTGCCGGCATTCTTGTGACTAATCTGGCCTTGTTGGGTACGGCCGTCTTCTTTTACCGTCTCGTGGCCGAAAACTGGTCTGAACCGGTGGCCGATCGGGCTGTCTGGTACCTGCTCATCTTTCCGATGGCTTTATACGGCTCGGCCATTTACACGGAATCCCTCTTTTTGCTGGTGACGATTGCTGCATACTACTTTGCCCGCCGCGGGCAGTGGCGCTACAGCGTGCCGTTTGCCATTGCCGCCACGTTGTGCCGCCTGGTAGGACTTATCATCGTGCCCATGCTGCTGCTGGAATGGTGGCGGCAGTGGCGCGTGAATGAAGGAGGGGAACGGCCGTCTCCGTGGGCGTTGCTGGTTCCGGCCAGCGCCCCGCTGGGATTGGCCAGCTATATAGCCTACCTCTGGTACATCTTTGGCGATGCGCTGGCCTTTGCCAATGCGTCAGCCGCCTGGGGGCGCGTGCCCCAATCGCCGTTTGTCACGATCGCGGATTTGTTGCAACGGCCGTCTGTGGGCTGGTTTAATGCGTTCCTCAGCGGACAAATTCATTTCGATAACTGGATTGATTTCACCTTTGTGACAGTATTCCTCATTTTGGGAATTGTGCTGCTTTACAAAGGACGTTACGCCGAGGCAGCCTTTGTACTGCTGGGCGTGCTCATCCCCTTTAGCTCCGGCCTGCTGATGAGCCAACGGCGCTACATGTGGGTGCTGTTCCCGGCCTTCATTTTGCTGGCAGAGTGGGGGGAGCATCCCTGGGTGGATAAGTTGGTTACGGCCGTCTCCCTCCCGCTCCTGGCCCTCTTCACTGCCCTCTACGCCAACGGCTACTGGGTCGCCTAAGAAAATAGCCACAGAGTACAAAGAGGAGAAAGAGAATGTAGAGAAGGAAAATGTCTCTCAAAAATCTCTGTGCCCTCTGTGGCTAACAAAACCGTTACTTTTCTGGTCGCAATGTAACTTTCCGCTAAGCATATAACAAATCAAAAATGGAGAGAAAGATGCAGATAAGCGTACAGAAAAAGCGACAATTTTTGCTGGGCATGGTGATTAGTTTGCTTTGTCTTGGCGGCATGTTTTGGGTTATCAAACCGGCGGAGATTGCCGAGGCGATTCAACAGAGTGATCCGCGGTATTTGCTGGGAACGGCCGTTTATCTCATCATTTATCTGTTTTTGCGGGCCGTTCGCTGGCGCTACCTCTTGGGCAACCACATCCCCCAGGCAAAGCTGCTCCATATCCAAAACGTTGGGCAGATGCTGACACAATTGCTCCCCTTCCGGCTGGGGGATGTGGCCCGGGCAGTGCTGGTAGGGCAGCAGCCTGGCCTCTCCGTGCCTCAGGGGATCACCACAATGGTGGTGGAACGGTTGTTGGACATGCTGCTGATGGTGTTTCTGCTGCCGCTGGCGCTGCTGCAAATTGATGCCTTACCCACCTGGCTGCGGCAGGCGGCGCTGTTTTCTGGCATGGCGACGGTAGGGTTGATTGTTTTTTTGATGGTGATGGCCAATAAACGGCCGCTTGCTCACAAACTCCTTGCCTGGCTGGCCTCTAAACTGGCCTGGCTGCAATCAAAAAAGCTGCACAAGCAGCTCGATAGTTTGTTAGACGGGCTGCACGCCTTTACCCGGTGGCGCACCGCGCTCACGCTGCTGGGCCTGAGCGTGCTTACCTGGCTGCCGGTGGTGCTGGCTTACAATGCAGCGCTGCAAGCTGTCCATTTGCCACCTTCTCTCTTAACTGCCACCTTCATCATGATTGCCGGTGCGTTTGCTGTAGCGGCCCCTTCCTCGCCGGGCCAGATTGGCGTTTTTCACATGGGGATCATTGCCGCCATGACGACGCTGGGCCAACCGGCCGAAGCGGCGGCCTCGCTGGCAGTGTTGTATCATGCGCTCAACTTTTTACTGATGGTGCTGACAGGCATTGTGGGCCTGAACAGCATTCAGATCTCTTTTCCTCGCCTTTTTCAGTCACTGGGATTTCAATGGCGTTCAACGCCGCCCGAGCTGACGGACCCTATTTCTTAGCCCCAATTAGCAAGTGAGGAACAAACCTGTGCTCCACGAGACCATTCTGGCGCAGCTGCTTTTTCATTACCCCACAATTCACGAATTGCCGGCTAATTTGCAGCACCTGGTACACCAAACGGCCGTTTATACCCAACTCCCTGCGCAACACGTTCTTTTTCAGGAGGAAGATGCTTGCCTAAACTTTGTCATGCCCCTGTCTGGCAGCATACGGGTAGTGAAACCAGACGTCTCTGGCCGAGAGCTGCTGCTTTACCGCATCCGCCCCGGCGACAGCTGCATCCTGACGGTGAGCTGCCTGTTGGGGAATCAACAATACACCGCGCGGGGGATTGTTGATCGACCCGCAACGGCCGTTTTGTTGCCAAAACCGCTGTTTATCGACCTCATTACCTTTGTCGAACCCTTCCGTGAA
>PABI01000086.1 GCA_002699125.1 Anaerolineaceae bacterium
ACGCACTTTTGATCTGTCCGCCTACGCCGGGCAGACTATCCGGCTGCACTTTGGCACCTTCAATGACGGCAGTGGCGGCCATACCGGCCTCGTCGTGGATAACGTGTCGCTGTTGGTAGATGCCGAAATCGTGTGGCAAAATGCGGTTTACTTGCCCGTGGTTGTAAAACCTTAGGATGGGTTTTGTGCCAAATCTTCCAGCACCAGCTCCGCTGCTACCTTGCCAGAAAGGGTGACCATCGGTACGCCGCCGCCGGGGTGGGTGGTGCCGCCCACAAAATACAGGCCGGGGATGTCTGAGCGGTTGTGCGGCCGTTTAAACGCCGCCCAGCGTGAGTTGGGTGATGCCCCGTACAGCGCACCGCGCCACGCGCCGCTGCCCTCGGCCAGATCATGCGGCGTCAGCACCTGCTCGGTGACGATATGTTCGCGCACGTCAAAGCCCAATTTGGCAATTTTTTGCAGAACTAAATCGCGGTAGCTTTGCTGATTGGCCTGCCAATCATAAGCGTCACCCAGCGGCGGCGCGTTGACCAGCACAAACCAGTTTTCACCGCCAGCGGGCGCATGGTCAGAGTCGGTCTTGCTGGTGATGGCGATGTAAATGGTGGGATCGTCCGGTGGTTGGCCTTCGGCAAAGATGGCCTTGAATTCGGCGGGATAGTCGGACGAAAAGAGGATGTTGTGGTGGGCCAGCGCCGGAAACTGTTTGTCGATCCCCAAGAGGAGGATGAAGCCGGAGCAGGACGGATCGAATGGTGAATTGTGAGTTGTGAATTGTGAATTGTGAATGGGGCCGGGGCTGGATGAAGTTTCGGGCTGCGGCCGAAGTTTTGATAACCAACGACTAAAACCTCTGCGCCTCTGCGCCTCTGCGTTGAAATAATTTTTTAGCAAATGCTGCCGCGTAGTGGTGACGTCGAGGTTGCTGACGACGGCCGTTCCCGCCACCGTTCCACCAGTTTCCAGGAGCAGGTGTTGAAAACGGCCGTTCTCCACCACAATTTCCTGCACGCCGCAGTTGGTATGAATGGTGACACCCAGCTCGCGAGCCAGCCGAGCCATCGCTTGAGCAATGGCGTAGATGCCGCCCCGTGGATACCAGACACCACCGGCAAGCTCCACGTGGGCAATGACGTTGAGCGTGGCCGGGGCTAGGTACGGGCTGCCGCCCACATAGGTGGCGAACCGGCCCAAAAGCTGCCGCAGTTCCGGCGACTGCACGTGAGCCTCAATGGCCGCCTGCATCGTGCGCAGCCCGTCGATCTTGAACCAGTCGGTAAATGGCACGCGCAAAAAGCTGCGCCAGGTAGGTGGCCTGTCATAGATGAAGACCGGGCCGGTGATGCGGTGAATTTGCTCGGCATACGCCAGGTAAGCCAGATAACCAGCCACATCACGCGGCTCAATTTGCTCAATCTGCCGGGCCATCTGCGCGCGGTCCTGCGTGGCGTCGAGGATAGTGTCGTTGGGATAAAAATAGCGCGTCAGCGGCTCAACCGGTTCCAGCGTCAGGTAATCTTCCAGGCGGCGTCCGGCGCTGGCAAACAGCTCCTCGAACACGTGCCGCATGGTGATGACTGAGGGGCCAATGTCCCAGCGGAAACCGTCGGCCTCAACCTGGCCCATCTTGCCGCCAATCTGCGGGTTCTTTTCATAGATGGTGACGCGCTGCCCGGCGGCCGCCAGCCGGATGGCTGTGCTGAGCCCGCCAATGCCCGCGCCGATGATAGGAATGTCGTTCATAAGCAAAAGCTCTTGGGATTAGAGATTGGCGATTGAATTAATCTCCAGTCTCCAATCTCCTTCCTTTCCACACGGCCGTACCGCGCCGCTGCCACTGGATCGATTGGAAGGCAATGCGGGTCATGAGCAGGACCGACACGGGCATCATAATGGCATCGATGGGGCGTTGGCGGGTGAAAACGGCCGTACCTGCCCGCAGCAACAACCCGCTTACCCCCAAAGCCAAAGGCCAGAGGTCCAGCGTGAAAGCAAACCACAGCCAGGGAAACAGAAAAACTAGCAGATGAAACAAGGTGGAGAGCAGCAAAAATGGCGCGCTGCCACCGTGGCCGGCCAGAATATTCTTGGCAAAGCCTGCCCTTACTTCCGGCCAGCTTTGGTACATGCGGCAGCCGACTAGCCGGTTGCCGTCGGCCATGCGCAGGCGCAGCCGATGGGTCTTGATCGCTTTGGCCAGGGCCACATCCTCAATGACGTTGTTGCGCACGGCCGTATGCCCGCCAACTTTTGTATACGCCTCGCGGCGAAACAGCAGGCATTGGCCGTTGGCCGCGGCAAAGGCGGGCCAGTGTGTGAAGTGCACCGGCAGAATAGGCAGGTAGCACAGGATGGCCAGGCTCACTAGCGGCACGACCAGCCGCTCGGCCCAGGTTTCAGTCTGCTGCGTGGGCCAGACGGTGAGCAGATCGGCTTGCTCAGCTTGGGCCAGCGGCAGCAGCGCCGCCAGCGCCTCAGGCGCCCAGCGTACGTCGGCATCGGCAAAAAGCAGCCATTCGCCGCTGGCAGCCTGGCTGAGCTGGTGGCAGGCCCAATTTTTGCCCAGCCAGCCGGGCGGCAGCGGCGTGCCAGACAATAGCCGGAAGCGCGTGTCATTGCCAGCAGCCTGTGCGGCAATCTGCCCGGTGCCGTCCTCAGATTGGTCGTCCAACAGGATCAGTTCAAAATTGGTGTAGGTTTGCGCCAATAAATGCTGTACCGTCTGGCCGATAACGGCCGCTTCATTCCGTGCCGGTATCAAAATAGAGAGCTTCGGCTGCTGGTCCGGCTGTTTCACCTTCAGGCGGGGGAAGAAGATGAAGTTGGAAACGGCCGTCATCGCCATAATCCCCAACGCCAATGAAATGAAAAGCCCAATTCCTGTCAATAACATCATGATTTTTTGTGGCGGAGAGACGGCCGTTGCGCCAAATCTGCCCGGTGATTCCAGGCCAGCAGCAAGCAGTGCCCGGCCCAAACGCCCAGCAGAACCGGATCGTCGAACCAGAGCAGCAGCGCTGCCAGCATCCCCACCAGTGCAGCCATTACCGCCCAGCCAGATGGCGTGAGCAGCAGCGTAAACCCAACCAGCATCAGGAGCGAAATAAGCGGCATCGTCCAGATGGTGATGCCAATCCAAACGCCAAAGGCAGCGGCAATCGCTTTGCCACCCTGCCAGTTGAGGAATGGTGAAAAGGTATGCCCCAGCGGTGGCCCCAGCGCAATGGGCACGATGGCCCAGCCCTGGACGCCAAAAATGTGTACCGCCAATCCCAATGGCAGCGCCCCTTTGCTGATGTCCAGCATCAGCGCCACAACAAACGGCAGCGGCCCGCCGGCTCGCAGCACGTTGGTTGCCCCCGGATTTTTGTCGCCGAATTGGCGAATGTCTTTGCCTACCAGCAGCTTGCCAACCCAAACCGAAAACGGCAGGGCGCCCAAGGTGAAGCCAAGAACTGTCCAGAGTAGAGCGGGGAGGAGTTGTGTCATGGATGTGTGTTTGACTGAAAGTGAAAAGTGATAAGTGACTGACTTTTTACTTTTCGCTTCTCACTTTTTACTAGCCGTTGCTCGCCAGCCCAGCCAGACAAAAACGCCCATCACCACGCCGCCAACCAGGGCGGGGCCAGCGAGACCCCAGAAGAAGAGCAGACCGAAGGTTTCCAGGAACCAGGTGATGGTGTAGATGATAAGCAGAGGCTTGATCGGTAAATCTTGGGGTTTGATGAGGGCTGTGAGGAGAACGGCCGTTGCCAACCAACCAGCATAATTGCTCCAGGGAATACCAAAATAGCCGCCGGGATTCTCCCAGGTCCACAGCCCCCAGGCAACCATTTGCGGGTCGAGGAATAAATCCCAGGCGGTGAATGTTAGGCCGGCAAGCAGGGGAAAAAGCCAACGCTTTATGGCCCAGTTTGCTGGCAGTTGGGTTTGGATCAGATGGGCGGCGGCCCAGGCGGGAGGCAGCATCATAAACCAGGCGGCGGGAATGAGGATGGGCACGTGGGCAATTTGCGGCTGCATCAGGTTGGTGTAGGTGTAGCTGCCAAAGGGGAAGCCGGTGGTGGAGCCCAGCCATTCGATAAAAAGGGTGAGGCTGCTGACGAGTACGGCCGTTCCTGCCGTTTTTTGCCAGCCCCACTGTTGGTTCAAGATGAGGAAGACGGCCGTTGCCTGCAGCAGCACCCCCAGCGTCAGCCCCAGTGGAATCATCGCCGGTCCCCAAATCCATTTCATGATAGGCAGGCTGATCATCGCCAACACCCAGCCGATGATGAGGAGCGTGGTCAGTGGATCCGTATTCACTGTTCGGTAAACGGTGAGCAGTGACGGCCGTTCAACCCTTCGGAGATTTACTCTTTCACTTTTCACTTTTTACTTCTCACTTGCCACCTGCCACCGGCGTGCCCGCCACTGGTCTACAGCCTTCTTCACCTGCGCCAGCCGCATCTGGCTTTCGGCAGCCAGAAAAAGCGTCATACCAAACACCACCAGGATGTTGGTGATGAGAAAGAAGAGGAACTCTTCAAACGGCAAAATGCCGCCGAGATACCAGTTCAGCGTCTGCGCCGGATCAATGGTCCAGATGCCGTCGTAGATGGCCAGGGCGTCGGCGGTGGCCAGGAATAGCGTGATCGGCACCAGCCCTAGCAGCACCACGCGGCGATGCTGCCACAAAATATCCCCGCCAAAGCCAACTTGCAGCATAATGGGCAGCAGTGCCCAGACTAGAATCAGGGCCAGGTAGGTGCCGGGTGCCCAGCTTGCCGCCAGGATAGCGACCATACCCAGCCAAAGAATGCCTAGAATGATGAGGGTGGTGTAGCGGAAACGGCCGTTTTCCCACCCCGGTTCGACAACATCCGGCTGTCGCCGCAGCCAGAACAACAACCACAGTCCGGTTAAGATTGGCTGCACCAGGAAAAATGTGTATTCCTCAACGGGCACATAACCGAACACAATGCCGGTTACTTTGGCCGGGTCGTACCACCAGACAGAGGTGGCTACCAGATAGTTGTCCCACGGCGTAGTGTAAACCAGCGCCAGCGCCAAATGCAGCAGCAAGATAGCCCAGGGCGAGTAGCTGGCAAAGCGCCGGGGCAATGTACGCCCCTGCCGCGCATCCCACCAGGTAACACCTAGCATGATCACAATTGGAACGCCCACAAAGAGGCCGAGGAAGCTGAAGTAGGTCATCTTTATAAACCGCTATCGGACCAATTACCGGTTACCGACTACCGAAAACTGTTTGCCGCTTGTAACCGGTGCACTCATGATCAACTCCTCCGCAATCTTGCTGGAGGAAAGCACGCCGGGCAAACCTGCCCCAGGATGGGTACCTGCGCCTACGAAGTAAAGATTGTCGATGTCTTCGGAACGATTGTGAGGCCGGAACCAGGCAGATTGGGTCAAGATCGGTTCCACCGAGAAAGCGGAGCCAAGATGGCTGTTGAGCACGCCCTTGAAATGTCGTGGGTCAATAAAATACTCGGTGACCAGGTTGGCCTGCAAATCGGGCAGGTAATTATCCTCTAGAAATTGCATGATGGCGTCGCGGTATGGCTTGGCCGTTTTGTCCCAATCAATGCCGGCGCCCAGATGCGGCACCGGTGAGAGGACGTAGAAGCCTTCATGCCCTTCAGGTGCGATGCTGGGGTCGGTGAGGGTGGGCATGTGCAGGTAAAGGGAAAAGTCGTCGGCCAGCTGCTTGTTTTTGAAGATATCTTGCAGCAATCCCTTGTACCGCTCGCTGAGAATAATGTTGTGATGGGCTAACTTGCCGTCGTTGTACCGCTTCTTTGTGCCAAAGTAGATGACAAACAGGGACATGCTGTAGCGTGTCAGGTTATTGTAGCGGAAATCCGAGTTGCGCAAGCTGCGATTCTTGCTGTCGATGAGCTGTGTGTAGGTAAAGGCCACGTCGGCGTTGGAGATAACATGATCGGCCTGATGTACCGTGCCGTCTTTGAGGCGGATGCCGGTGGCACGTTTGTTTTCTACCAGAATTTCGTCTACTTCGGCGTTGAGGTGGAAACGGCCGCCCAATTCCTCAATCAATCGGCCCAGTGCCCGCACCAGCGCCCCGGTGCCGCCCATCACGTAATGTACCCCCCATTCCCGCTCCAGGTAATGGATCATGGCGTAAATGGAGGTTGTGTCGAACGGATTGCCGCCCACGAGCAGCGGATGAAACGAAAAGCAGCGGCGCAAAAATTCGTTTTCGATGAATTGGGAAGCATATTTGTACACCGTTTTGTGCGACTGCAAGCGAATCAGGTCTGGTACCACGCGAAACATATCGCCAACGCTGAGGAACGGCTTGTCGGCCAGTTCCACGAATCCTTTTTCAAAGATGGCTTTGGTGGTGGCCATAAATCGCTGGTAGCCCTCGCGGTCTGCCTGGCTCCACTGCTCAATCTGGTTGAGGATAAACTGTTCGTCGTTGTTGTAGTCGAGGAAACGGCCGTTATGGTCAAAAATCCGGTAGAATGGATCGCAAGCCACAAACTCCACGTAATCTTCCCGCTTGCGCCCCGCCAGTTCAAAAATGTCGTCAAACATAAACGGCGCAGTAATCACCGTGGGGCCGGCGTCAAACTTAAAGCCATCCTGCTCAAATACATAGGCCCGCCCGCCGGGCTGGTCTAATTTCTCAAAAATGTCTACCTGGTAGCCCTGAGCTGCCAGACGCGCGGCTGCGCCCAACCCGCCAAAGCCGCTGCCAATAATAATAACTTTTTCTTTCATCTTTTCTCTATTCTGAGGCTGAAGCCCCAGGCTAAACTTTTTACTATTCACTTTTTACTTCTCACTTATGAATGATTACTCTTGCGGCACGACATAAAAATTTTCGGCCTCAATGGGGGATTCTTGGGTAAAGGCCACCAGCGCCGGCTGCTTGTGGACCGGTTCATCTGCCAGATGAACGTATTGGTTTGTTTTAGAACGCCACCAGATGCCGGGCAGGTGCAAAAGCTTTTCGCGCTTGGTGGTGTGTGCCCGGCGACTGAACACATCGTAATCATGTTCTTCGATGTCATCCAGAATGGCACGATACAGTTCGGCGGCGGCGGCGATGGCAAAACGGCCGCTTTTGCCCAACATCGCCACGCCGGGTAATGCTTCGGCATACAGCTGCCGCGCCCGGCGAATTTGGAAGCGCATGAAAGCGCGCCAGCGATGGTCGATTGTGCCCCGGGCAATGTCTTCTTCACTCAGGTTAAACATGCGCAATTCTTCGAGGGGGAGGTAGAGACGGCCGTTTTCCCAATCTTCCTGGACGTCCCGCAAAATATTGGTCAGCTGCAAAGCCACGCCCAGCTTGATAGCGTATGGAATCGCTTTGTGCCCTTCATACCCCACAATATGCATTGCCATCAGCCCAACGGTTGAGGCAACGCCATAGCAATATTGGGCCAGCTCGCTGAACGTCTCGTAACGCGTGTGCAATAAATCGGAGGTCACACCGTCAAGCAGCTGCTCCGCGTAGCGGCGGGGAATGTTGAAGGTGGCGCGAGTGTCGGCCCAGGCGAGGGCGACAAGATTGTAGGTAGGCGGATGGTTGGCCAGGCTTTCTTGCCGCCACTGCAAAATGCGCTGATGCTGATTTTCTGTTTCCTTATCAACCAGATCGTCACTGACGCGGCAAAATGCATACAGGGCGCGGGCTGCCTGCCGTTGTTCTTTAGGCAAAAGGCCAGAAGCCAGGTAAAACGTGCGGCTGTGCTGTTTGGTAATCGCTGCACAATGTTCGTAAGCCTGGACTAAATGTTCACGGCCGTCGTTGAGCGGCTCGTTGATAGTATCGTGATCAAGTGCATGGTGGGCCAGGCGCAGCAGACGGGCTTCCCAGAGAGGTGCTTCAAAAGTTTCTAAGGCCATTTTTTCCTCCTCCACAGTTTTCAAAATCCGACAGAAAAGTGCGCCCATGTGTGAGCATTTGGTCAAATTTTGTAAATAAGAGCTTGAGGAAATAGTAGCCTACTTACGCCATCTTGTCAAGGTATTGTTTATATTTTGCCGCAATTTTGGTCGGATTTAGACTTTTATTTAGAAAAACCATAGGGAAAAGAGCGTTTTTGAACAGGTTTTGTAAAGCAAAAGACTCGTCAACCAATTACGATAACGTCACCCAGGCCAGGCCAATCCGCCCCCGATCAGCATCGATTGAGTCAATGGCCACGGTGAGGATGTCGCCCACGGTAAGGGATTCGCTGCGTGGAATTTGGCTGCGGTGCAGCAGGCCATCTTGCTTCACGCCAATGTCAATAAACGCGCCAAAATCGACCACGTTGCGCACCGTGCCCTTGAGCTGCATGCCCGGCTTGAGATCGCTGAGCGAGAGCACATCGCTGCGCAGAATGGGCTTGGGCAAATCTTCGCGCGGGTCGCGGCCCGGCCGCACCAGCTGTTCCAAGATGTCATTCAGAGTGGGAACGCCCGTGTTGAGCTGCTGGGCCAACTCGGCGACTGGTGGCAGTTGTTTTAGGGCGTTGTGGCGTTCGGCCGGGGGGATGCTGGGTTTAACGCTGGCTTTTTTGAGAACGGCCGTTGCCACCCCGTAGCTCTCGGGATGAATAGCGCTGGCATCCAGCGGATTGTCCCCATCCCGCACGCGCAAAAAGCCCGCCGACTGCTCAAACGCCTTGGGACCCAGACCGGACACTTCTTTGAGGGTAGAACGGTTGGGGAAACGGCCGTTTTCCTCCCGGTACGCCACAATATTTTCCGCCAGCTTGGGGCCAATCCCCGCCACGTGCGTCAGCAGCGCCGGCGAGGCTGTGTTCACGTCTACCCCTACCTGGTTCACCACCGATTCCACCACGCCATCCAGCGATTCAGACAGCTGTTTCTGGTTCACGTCATGCTGGTACAATCCCACACCAATCGACTTGGGATCGATTTTCACCAGTTCGGCCAGCGGATCTTGCGCCCGGCGGGCAATCGAAACGGCACCGCGCAGCGTCACGTCCAGCTCGGGCAGCTCTGCCTTGGCCAGCGGGCTGGCGCTGTACACGCTGGCCCCTGCCTCGTTGACGATGAGGTAATGGACGCTGTCCATCTGCCGCGTGAGTTCGGCTACCAACTGTTCAGTCTCTCGTGAGGCGGTGCCGTTGCCAATCGTGATCAGGCTGATGTTGTATTTTTGTACCAGGGCGGCCAGCGTTTTCAGCGCGTCATCTCGCTTATTTTGTGGTTGATGGGGGTAAACGGCCGTTGTTGCCAAAACTTTGCCCGTGGCATCCACTACCGCCACTTTGCAGCCAGTGCGGTAAGCCGGATCAATGCCCATGACGGTGTGCCCGGCCAGCGGCGGCTGGTTGAGCAAGCCGCGCATATTTTCGGCAAACACCTGGATGGCGTGGGCTTCAGCCTGTTCGGTTAGCGTGCGTCGCACGTCCCGCTCGATGGCGGGGACGAGCAGCCGCTTGGCGGCATCTTCCATGGCCAATTGCAGTTGTTCGGCCAGGGGCGAGCGGCGGTCGGTGCGGTAGCTGGTGCGGATAGCTAAAATCCAGTCCCGCTCGGCAATGTCCACGCTGACGCGCAAAATCTTCTCGGCCTCGCCCCGGTTTATGGCTAATACCTGATGCGGCCGTAAGCGATCAACCCGCAGCTCAAAGTCGTAGTACAGCTTGTAAACGGTCCGTTCGTCAACGGCATCTTTAATTTTTTCACTGCGCAGCTGGCCAAACTGGAATGCTTTGTCGCGCAGGGTCTGGCGCACCTGGGGTGTGTCGCTCATTGTCTCAGCGACGATGTCCCGCGCACCGGCCAGGGCGTCCTCGGCTGTAGGCACTTCTTCGTTGATGAACGGGGCGGCAATTTGCACGGCCGTTTGCCGACTTACCAATTGTCCCAGAATCAACTCCGCCAATGGCTCCAGCCCTTTTTCGCGTGCCATCGTTGCCCGCGTGCGCCGCTTCGGTTTGTACGGTTGGTACAAATCTTCTAGCTCGGTCATCGTGCTGGCAGCGTTAATGGCTGCTTCCAGTTCCGGGGTCAGCTTTTCCTGGCTGGCGATGGAATCTAGAATGGTTCTGCGCCGCTCGTCCAGGGCGCGCAGCTTGCTCACCTGGTCATTGATCTGGCGGATTTGCTCTTCATCCAGGCTGCCGGTGGCCTCTTTACGGTAGCGAGCGATGAAAGGAATGGTGTTGCCGTCGTCGAGGAGGGTGATAACGGCCGTTACCTGCGACGGCTTCACGTTTAAATCTTGGGCAATATGTTTGTCGTAATTCATTGGCTTATCCACCTGTTTTTTGAGCGATCATAGCACGGTTTAACGTGAAAGGTGAACCGATCATTTGCGTGCCAAATCTGGCGTTTTGGCTGCGCAATTTGTTTTGTGACATTTGTCACGAAAGTTCCCTAACATTGCTCGTACTGTTTTTTTGCTGGTAAGGCTACCATTATTTATAAGGTAACCCTTATTTCTAAGGACAGGTGAACCATTATGCGTACCCAATCCACCAGCAATGAAACGGTTGAGATGTATCTCAAAACCATCGCTGAACTCAGCGACGGCGGTGCGCCCGTGATTATTGCCCGGATTGCCGAACGGCTGGGCATTTCGCCCGTGTCGGCCAACGAGATGATGAAGCGGTTGGGGGAACAGGGTTTTGTGGAGCACGTGCGCTACAAAGGGGTGACGTTGACGAAAAACGGCCGTTACATTGCCCATAACGTCATGCGGCGGCAGCGGCTGTGGGAACGTTTTCTGGTCGATCACCTCAAACTGGAATGGTCCGGTGTGTACGAGATGGCCTGCCGTCTGGAACACGCCACATCCAACGTGTTGGCCGAAGCGCTTTCAGCCTACCTGGGACACCCTACCGTGTGCCCGCATGGCAGCCCCATCCCCAACAGCGATGGCACACTGCCAGTTATCACCACCCGGCCGTTAACGGCCTTGCGTGTCGGTGAGAAAGGCTTCATCCACAGCATCCAGCCGACCACCACCGACATTTACGCCTACCTGAACCGGCACCAAATTTTGCCCAACCGGGATTTTACCGTAACCGAAATTGCCCCGATGGAAGGGCCGATTACGCTCAACATGGCCAGCGGCAAGGTGGCCTTGGGCCGTCCCATGGCCGAACTGGTCTGGGTAAGTAGCTGAAAATGAATCTATCAAAAAGAGCTAACGCAGAGACACGGAGGCGCAGAGAAATGACTCAAAAATCTGCGTAAATCTGCGGAATCTGTGGATTTTTTTGAAGGAGTAGCAAGAAGTATGGACGAGGCAAAAACTACATTAGATCAATTAACACCAGGCCAGTCGGCCAAGGTGAAGAAAGTGGGTGGCAAGGGCGCGGTGCGCCGCCGCCTGATGGACATGGGCATCACCAGCGGAATCGAGATTGCCGTGGTGAAGGCGTCGCCGTTGGGTGACCCGGTAGATTATTTGGTGCGTGGCTATCATCTTTCGCTGCGCAAAGCGGAAGCGCAAATGATTGAGGTGGTTTTGTAAATGGACAACGAAATGGACATTGCCCTCATGCCTAAAACGGCCCTCCAAGGACCAGCCATGCCGTTAAGCATGGTAAACCGTGGTGAAGTCGTGGTGGTAAAACAGGTGAAAGGCTGCCGCACTGTACGGCAGCGCCTGATGGATCTGGGGCTGAATCCCGGCGCGCAGGTTCAGGTGTTGAAAAATGAGATATCTGGCCCATTGATCATTGCCGTGAAGGGAGACGGCCGTCTCGCCCTTGGACGCGGTATGACTCACCATATTTTAGTAATGGCCGTTCCCGGCGGAAAAGAGTAAGCATTTTTGAAGAGAGGTCCCGCATGACTGTCATGATTGCCCTGGCCGGCAATCCAAATGTCGGCAAAAGCACTATTTTTAACGCCCTCACCGGCTCCCGCCAGCACGTCGGCAACTGGCCTGGCAAAACCGTAGAAAAGAAAGAAGGTCGCCTGCGCGTCGCCAATGAAGAAATTCTCATCGTCGATTTGCCCGGCGCGTACAGCCTGACGGCGTATTCCATTGAAGAAATTATTACCCGCGATTTTATTATTAACGAACGGCCAACGGCCGTTGTTGCCGTGGTAGATGCGTCTAACCTGGAGCGCAACCTGTATCTGGTGGCTCAGGTGTTAGAGCTGGAAACGCCGGTCATCATTGCCCTGAACATGACCGACGTGGCCAACAGCCGCGGCTTGAAGATCGACGCCAGGCGGCTGTCGCAGCGCATGGGTGGCATTCCGGTCGTGGAGATGGTGGGCAACCGCAGCCTGGGGATGGACCAGCTCAAGCAGGCCATTACCCAGGTAAGCGAACATCCGCCGCAGGCGCTGCCGCAGGCGCAGTACAAAGGTGTTTTGGGCCAGGAACTGGTGGCCCTGGCGGCCCAGATCGTTGCCAACCCGGCATTAACCGCTTGTTACCAGCCAAACTGGCTGGCGACCAAACTGCTGGAAAATGACGAAGCCGTCATAGAAGCGATCGAAGCCCAGGGCGAAACCAGCCTGCTGCAAGCCGCCGCTGCCGCCCAGGAGCGCATCGAGGCCGCCACCGGCGAGGATGCCGAAACGTTGATTGCCGACCAGCGCTACACGTTTATTGGCACGTTGGTGGAGTCGGTGTTGGAACGGCCGTCGCAATCCATCCTCACTACCTCTGACAAAATCGACGAAATTGTCACCCACCGCATTTGGGGCCTGCCCATCTTTTTGCTGATGATGTGGCTTGTCTTCCAATTTACGGCCAACGTTAGCGCCCCATTTTTGGATTGGGTCGATGGCTTTATGAACGGAACCGTGTACGGCTGGGGCGGTGCGCTCATGGCTGCATTGGGTTTGGGCGACACCTGGCTGGCCGCCCTGATCACGGATGGCATTATCGCCGGCGTGGGCGGCGTGCTGGTGTTTGTGCCGGTCCTGCTCTTCCTCTACTTTGCCCTGGCCGTACTGGAAGATTCCGGCTACATGGCCCGTGCCGCCTTTGTGATGGACCGCGTCATGCGCTGGATGGGGCTGCACGGCAAAAGCTTCCTGCCGCTCATCGTGGGGTTCGGCTGCACGGTTCCGGCCGTTTACGCCACGCGCACCCTGGAAAATGAAAAAGACCGCAAGCTCACCGGCTTTTTGGCCACCTTTATGAGCTGTGGCGCGCGTCTGCCTGTTTACGTGGTGTTTGGTGCCGCCTTTTTTGGCACCGCCTCGGGCAACCTCATCTTTGCCATGTACCTGGTAGGCATCGGTGTGGCCCTGGCTACTGGCTTTGCCCTCAAGCACACGGTGTACAAGGGCCAGCCGCCGGCACCGTTTGTGATGGAACTGCCACCGTACCGTGCGCCACGGCCGCGTGATGTGTGGCGGCAAATGTGGGAACGGGTGCAGGGCTTTTTGATCAAAGCCAGCACCGTTATTTTGGCGGTATCCACCGTTTTATGGCTGCTGATGGCCATTCCTGGCCGGGCCAATGTGGGGTCTTTTAACGACGTCGCCGCGGAAGACAGCCTGTTTGCCGTGGTCAGTGGCGGCATTGCACCCATTTTCCGGCCAGCTGGGTTTGGCAGTTGGGAGGCGTCTGGCTCGCTGCTGACGGGCTTTATGGCTAAAGAAGTGGTGGTGGGCACGATGAACCAGATTTACATCGGTGAAGAGGTAGCGAATGACGCTGCTGAAGCAACCACTTTTGGCGAGGAAGTAGGGAGTGCGCTGTTGGGTTTTGGCGAAGCGGCCGTTCTCACCGTGCAAGAAGTGCTCAACATCGCCCCGCGCACCATCAACCTGCTGCCGGGCATCGAAATTGGCGAATTTAACTTCTTTGGCACCGAAGAGACAGTAGAAGATAACACCCGCCTGGAAGCGGCGCTCATTGGCTCATTTACGCGGTCAGCCGGATCGGCTGAATTGGGTGCGTTGGCGGCGGTGGCGTTTAACGTTTTTGTGCTGCTGTACGTGCCGTGTATGGTGGCCGTGGCCGCCATGCGGCAGGAGTTTGGCAGCCGCTGGACCTGGGCGCAGATTGGCTACACGCTGGGGCTGGCCTGGGTTGCGGCCGTTGTTGTCTTCCAGGTTGGCAAATTGTTCATCTAAAAAAGAATGGGTAAACGGTGAACGGTAATCCGTAATCCGTAATCCGTAATCGGTGATCCGTTTACCGATTACCGACCACCGATTACCGATAACCGAGAAAATTATGACACAAAGTACGCTACGCCAAGTTTTGACCATTTTTGAAACGGCCGCAGCCCCCCTCTCCCTGCCCAAAATTGCCCGCGAGCTGGACGTATCGCCAGAGCGGCTGGAAGGGATGATCCAGCATTGGGTGCGCAGAGGCAAAATTCGCGAAAGCAGCGCGCTGACGGAATGCGGCAGCTGCGGCCACGGCAGCGCCTGTCCCTTTGTGCTGGCCCTGCCACGCACTTATGAACTGATTACCGACGACAAAACAATTCCGCTTAACACAATTGGCCTCACCTGCCCCCAAGCTACAAACAAGAATTAATTTTGCCACAGAGAGCACAGGGGATTAAGAGAAAAATCTCGAAAAGCTCTGTGCTCTCTGCTCCTGTACGATTCCCACAGAAACCACAAAAGAAGCTAAAAAAATACTCAGTTGATCCGTGGCAGTAAATATTTCACCACATCCGCGTCGTGTTGCGGGGTGGGGATATCGGCGAAGAGCTGCCACGTTTCTGTGTGGCTGGCGCTGGCGTTGGGTTCCAGCTGTACCAGCGGGGCCAGGCTTTCCAGCTCCAGAATGTCGCCGTCGGTATACAACTCGGTGGAGCTGTTGCGGTCGGGGTATGTAGCGTGTGGGCTGTGGGGCGCGAACTGTTTGAGGAAGAAACGGCCGTCTCTCACATAGCCCAACCATCCCGCCGTATTGTTGCTGCCGATCTTTTGCGGCGTGGCGGCGTTGGGGTCTTGTCGCAGCAAAATATACTGCTCGCCCCAGGTCCAGCGCGGGTCGCCCATGTCGGTATATGCCCAGGTGATGAGGTGGCCGTTTGGTAACAGGTTGTCGGCGTGGCTGCCACGTGGGGGGAGGGGAAGGACGGCCGTTCCTCCCGGAGCCATCACTGAAAGTGCCCAGGGAGCCAGTTCTACCGCCCACGGATTTTGGTTCTGTACCGTGTGGGTTACCGTCACTTTAGCTGCATTGGGATCGAGGGCGACGTCCAGGATTTTTTGCATTCGTGTCGTTGTTTCGATTGGGGCGATGAAGCGGATAAATGTACCGTGATCTTCCACGGTGACCGGGTTATTGTCTGGGTAATAGGTGCGCGGCATTTGCTCCGGAGCCAGCCAGAAGCGGTGGCCACCGTAGTTTTGCCACTCGGTGTCGCCGGCACGTCCCAGTTGGCTGGGGAAGGTGGCAAAGACGTTTTCATCGTTCACAAAGCCTAAATGGATAATGCGTGGGCCGACATCGGCCGTGACGACAAGTTCAACTTGTTGGTTGCTAAGCTGGATGCAGTTTTCCCAGCCGTGATAAGGTATCTGTTTCATGGTGTCTCCGTAGTAAACCTCCCGCAGGTTTGATCCAGGGCGAGACTCTTAAATGAAACCTGCGGGAGGTTGAGGTTAGTCTGGAAAGAAGCTGAGATTGGCCAGGTCAGCCAAATCTGTGGCAGTTGGTTTGGCGGGCCAACAATTGGCCCGTGCCAGGTAGCGCCGCAGCTGAATATTAATCGGAATGCGGTTTGGCTGCCACTCTTTTATGGGTTTGCCCGACATGGCCCGATTGGCTCCGGTGTTGAGCAGGAGCAGCAGCCAGAAAATAGGGAAAATGGCCAGGTAATAGTGGACGCGCTCGTTGAAATTGGGATCGATTTTAAGGCGTTCGGTGGTGTACGGCCGTAAAAAAGCCTCCCACTCTTCATCCGTCAACAAATCTTCCTGGTTCGGGTGGGTGAGCAGATCGGCCACGTCGCGGGCCGGATCGCGCAGGCCGCAATCTTCCCAATCGACCAGGGCAAGACGGCCGTCCGGCCGCTGAATGACGTTGGCAAAGCGGGGATCGGAGCGGCAAAAGAGCAGTATGGGATCAGGCAGTTGGGCGAATTCGGTCAAAATGGCGGGCAGTCGTTCGAGTACTCGCCGGCAGTGGGCGGCTCCTGCCAGCCCGGACGGGAAATGCTGTGTGGTCCAGGCTTCATAGCGGCTGAGGTAGCTGTGGAACATAGCCGATACATCTTGCATGGTGCGTTCCATGCCCCGTGAGAGCCAGAGGCCGTCGGGAGGCAGGTTGTTGAGGGTAATCCATAAATCGGCCAGTTGGTGGAGCTGAACGGCCGTTGGCCGGGTGCGGTCCCACATGTCACCTTCCAAGAACTCATAAATCACCACCGGGCCAAGCGCCGGATCATAAAAAACGGGCTGCGGGGCGATGTCAAGGAATGCGAGCAGGTTCAGGGCTTCAAATTCGCGCAGCGGAGCGTTGTCGCGTTCGTCGGTTTTGAGATAATGTTTGGCGATGTAGTGACGGCCGTTGTGCCACACGTCAAATAGTTGATTGCTCTGAAAATTGAGCGGCATTCGTTCCTGAATGGATGCTCCTGTGCCCAATGCCTGCGACACAACCTGCTCTGCTAGTTTTGCACCCATCTCCACCACCTTAAAACACGCAAGAAACCAAATCACCCTCACATGTCATTTCGAACGAAGAGAGAAATGACAAGGTTGGGTGTTTTGCTAGGCTTATGCTCTTTGTCTGCGGGAGTACCAAACGACGATGCCAGCCAAAGCCAATAGACCAGGGGCGAAGCAAATGCTAACCAGTTGCAGCAGGCTGAGCTGGCTTTGGGTAATAGTCACCTGGCGCAGCACCGATTCGCGGGCGGAAAGCTCAATCGAAACGACGTCATCCACCAGCCAGTTGGCGGCGTTTTCAAAGAGGAAGCTGTTGCCACCCTGTTGGAGGAACGAGTTGGTGAGGAAATCGGTGTCGCCAAAAACAACGAGGCGGGCACCGCTGGCTGTATTTTGCGCGCTTAGGGCCACGGTGAGGCTGCCGGTGGCGTCTTCGCCCTCGTCGGGGGCCACTTCTCCGGCGGTGGCCATGCGCTCGAAGTTGGTTTCGCCCCAGGCCAGCTCGCTGGTAGTGATGAGGTTGACGGCCGTCACCTCCGCCGGCAGTTCCGTTTCAATCGATCGAGCCACGTTAAAAATCGTGCCAAACTGCTCCAATCCCTGGGTGATGGGGCTGCTGCCGTAATCTGCCCCCACAAACGTCAGGCCAATCGTCTGCCCCGCCTGGGCCAGCGAGGCGTCGATGATAAGATCGTTACGCAGGGTGATGCCCCAGCTTTCTTCCAGCCAGGACAGCAGCCCATCGGTTTCGGCAGCGGCACGGCCTTCGGTGTCCACCGCGTCGCGGGCGATGAAGATCGAGCCGCCATCGGCTACGTAGTTGGCGATTGCCTCCACTTCCTCGACGGACAGCGGGGCCTGCTGGTCGATTAAAAAGACGGCGCTGGCATCTGCCGGCACCGCGCCGCTCACAAACAGGTTAAGGGATTCAACCGTAAAGCCAGATTCTTCGATGAGGGTAACGGCCGTACTGATGCCATCCACGCCAAATTCTTCCCAATCCCGCTCGCCGTGACCGGTGACAAAGTAGGCGATTTTGACGGTGGGGTTGATGGTGCGCACCAGTGCGGTGTGCAGATCACGGTCGGTGAGGGTGGAGGCTTTGGCAAAGGTGCCATCTTCGCGGGTAAAAACCAGCGTCCCGGCAAAGGAGAGGTCATATTCCTCGGCTTGGAGCGGGTTTTCGTTGGGATCGACAAACTCGTAGCTGAGCCGGTTGGTGTAGGCCTGCATGGCTTGCAGGCTGGCCTCGGCCTCACTGCGCTGGAAGGCGGAGTCGGCGGTGTAAAAGCCCAGGACGTGAATAGGTTCGTCGAGCGCTTGCAGCAGGTCGATGGTTTCCGGCAGAGGGGTGAAGGCATTGTCGGCCGTGGCGTCGTAGCGCCAGTCGCTGTTTTGGTAAGCCACATAGTAGAGCAGGGTGAAGACGGCCGTAAAAAACAAGCTGATGAGCAGAGCGCCACCATACCGCCCGCCGCGGCCGCCAAGCCGGGCGCGCACATTGTCCGGCCACAGGATGGCAAACAGAACCAGCAGCAGGCCGCTGCCGGCCAACAGCAAGTTGGGCAGCCAATCCCAGCGCCGGGTGACAAAATAAACCACGCCCCCGCCAATCAGCAGGAGCAGGGCCAAAATCGGAAAAATGGGTGCAATTCGATCAAGTTTCTGCTTCATAAATCTTTTTTTGCCACAGAGAGCACAGAGGAAAAAGAGAAAGACCTCTTAAATCTTTGTGTTCTCTGTGGCTCATCTTACCGCCAGCGGCGGCTTTCCAGGACGCGGGTGGCGGCGAAGAGGGTGACGGCCGTAACTGCCAGGTAGTAGACCACATCCTTGGCCACAATCAGCCCGCGGAAAAAGTTGTCTTGGTGATTGGCCAGGGAGAGCTCGTTGAGGATGGTGACGGCCGTATCACCCAATGAAAACGACTGCGCCGGAATTATTAACAGGTACAGCACCAACGTCAGCCCCAGGGCCAAAATAAAGGCCACCATCTGGTTTTCGGACAGCGCCGAAGCCAAAATGCCAATCCCCAGCAGCGCTGCGCCGTACAAAATGACGCCCAAGTAGGCGGTCCAAATCGGGCCAGGATCGGGGTTGCCAAACACAAACAAAATGGCCGGGAAGACGAGCGTCAGCGCCGTGGTGGCCAGGTAGAAGATGAAACCTGCCAGGAATTTGCCCAGAACTACTTCACCGTCGCGGATGGGCAGGGTCATGAGCAGCTCCATTGTGCCGCTGCGCTGCTCTTCAGACAGCAGGCGCATGGTGAGGGCGGGCATGGCAAACAGGTAGAGGAAGGTGTACAGGCCCAGCACGCTTTGTACGTTGATGGGCAGCGATCCGGGCTGGCTGGCCAGGAAAAAGAGTTCGGAGGCAAAAATGTAGCCGGTGAGGGCGATAATGATCACGCCAAAAATGTAGGCCAGCGGCTGTACAAAAATCGCGCCCAGCTCACGACGGGCGATTTGCCAGATATTATGCATGGATCACCTCGCTGGGAGTTTTTAACGCAGAGGCGCAGAGGCGCAGAGGGGAGATGATAGCGGGCACCTTATCATGAACAGGCATGTTGTCATTCCCGCGAAAGCAGGAATCCATTTGCTGGCTCGGCAACCTCTTAATCATTCTGCGGCCTCCAATGGTTCTTCGGGTTCTTCCAGTTTTTCAGGTTCGGGGGCGGTGGATTGGGCTTCTTTGAGCTTGTCGAGGAAGAGGGTTTCCAGGCTAAGATGATGCGCGGCGAGTTCAAGCAGTCCCCAGCCTTGGCTGACGGCCGTTTCTGCCACCGCCATTCTCGTTTCATCCCGCCCATCGACTGAGAGTAAGTATTGATTGGGGTTGCTGCGGGAAACGGCCGTAACCCCCTCAACCCTGCCCAAAATTTCAGCCACCCGCTCGTTCGGCTGGGCAAGCTGCAAAGTGAGCTGATTGCCGCCTTGTTTGATCTGGCTCATGGGGAGGTCGGCGTAGATACGGCCGTTCATAATCATAATCACCCGGCTGCAAATCTGCTCTACCTCGGCCAGAATGTGGGTGCTGAGCAGCACGGTGCGCTGCCGACCCACGTCGGCAATGATCCGGCGAATTTCCACAATTTGCGCCGGGTCCAGGCCGATGGTTGGCTCGTCGAGGATAAGCACGTCCGGATCGTGCAGCAAGGCCTGGGCAATGCCCACCCGCTGGCGCATCCCCTTCGACAGACTGCCGATGAAGCTTTCTGCCCGGTCCAGCAAATCTACCGCTTCCAAAACGTCGTCGATCCGGTCCCACACATTTTCTAATCGCCGCACCTGCCCCATGAAGTGCAGGTATCCTTCTACGGTCATTTCTGGGTACAGGGGTACCGTCTCCGGAAGATAGCCCAGCTGCTGCCGCGCCTGTAAACTTTCGTCCACGGTGTGGTAGCCGGCAATGTAGGCGTCCCCTTCGCTAGGTGGCATGTAGCCGGTGAGGATGCGCATGGTCGTGGTTTTGCCCGCGCCGTTTGGCCCCAAAAAGCCCACAATTTCCCCCGGCACACAGGAGAAGGTAAGGTTGGAAACGGCCGTGTACGTACCATACCGCTTCGTTAAATTATCCGCTTCAATCATCAATATTGGGTCGTCTATGTCATTCATTTGCACGATTGCCTGCCTCTAGAAATCCATTGTCTGAATAATACCCAAATTTGGCTTGATGAAAAGTTGTGTGGCGGCCATTTAGCATTTTTTCATACGTGTTGGACGGATATGGCAAACGCTGGCAAAATCAATTACGTCTAGTCAGCCAACAAAGAAGGAAGTTGCAGCATGTTTGAAACAGTCGTGTTAGGTATTTTGTCCAGCCTGCTAGCCAAACTGTTAATAGACTTGGCCCGGTTTCGCGATTTTTTCTGGCCCCAACTGATGTGTCGGACAATTTACCGAAATAAGTTGCTGCGTGTTTCTATGGCGGCAATCGTACGCTTAAGCGATGGTTCCGGCTATTTGTTGATAAAAAATCAGCGGCGGCCGGAGTTTTTTGGGCCTATTGGTGGCGTTATTAAATTTTACACCCTGGCTCGCTTGGAGGATCGGTTTGAGTTCCAAAGTCAATCTAAACGGTCTGATCTGAAAAACGATCTGCGAGGTTTTTTGCCCGGGCGCAATTTCTACGCATTTATGCAGTGGTTTCGTTCTAAGCAAGATAGAGAGGTAGAGTCGGTAACGCGAGAATTGATCGAAGAGCTGCAGGAAATTGGTCTGGACAATTTGGCGGCCAATATTCAGGCGCTGCCCCTTTCTTTTGTGCGCTATGTGCATGAGGGTGTACGGCCAGTTACCAATACAAATTATTATCAGTTCCGCTATCTGGAAATATATGAGCTGGATCCCACAGACGAAAACGGCCGTATACTAACTCAACAACTATTTGCCGCGGCTCAAGAAAACAGCGATTTGCTTGTTGTGACACAGCAAGAAATTGATCGCGGTCGGGCCAAAACGGGCGAGCCGATTGGCATCCATTCCAATTACCTTATTCGTGAAAAGCGGGTTGGTTCTGAGCCTGCGCCGTTTTATGAATGAATGGTTGGTTAGATGTTGGCCAGGCGTGTGAGGTTGGGGGAGAAACGGCCGTTCCCTTAATTCGACGCACCCCTTGCAGGCTGATATAATCTTCATTTGGTTATGGACCAATAAGATATTGAACATAGAGGAAGAAATAGATGAATTTGCAACCATTGGCTCCCTATTTTGGGATTGCTGAAATTATTCTGGCGATTGCTCTTACCGTATTAGTTTTGCTGCAAACGAAAGGCTCCGATTTGGGCGGTTTTTTGGGTGGCAGTGGTGACAGCAGCGGCAGCTTCCGCACCCGTCGTGGGGTTGAAGCAACCATGCACAAAGTAACCATTGCCTGTTCCATTGCCTTTTTTATCTGCACCGTTTTGTCCTTTTTAGCCTGGGGTCAGGCAGTTTAATTGTAGTTGAGTAACTGAGTAATTCATTGCTTAATTACCAGATTGCCTATCTTTTGTAGACCACACACATATTTGTAGAGAAACGTGAACCGTTAGGCCACTTTGGCCTGCGCTTCACGTTTTATTGTTTATGAAGCTGCATTTACGTTGGCAACTTTTATTGGCTGTGGTGGGATTTGGCCTTGTTCTGGCCATTCTCTCCTTCCAGGTACAATCTGCTGGGCTGTGCTCCACGCGGGTTCCCGCTTCTGGCGGTGTTTTTGCTGAGGGCATGGTGGGCGCACCCCAGCGCTTAAATCCGCTGCTCAGCGATCCCTTTCCGGTGGATCGGGAACTGGTGAACCTGCTATTTGATGGGTTGGTGCAGTATGACCATGCCGGGCGTTTTATTCCGGCCCTGGCGGAAAGCTGGACCGTGAGTGAAGACGGCCGTTCCCTCCAATTTGTCTTACGCAGCGGCCTGGTTTGGCACGATGGCGAACCGATCACCACGGCCGATGTGGCCTTTACCTATGGCTTGCTCCAGCAAGAAGCGCTGCCCGCCGCAGATGCCGTCAAAGCGCTGTGGCAGACGGTTACCATCAACCCCATCGACGAGCGTACGATTGAATTTGTCCTGGCGGAGCCTTATGCACCCTTTTTGGAAGCGACCACACGCGGCATCTTGCCGGCCCATTTGCTGCAAGATGTGCCGGTGGCCGAATTGGCCAGCCATCCCTTTAACCAGCAGCCGGTGGGCAGCGGCCCTTGGCGTGTGGCCCCTGGCCAGGATTGGACCGCCTCGCGCAGCCTGCGCCTGACGCCGAACCCGCTGTATTGGCGGGGGGGCACGCAAATACCGGCACTCGATTTCCGTTTTTACCCGGATGAAGACAGTTTACTGACGGCGTTTGCCAACGGCGATATTCAGGCCATCAATTCTGTGTCTGATGAAATGTTGCCGGAGGTAACGGCCGTTTCCCACACTCGCCTTTTTACTACGGTGGACCGCCAATACACCCAACTTATCTTCAACCAGAGCGATACCGGCTTTGCCCCGCTCCGTCAGGCGGAGGTGCGCCGTGCCCTGGCAGCCGGATTAAACCGGGATTGGCTTATTGACCAGGCGCTTAACGGCCAGGGCGTACCTTTAACCGGGCCTTATTTGCCGGATTCGTGGGCCTATGATCAGGCGATCTTTGCGGCGGCTGGTGTTAGTGCGGCCAATTCTGATGAATTGCTAAACAATGCAGGCTGGCTGCTGCCAGAAGGCAGCACGGTGCGCCAGCGGGAAGGGGAAGCATTCCAACTGCGGCTGCTCACGTTAAACAATGAGGTTCAGCAGCGGGTGGCCCAGGAAGTGACAGCCCAATGGGCAAATTTGGGCGTGGAAGTGCTGGTGGAAACGGCCGTTTCCATCCCTGATTTGCGTGAAAAGCTGGCGGCGCGTGACTTTGACGTCGCTCTGGTAGACATCACGCCATCCATTGATCCGGATCTGTATGACTTTTGGAGCCAGGAGGCGATTATTCGCGGGCAAAATTATGGTGCCTGGAACAATCGCCGGGCCAGTGAAGCATTGGAGGCTGGACGGCAAACGTGGGGGATGGGGGAGAGACGGCCGTTTTACAACACGTTCCTTAACATTTACGCCGATCAGGTTCCAGCCGTCACCCTGTATCAGCACGTTTACACCTATGCCCTCAGCAGTGAAGTAAACCAGTCAGAAGTGGGTCCCATTTATGAACCACGCGACCGGTACCAGACCTTCGCCAGCTGGTTTTTGCTTTATCGGGATGTTACCATTAGCTGCCCAACCGAAGAAAATAGTTAATCTATGAAAGCCAACCTCCCGCAAGTTTATGCCAAAGCGATGCTCGCTCATGAAGCCTGCGGAAGGTTTTAGCGACGGGAAGAATTATGAGTCGAATTGTACATGTAGACAGCCCCACCAAAATCCGTAACCGCAATATGCGCAGCATTGCCGAGATGTTGCGTAAGCTCATGCAGAAGCCGCAAATGGATGCCGAAGCACGCGACATGGCCGCAATGATTACCTTGCTGCTGTGGGAAATCGCCGACGGCGTGGAACAGTCGGCCCAGGCCTGGGAGAAGCGAGATTATTGGATGAAGGCGGAGCGTTTCATGCGCGACTGGAAGTGGACGGCCGAAATTGCCGCCAATCTGGAAGATGTGATTCGCAACGAAGCGTGGGACCTGATGCCTGAACTGATGGCCGAGCTATACCCCAATTTTACCGGCATCCAAATTAAGACGATGACTCGCAAGGCATCGCTGTGGCAGGGTGCCCACAAAAAACTGCTCTCTGATCCTCCCCGCGAATACCCCTGGTAGAAGCAAATGGTGCGCTGGTGGCTGGCAATTGGATTCGCTTTGGTCTTTGCCACTACCTTTGGCTGTGCGGCTGCTGAGCTGTCGCCAACGGCCGTTTCTGCCTCTCCATTTACCCCGCAGCCGCCAGCGACCCCAATTGCCACGGCTGGTGCTACAGTGACAGTAACGGCAACGGCCGTTCTCACCGCCAGCCCCGAACCAACATCGACAGCGCTGCCCACACCCACCCCATGTGCTCAGCCGGGACGTGTAGAAACCGGCACGTTTCCCAGCCTGACGGCTGGTCCAATGGCCTATCGCGTTTACCTGCCGCCTTGTTATGGGCTAGACGGCCGTACTTACCCCACGTTGTATTTGCTGCCCGGCAACATCCACAGCGAGGCCATTTGGGATGAACTTGGCGTTGACGAGACGGCTGAAGCGGGCATTGTGGCTGAGAGCCTGCCGCCCTTGCTCATGGTGCTGCCCGCAGGTGGCCAAATCGCCAACAACTCTTCCGGTGGCCCAGGTTCCTATGAAAGCGTCATTATGAACGATCTCATTCCTTACGTGGAACAAACTTATTGTGCCTGGGCTGATCCGGCAGGACGGGCCATTGGTGGCGTGTCGCGTGGCGGTTATTGGGCGTTGGAGATAGCGTTTCGCTTTCCGGAGCAATTTGCCAGCGTAGGCGGGCACAGCGCAGCGCTGCTGGATCAATATGCCTGGCCGGCGGTAAATCCGCAGCACACGGGGCTCAGCCAAAACCTGGGCGATTTGCGTATCTATCTGGACATTGGGGCGAACGATTACGTCATTAACAACATTCGCCAGCTGCATGTGGATATGGAAACGGCCGTTCCCCCCATTCCCCACACCTGGGTCCTCAACGAAGGCCGCCACGAGGACAGCTATTGGCAGACCCATATTCCTGATTATCTGGCCTGGTACAGTGAACCCTGGTCAATGCTGCGTCACGACTATCCAGATTGTTTGCATTAGGATCAAAAAAGCCAGGCAGTGCCTGGCCTTCTTCCGTTACTCATCTAAAAACCTGGTAGTTATTCCAGTTCTTTTAACTTCTGATTGATCAATGAATCTAACTTTGAAGATTCATTAGCTTTCATGCGCCGTAAAACAATACGTAAACTTTCAATTTGGCGCGATAACATTTCTGGATTAGGTAACTCTTTCAGGTCAAATTGCCCTTTAAAACCATTTACGGAACGAATTGAATCTGCTTTCATTATAGGTATCTTCCTTATACTTCCACGCTACTGCACACAACTTGATAGTACTAAAGAACTATAACCAGTATATCTGACAATAAGCATTACACTGTAAGTGTTCCCGCGCAAGTTGTGTAAAGCTCGCTACATTTTTATTTTACTCCTCTGTTTCAGCACCGGACAAGGTGAGTTTAGTACGGGTAGAAAGCCAGTAGAGCAGAATAATAACGGCCGTTGCCAGCAGCAGCCATAATCCAATTTTTAACAGCCGATTGGCAACAAAAATGGCGACCAGCCCAAAAGCGATGGCTATTGCATAATAACCAAGCACGATGCCGCGCACCGGAAAGCCCCGATCCAGCAGGCGAAAATGCAAATGTCGCCGGTCGCCCTGAAAAGGATGCTGCCCCCGGCGCAAGCGGGTGACAATGAGCCAGGCCACGTCCAAAATGGGCACAGCCATCACCAACAGCGCCGTAGACAGCTTGGCCGGCGCCAAAATAGAAAGCGTTGCCAGATTGTAGCCCAACAGCCAGGCTCCGGTTGTCCCCAAAAAAATAGAGGCGGGCGCGAAGTTAAAGAATAAGAAGCCCACCAGCGCTCCCGCCAATGCCAGGGGAATCAGCGTTACGGCCGTTTGTCCCGTGTTGGCCAGCAGGTTATAGCTGTGCAGCGCAAACATCAGGGCCGCAATGGTACCCACGCCTCCGGCCAGCCCATCCAATCCATCCAGAAAGTTGACGGCGTTAATCATGCCCAACACCCAGAACAGGGAGATGATGTAGACGAGAAACGGCCGTATCACCACAATGTTTGGATTGCCCGCATCGAGTCTAAAAAAAAGCGAGACAAATTCAGTTTGCCAAAAAGCGGTGGTGGGCAGCGGATTGGTAAATCGCTCAATAAAGACAGTGTGGCTGATGGCGATAACAGCGGCGACGATCTGGAACAGCAGCTGCCAGCGTGGGTTTAGATCCAGCCGGTCGTCAAGAAATGCGCCAATAAAGATGACCACGCTGCCTAAAATAACGCCTTGCAGCCGCAGCGAATCATCTCCTTGGGGCGGCAGCACAAGGTATATAAGGCCGATACTTAAAAGATATGCGGCCATAATCGGGAATCCACCCAATTTGGGCACCAGCCCGCTGTGCTGGCGGCGTCCCCCCGGTGCGGCAACGATCCCCCAGCGAAAAGCTAATTTACGGACGGGCGGTGTGAGAAGAACGGCCGCCACCAACGCCGCGCCAAAAACCAACAAATAAATCAATGCGCCGTTACCTTGTTATCCTGTGCCAAATTGGCGATCGCCGGCATCACCTAGCCCCGGCACAATAAAGCCGATGTCGTTGAGATGGGAATCAATTTGGGCAATGTGGATGGGAACGTCTGGATGGGCGTTTTGCAGAGCGGCAATGCCTTCTGGGGCGGCCAACAGGCCGACAAACTTAATGCGCTTGGCGCCCCACTTCTTCAAAATATCCACCGTGGCGATGGCCGAACCACCGGTGGCCAGCATGGGGTCCAGCACCAGGCAAACCTGCACCGTGGGGAAGGTGGGCAGCTTGTTGTAGTAAGAAACAGGTTGCAGCGTTTCCTCATCGCGGTAGAGGCCAATGTGCCACACTTCGGCACCGGGCATCATTTCCCAGATGCCATCGACCATCCCCAGGCCCGCGCGCAGGATGGGAATAAGGCCGATTTTTTCGCTTAAATCCTGGCCAGCGGCCGTTCCCATTGGCGTTTTTATTTCAATTTCGGTTGTTGTTAAGTCGGCCGTAGCTTCATAGCAGAGCAGCATCGCCACTTCTCGAATCAGCTCCCGAAACTTTTTGGGCTTGGTATCAATACTGCGCATCAGCGACAGTTTGTGTTTGACCAGCGGATGTTTTGATTCAAAAACCATGCATCTCCTCCTCATCTACTTTAAC
Organism: Anaerolineaceae bacterium; assembly: GCA_002699125.1. Lineage (GTDB taxonomy): Bacteria > Chloroflexota > Anaerolineae > Promineifilales > Promineifilaceae > Leptofilum. The sequence continues at coordinate 26,967 of PABI01000086.1, forward strand.
ACTTTAACGCAGAGGCACGGAGGCGCAGAGAAATTGGGTTTTTCTGCAGGCTACCGTGTCTCGTTATAATGATTGTACCTGATGCATTTTGACGGCTTTGCCGTGACGGCCGTTACGCAATCAGGCTCACTTATCGTATAATCCCACGCATACAGTTTGTTGGCAACAGATGATTTATGAGTGACAAAACAACAAGTAATCGACACATTTCGCCAAGCAAAAAACGGGAAGACGGCCGTCTCGATGGCCTGCTTCGTCCACAGCTGCTGGGTGAGTTTACCGGGCAGGAGCGGCTCAAGGCCAATTTGTCCATTTTGATTGAGGCGGCCAAAGGGCGCGAGGAGCCGTTGGACCATGTGCTGTTTCACGGCCCGCCTGGCCTGGGCAAAACGACGCTGGCCCATGTGGTGGCCAACGAGATGAACGTCAACATTCGCATTACTGCCGGGCCGGCTATTGAGCGCGCCGGCGATCTGGCGGCTATTCTCACCAACATGCGTGCTGGCGATATCCTGTTTATTGATGAAGTGCATCGCCTGGGCCGCGCTGTGGAAGAAATTTTGTACCCGGCCATGGAAGATTTTGTGCTGGACATTGTGGTGGGCAAAGGACCGGGGGCCAAAAATGTGCGACTGAAGCTGCCTCGCTTCACCGTCATTGGGGCAACCACCCGGTTGGCGCTGCTTACCGCGCCTCTGCGCGCCCGGTTTGGTGCACTGTACCGCATGGATTTTTACGAACAGGAAGCAATCGAGACGATTGTGCTGCGGGGTGCAGGCATTTTGAAAGTGCCGATTGAGCCAGAGGGGGCGGCGGAGATTGCCCTTCGTTCGCGGGGGACGCCCCGTGTGGCGCTGCGCTTGCTGCGCCGGGTGCGCGATTTTGCCGAGGTGCGGGCCGATGGTGAGATTACGGGGGAAACGGCCGTTGCCGCGCTTAACCTGTTAGAAATTGACAGTTTAGGATTGGACGATCTGGACCGCCGCGTCTTGCGGGCCATTATTGAAAAGTTTGGTGGCGGGCCAGTTGGATTAGACACTATTGGTGCATCCATCAGCGAAGAGTCAGACACAATTATGGATGTGGTGGAGCCGTACTTGTTGCAGTTGGGTTTTTTAGAGCGTACGGCGCGGGGACGTATGGCCACGCCACATGCCTATGCTCATCTCGATTTGCCACTGCCGCACCATGCTGTTTCAGACAAACCAAACCAGCGCAGCTTGTTCTCTTCACCGGCAGAAGAGTCGGATGAAGAGTAGGAGATAAAGACGTGGTTGAATTCGGCCGTTTGCTACTAATTATTGGTGGAACGATTGCGCTGGCTGGGATTTTAGTGCTAATTGCCGCCAAATATTTCCCCTGGCTGGGCAACTTGCCCGGTGATTTTGAAATCGAGGGAGAAAACTATCGTATCTATTTTCCTCTGGCAACAATGATCTTGGTTAGTTTACTGGGAACAATTTTGCTCAACATTGTCATTCGTATTTTTCGACGATGAAGAGCGACCTCTGGTTTGACCATTGCCCACCCCTGTTCTATAATTTTTACCAGCATATTTTGAGAAAACTTTAATGCAATTGATAATTGGCGTAGACAACTCCACAACATCTCTTATTAGCCAAATAAGCCAGCGATCCCTAGAGATTTTCCTGTGGCGGGTTTGTTTGTCTTTGTGGCAAATTCCGTTTGCCAAGAAGGGGGCCTGTTGACCGACTCTAATACTGAGCCGCCCGACCCTTCTCACCCTAGTTCCCCGGTGTGCATAAGCAATTTATTATTGGAATCCAACCCCTCTGGGTTGGTCGCCGTCCGTTTTAGGTCGGCTTTTTGTGTATTTGGTATTGTTCCAAGAAGCAAGAAAAACTGATGTTAACGATTCTGACAATTGTGGCCGTTGTGGCCATTATGATTTTTTTTAATGCCCTGTATGTGGCGGCAGAGTTTGCCACAGTTTCTTCTCGTCGTACGCGGGTTAGCCAGCTGGCGGGGCAGGGCAACCGGATGGCGCAGCTGCTGCTGCCTATCATGCAAGATAGCAAGAAGCTGGACACATACGTAGCCACCTGCCAGATCGGCATTACGATTTCATCCCTGGTGGTTGGTGCTTATGGGCAAAGCGTAATTGCCCAATTGCTGATACAGCCATTTGCCCGGCTGCTAACCTCGCTGGAACCTTCGCTGGCGAGGATTGGGGTGGAATCTGCCGCAGGTTGGGCGGAACCGGCTGCGGCTTCTATTGCCGTAACGCTGGTGTTGATCGCCATCACCATTTTGCAGGTGATCATGGGTGAGCTGTTTCCTAAATCTGTAGCCATTCAATACCCGGAGTCTGTGGCAATGGCCGTGACCGTTCCGATGCGGATTACCCGGTTTATCATCACATACACCGGGTTAATCGCCTTATTTAATGGCAGCGGCAATCTGCTTTTGCGGCTCATGGGCCGCAACATGAAAGAAAAGAATGGCCATGCCCATTCGCCTGAGGAAATTGAGCTGCTGGTTACTGAGAGCCACGAGCAAGATTTGCTCAGCGATGAAGAGCGACGCCTGCTGCGCAACACGTTCCGTCTGCGTGACCTGACAGCCAAGCAGGTGATGCTGCATCGTACCCGGCTTATTGCCGCTTCATTGAGCAGCACTGTCAAGGAGCTCATGGAAATTTCGCTGGACGCTGGCTTTTCGCGTATCCCGCTTTATAAGGAATCCATTGACGATATTGTGGGCTTTGTCCATGTAAAAGATTTGTTTCGCCTGCACAACCAGGACAGTGAAGATGTTGCTTCAATTTTGCGTGAAGTGGTTTTTGTGCCGGAAACGATGCCGGTTTCTGATTTGTGGAAGCGGTTAAACAATCGCCGTAAATACCTGGCGGTGGTGTTTGATGAGTATGGTGGCACGGTGGGGTTGATTACGTTTGAGGATCTCATTGAGGAGATTTTTGGCGAACTGCAAGATGAATTTGACAATGAAATGGCGTTAATTGCCAAGGATAAAGACGGCCGTATCTACCTGCGTGCCGATTTATTGGTTACCGACGTCAATGAATATCTGGAGCTACACCTGCCGGAGGACAACGCCGATACATTGGGCGGGTTGGTGTTTAGCGAACTCGGCCGTTTGCCGGCCGTCGGCGACAAGGTAACCTTTGGGGATATTATCATTCGCGTTGAAGCGATGTCCGATCCTGGCGTGTCTGAGGTGTCGCTAAAGCTGCCGCCAACGCAAAGCGCCGAAGAGCCCTTTATCGAGTGGGAGGTGGTTGATCATGACTAAATCCCTCCTGTTGACGATGACGCTGCCAGGTTTTGGTATTTTGGCTACGGCCGCAGTCCAAGAAGCTACTGGTTCGGCCGTGGCTGGCTTGCTGGTGGCCATGGTTGTTATCATTTTGCTCGTATTGCTGAATGGCCTGTTTGTCATGGCCGAATTTTCCATCATCGGGGTGCGGCCCACACAGCTGGAGCAGATGGTCGATGAGGGTGTGGGCCGGGCCAAAGGCGTATTGTCCATTGTTGAATCTCGGCAAAAGCAGGACCAATATATTGCCACTGCCCAGCTGGGTATCACGATTGCCTCTTTGGGGCTGGCCATGTATGGTGAGCCGCAAATTGCTCATTTTATCGAACCTTATTTGGAGGGTCTGTGGTTTGAACCATCGCATGAGCTGGTAGAAAGCATTGGTTATGTTATTGCTTTGGGGCTGTTGACCTATTTGCACGTAGTGGTAGGTGAAATGGTGCCCAAATCGCTGGCCCTTTCTGATGCGCCACGTATGGTGCTGCTGTTGAGCACACCAATGACCATTGCCCGCTGGATTTTAGCTTACCCGGTGAAAATCCTGAATCGCGTCGGCGTCTCCATGTTGAAACTGTTTCGCGTGCCGCCGGCAGAAGGACACGAGCGGGTACTTTCCCCAGAGGAGCTGGAGCTAATCGTCACTGAAAGTACGGAAGGTGGGCTGCTCAATGCCGAAGAGCAGGAAATGATTCTGAATATCTTCGATTTTAGCGACCGCACCGTTTCCCAGGTGATGACGCCACGAACCAAGGTAGAGGCGATTCCGCTGGATGTCTCGCGGCAAGAAATCCTGAACATTGTGACAGACAGCCGTCACAGTCGTTTTCCGGTGTATGATGGCGATCGGGATCACATTGTGGGCATTTTGCACCTGAAGGATTTGGTGAAACAGACGCTGCGCACAGAAAGTCGGTTTGATTTACGCCTGATCCTGCGCTCGGCGCCGGCAGTGCCGGAGGATTTGCCGGTACAAACGTTGCTGGCGGCGTTTAAACGGCAAAAGCTGCACATGGCTATTGTGCTGGACGAGTTTGGCGGCATGGATGGCATTGTGACGCTCGAAGATTTGGTGGAAGAGGTTGTGGGCGAAGTACGGGACGAGTTTGACCAGGAAAAAGAGCCGTATGTGGAGCTCGGTCCAGGCATGATTGAAGCCGAAGGTGAATATCTGGTTGATGATTTTGACGACGGTTTCTGGGGAAATGAAGAAGATTTGCCAGATGTGGAGACGGTTGGCGGTCTGGTCATTTCCAAGCTGGGGCGTCCTCCAGTGGTCGGCGATGAAGTGGTTTATAACGATAAGATTCAAATTCGGGTTTTGGCGATTGAGGGACGAGCCGTGTCGCGGGTTCTGATTGAGTTTCCGGATCCTAATAAGCTGGCTGAAGAAATTGAGGATACGGCCGTTGCCCCCGATACCGATTAGCAAGAAGACAAGCAAAAGTAGAAAAAGGAGTGACATTTTCGCATTTTGGATGTCACTCCTTTTTTGTCTCTTTAAGAAGTTTCCTTAAAGTTCGTAAATCTCACTAAACTTTTTGGTGACATAGCGCATAAACGGCTCATGTGTCAGCGGACCGCCGGTGGCTTTTTGCACCAGTTCAGCCGGCGTGAATTTACGGCCGTGTTGGTGAATATTCTCCCGCAGCCAGGCGACCAATGCCCCTGTCTTACCCTGGGCCATTTCTTCGGCGATGGTGGGGTTTTGGGAAACGGCCGCTTCATAAAATTGAGCCGCATACAAGTTGCCCAGCGCATAGGTGGGGAAGTAGCCAAACCCAGGCCGGGACCAGTGGATGTCTTGTAAACAGCCTTCTGAATCCGTTGGCGGCACCACGCCCAATAATTCTTTCATCTTGTCATTCCACGCCGTGGGCAAATCGGCCACGGCCAGATCGCCGTTTAGCATTGCCTGCTCCAGCTCAAAGCGCAAAATGATGTGGAAATTGTACGTTAGCTCATCAGCTTCAACCCGAATGTAGGAAGGCTGCACCTTGTTGACGGCACGATAGAATTCCGTAACATCGTGTCCGTTTAGCTGCTCGGGGAACAATTTTTGCAGCTTGGGATAATGTGCTTGCCAAAAGCCCAGGCTGCGCCCCACAATGTTTTCGATCATGCGGGATTGGGATTCGTGGATGCCACTGGAAGTCCCCCGTGCCAGCGGCGTGCGCGCCAGGTCAGGATGCGTGCCCTGCTCGTACATAGCATGCCCTGATTCATGCAGCGTGCCAAACAGGGAAGGGTTCAAGAAGTTGGGATACCAGCGGGTGGTGATGCGGGCGTCGTTACGGCTGAAGCTGGTGGCAAACGGATGCACCACTGTACCCAGATGCCCCCGGCTAAAATCATAACCCACGGCGTTGGCAATGTAACGGGCGAACTCTTTTTGCTTATCGATGGGAAAGGATTGGTGGACAATGCTGTCATCGACGACACTGCCTCGTTCCTCAATTGCCTGCCGCAAAGGAATCAGCTCTTCTTTAACTGCGTTGAAGATGGCGCGAACTTCGGCCGTTTTCATGCCGTGCTCAAATTTATCCAGCAGCGGATCGTACTTTTCGTCTTCATAGCCGTACAGCTCGGCCATTTCCTGCACCAGCTTGACAACTTCTTCCAGATGGGGCTGGAAGTGGGCAAAATCATTGTTTTCACGTGCCTCTACCCAGGCGGGATTGGCTTTACCGCTTACCTCGCTAACGCGCCGGACAAATGCCGGCGGCAGCTGGCGGGATTCTTCATAGCTGCGGCGCAAGTAGCGAATCAGGCTGGCTTCGTTGCTTTCATAGGCGGCGTCTTGCACATCGGCAGCGGCCGTTTCAATCAGTTCGCCCATTTCATCTGAAGTAAACATGGCGTGGCTGAGGCGGCGCAGCGTCGTCATTTGCTGAATGCGCGCCTGCATGCCAGCTTTGGGCATGTTGGTTTCTTTGTCCCAACTTAGCACACCCATTGCTTTTTCAATGTCGTGGATTTCGTAAACTTTCTCTAACAATTTTTGGTAATTTGAACTCATGCGTACCGTCCTTTTTGGGAATGTGAAGGGAGTGTAGCGAAAAACGGCCGTTTATCCAAAGCTAAATGCCTGAACGAAAAAACTAAACAAAATCAGGGCACCAGGACGCCAATATCATGCAAATTATGAACAAAACATTGACAAAACATTGTTTGGAGACTATACTCCATCGCGTAGAAAAATGCATATAGATCAAGAGTTTTAAGTGAAAACGATTTCAGCAAGGCTGAGAGGTGGTCTCAAAGAATATGACCTCATTCAATGAAAATGCAGCCTATAATTTAAAGGTTGTTGTCAACGAAACAAGCATAAAGCCAGATACGCTGCGCGCCTGGGAGCGTCGTTACGGATTGCCCGCTCCAAGTCGTACTTCTGGCGGACACCGTCTCTATTCAGACAAAGATATTGCCACCATCAAATGGCTGATGGCTCGCCAGGGGGAAGGGTTGAGCATCAGCCGGGCTGTGAAGCTGTGGCACAGCCTGGAAGCAGAAGGCAAATCACCGCTGCGCGTGCCTGAATACCAGGAAAATAGTCAACCGACAGTAAAAACATTGGCCACGACCAAGATAGATGACATGCGAACCGCCTGGATTGAAGCCTGTCTTAATTTTGATGAGGCATCTGCTGAATATATCTTGACCCAGGCATTTGCTTTGTACCAACCAGAAACGGTTCTGACCCAGCTTTTGCAAAAAGGGTTAGCCAAAATTGGTGAGCTGTGGTTCAAAGATGAGGTTTCTGTGCAGCAAGAGCATTTTGCCTCAGCATTGGCCATGCGCCGCCTTAACAGCCTGCTGGCCGCATCTCCCGCGCCCACCCGCTCCGGCCGCATCCTTATTGGCTGCCCGCCCCATGAAGACCACACTTTTGCCCCGTTGGCCCTTACTATTTTGCTGCGCTATCGTGGCTGGGAGATGATCTATTTGGGGGCGAACGTGCCATTAAGCCGCTTTGTGGGCACCGTTGAGTCGATTAAACCTGATTTAATTATTTTAACGGCGCAGCAGCTGTTTACGGCCGCAAAATTATTTGAGGTCGCTAAAACAGTTTCTGAGGAACAAAATGTGAAGCTGGCGTTTGGCGGCCGTATTTTTAGCATCGTGCCCCGCTTGCGCCATCGCATCCCGGGTTATTTTCTTGGGGAAACAATAGAAGAAGCCACCGAAATTGTTGATCGGCTGCTGACGTTTTCTGTTCCTGTACCGGCCACAGAAAATGTTCCCGATTTTTATCGCGAGGCGCTGACTGCTTTCCGTGAAAATCAGGCGCTCATCGAAGCGGCCGCATGGAATTCACTGAAGTCTGGCGGACTTCCTTACGAACATTACACCAACGCCAATTTGCACCTTTCGCGGGATATTTATGCCGCATTGACGTTTGGCGATATTGAATTTTTGGGTGCCGAGATTGCCTGGGTAGAAAAGCTGCTGCTTAATTACAGTATGCCGGTTGAGATGCTGCAACATTATCTGCACGCGTATCATCAGGCGGCCGAAGAATTTTTGACCGGTCCGGCGGAGCTGGTTGTTGATTGGCTGGCAGAAGCTGAGCGCAATCTTGCCCTGGTTACCGATTCTGACTGATAGTCAGGTTTTATCGTCAAAGGATATGCTATGAAAACGGCCGTCTGGTGGATTCGCCGTGATTTGCGCCTGACAGATAACCAGGCGCTGGCGGCTGCGCGTCAGGCGGCTGAGCAGGTGATTCCCCTTTTTATTGTTGATCCCTTTTTTGAGAAAAGCGAGTACACAGGCCGGAAGCGCCGGTTTTTTTTATGGGGCGGATTGCACCAGCTGGATGTCGCTTTGCGCCAGCGCGGCAGCCGCCTGATTGTGAGATACGGCCGTCCCCAGGAAATGCTGGCTAAAATTTTGGAGGAAGGCAAAGCTGAAGCCATCTTTGCCGAGGAAGATTTCACCAGCTATGCGCGCCGCCGCGACAGCCAGATTGCCGAATCGTTGCCGCTCCACCTGGAAGCGGGCGTGGTGGTGCATCCGCCTGGCACGGTGCTCAAACAGGATGGCGATCCATATACGGTATTCACGCCGTTTAAGAAAAATGCCTGGCTGGAACGGCCGTTACCGCAACAATCCTCCATTTTACCTGCCCCCAACACGATCAATACGCCAAAATCAATTCAATCCGACGCGCTGCCCGGCGAACTTGAACTGCCCGAGGACGTGCTGTTTCCTCCGGGCGAGGCAGAAGCCCAGCGGCGCTTGCAATATTTCGCTCGAAACGGCATCGATCAGTATGCGCAGGACCGGGATACCGTTGCCCTCAACGGCACGTCGCAGCTGTCGCCCTACCTGCGTTTTGGCATGATTTCGGTGCGGCAAGCGGTGGTTACGGCCGTTACCTGCATGAAAAACGCCAGCAGCAAGGAGGCTCGCAAAGGAGCCGAAACGTGGCTAAGTGAACTAATCTGGCGCGAATTTTATGTACACATTTTGTACCATTTTCCCCATGTGCTGCACCGCAGCTTTCGCCCAGAATACGACGAGATCAAATGGCGCAATGATGAAGATGAGTTTGCGGCGTGGTGTAACGGCCGTACCGGTTACCCACTCGTCGATGCCGCCATGCGCCAGCTAACCACCACTGGCTGGATGCACAACCGGGCACGGATGGTTGTCGCTTCGTTTTTGGTAAAAGATTTGCTGATTGATTGGCGCTGGGGGGAGAAATTTTTCATGCAGCATCTGGTTGATGGCGATCCGGCGGCCAATAACGGCGGCTGGCAGTGGACCGCCGGCACGGGCACCGACGCCGCACCTTACTTCCGCATCTTCAACCCTACCTCTCAGGCCAAAAAACATGACCCTGAGGGCGAGTTTATTCGCCGCTGGCTGCCCGAACTGGGCGACGTGCCTGACGACTACATCCACGAACCGTGGGAGATGCCGCCCCTGGTCCAAAAATCAGCCAATTGCCAGATTGGCGAAGATTATCCGGCACCTATCGTAAACCATCACAAAGCGCGGGATTGGACGCTAGCCGCCTACAAAAACGCCCGCGAAGCATAAGGACGTAATAGATAACTTCGGTTTCTTTGTGCAGCTCTGTGTTTCCTCTGCGTAACTCTGTGTTCCGCTTTTATAACGCAAGAAGAAGAACAATTTGGGGCAATACGAGGCCAGCTTCGGGAACGCGGTATTGCCAGCCTAGCACTTCCAGCATGATGTAGTCGGCAATGGCCCACAGCCCAAAACAGCCAATTGAAAAGAAGATAATGGCAATGGCAATACCCACCAGCAGGCAACCTTGCCCGCAGCCAAACCGGTTGGCGGTGCGTTGAATACGGCCGTTTACATTGGCATCTGGTTCTGGATTTGGGGGTGAATTTCTTGGTGGTGCAGCTTCCCTGGCAGCTGATTCCGTTTCGATTTCCCCCTGTCCACGACAGCCGTAGGCGGCACACTTGTTGCCATGTGCCCGCCAGCAGTGGGTGTGGTGGCGGCTGCTGTCTTCCGGGCAAACCACAATTTCATCCCCCGGCGCAAATGGATTTTTGCACAGAACACATTCGTCGCCCAAAAACGGGGATTGTTTGGTGATGGTAATGGGGGAGAGCATGGGGAAGAGATTGGAGATTTGAGATTGGAAATTAATCTCTAATCTCCAGTCTCCAATCTCCTTTTAACCAATTCTGATTTGGTCTAAAAGCCACTTGAAAAGACGTTGCAACAAACTGGGTCGACGCAACTGCTCCACCTGGCGGCGCTGTTCTTCTTTGAGCCGTTTTGTCTGAGCGGAACGGCCGTTGGCTGATGGCCGTGGCAAATCTGTATACTTTATGCTTAAAACCGGACTGACAGGTGTGCCATAAATTTTGAATTTGTCGTGGGCACAGCCCAGCACAGCACACTTGCCGCCACCCTGTTCCCAGCATACCTTATGGTAGAGCGTACCGCATTTGGCACAGATGACCGGCTGTAATTCCCGGTCTTCAACAAACTTCTCCACCGGATTGGCGCAAATGGGACAATGCAGGCTCAGTTGATTGGCCTCCTGAATGTCGTTATTCGTAATGGTGAGGGGGGGCATTTCCTGTTCGTCCATTTTTCAGTAATCAATCTTTCGTTACGGGCATTATACACTTACGGTAATCAGTTGTCAGTAATTAGTAAACAGTACTTAATCTATATCACCGACTGATTACTGAACACAGTTCACTGATTACTGAAAATTACCAGCTGCCAGCGGCCCATTCTGGCCAGTAAAAACTGTGCCGGGAAACCTGCGTTTTCTCCCGATTCCAACTAAAAAAGCCGCTGGTTTGGGCGCGAGGATCCAGTACGTAGGCCACGTGCCAGATCTGCGTAAAAAAGTTCTGGTGTATGAATAAATCCATCCCTGACAAAAAGATGCCAAAGCCGGGATGGGTATGGTACCAGCCGACGATTACGGCCGTTTCATCCGGGTACCGTTCGTGCAGCTTGTCGGTCATGTAGCGCCAGCTTTCTGGCGTATAGGTCACGCTGGCACCATGCATCACCGTGTGTTTGGCGATGATCGTATCCAAGATGTGCACCCGGTAACGGCCGTCTGGCTGTTTTTCCGGGCGCGGGCCAATGAGCACCCCGGCTACTTCCCGATTCATGCTGCTGAGGGCGTGCGCCTGAGCCGCACGCAGGGCAGGCTCCTCAATGGTAATGTCCACGGCCGCAGGCGTCGGATCGCCTGACGGTAGATGTCGCCCGGCAATGCGCACCCGGGCCCGGCTGGGGGCAATGACCGTATCAGTCGTTTCCGTGTCGGGCGGCGCTTCACGCTCCTCGTGTACCGGTTCTGGCTCAGAGACGATGATGCCATCAAACTCATCCTCTGTCTGGGCAACGGGCGCCGGTTCAGGCATTGGCTCGGGTTCTTGTTCAGGTTCAACGGCCGTATCTGCCAAAGCTTCTTCTTCAGCCACAACGGGTTCCACGGCTTCCGTTTCGACCGCGGCTGCCTCTGGTGCCTCATCTATTTGGGCGGAAACCGCAGACTCTGCTTCGGCCACTTCTTCTGCTGGCGGCTCTTCAACCACCGCTGCGACGGCCTGTTCTGGGTGACTCAATTCAGGTGCGCTGGTGGAAGCGGCCGTTTCTACCACCATTTTTGCCAGCCATTCCCGCGATGGGGCAACCGGTTCACCGGTGGCATCTACGACGTCCATAGCCATCTGCACGGTGCTGTCTTTGGCTAAATCGACCAGCTTGATTTCACGATATGTTTGCCACACCTCTGCTTCTAGCTGGTCAGCAAAGGCCTGCAATTCAGCCAGCGTGCATTCATGCAGCGTTTTGTGGCTGTCATCCAGCTGCACCAGCTCGGTGGGTGTTAGGCGGATATTAGCAGAAACGGCCGTTTCATGGCCCGGTAAATGAATTTGAATAATCGCCACGTAATGTGTCGTTGTTGTCTCTGTCATATATTTTAAGATCCCAAAAAAATAGAACGCTGATTTACCTGATTACCCTGATTGAAAATCAAAAGATCAGGCAAATGTCGCCAGGCGACCGCTTCGCGTACAGGGTGGTCTGCGTACTATTAAGGAAGTAGTTCCACAGCAATGTTACAGCTGGTTACGCCGGGTAGGGGGATGTTTTGCCGATCAACGGCCGTTAGCCGCAGTTCATAACGGCCAAAGGGCAGTTCACTGGTATCCCATTTGGTTAGCAAGCCCAAATCGGTTTGGCGGCGCTGTACGCCCGCCAGCTCCCAAAGCTCACCCCCGGCTGGTCTATATTCGATCTGGTAGCGGGCGGCATCTGGGTGAACGGCCGTGCCAAAAATGGCCACATCGTCTTCCCGCGTTACACGACTTTCTGCCACTGGAGCCACAATGCGCAGCTGCGGATCAGCACAGCTTACCGCATTGATTGATGTTTCATCTGCCAGGCTGGCCACGACGCTTTCTAAACTGTTTACCTGCCTGCTGAGCGCCACCACCCAGCCAAAAAGCAAAAAAAACCCCAGGACAAATCCTAGAATTCCCAGCATGGTGCCATTGGACAAAGCAATACTTTGTCCGGACCCATAGGTGGCGTGAATCAACCCGGCTTCATCTACACCAGCCTCATACGAAGCGTAGAATTGTTCCGTGGCGCGCGTATGCCACACTTCAGTTTTGGCCACGCGCCAGGGGGCAAGCGGTTTGGCTTGCACATCCAGCTGTTCATAATAACCAGCGATGGGGGCGAGTGTGCCTTCTTGCCAGCCAAAGTAACTGGCCTCGTTGCCTAAAGGGTCAACCACCAGCCCCACATGCCACGGTAAGGTGAAAGCGGCCGTATGCACAACCACATCATCACTGGAGTAAAAAACACCCAGGCCAGGGTGGGTATGGAACCAGCCTACAATCTCCAAATCGGGATATTTTGTGGCCTTTTCATGGTGAATCTGGCTCCAGGCGTCGGCGGTGAAGGTGAAGTGGATGGGTCCATGATCATCATTGCGGGCGGGTAGGGCGGCAATGACGTCTAACATAAGTCGTTCGCCGTCACGGTAGGCGTGGCCCAGCAAAACACCACCCAGCTCCGAGCGCAGATTGCTAATGCTGTGCGCCCGAATCTGGCTAAACGCCTGCTGCCGATGGCTCACCACCACCTGATTGGCTGCCGGTGACTGGCCATGCAGGTAGGTGTTGGTCATTAGTTCGGCCAACGGCCGTTCTGGTAAACTGTCAATTTCGGGCTGGCCAATCATAGGTTCGGTTTCTTCTGGATGGCGGGTGGAACGGCCGTTAGAGAATGTTGATGCCGAGTTCATCCGATTCTTCCTCCCCAAGCACAATCAAATCCTCCAGCGACTGACCTTTTAAACTGCGTCGGTCGATGGGGAATATCTGCTTGTGTCGCAGCGCCCAGGCAGCTGCCTTCGAGTTCATCGGGTCCTTGGGGTCAAAATTCTTGTATTGGATCATCTCACCCAAAGTGAGCAGCAGTTCATCCAAGGTTTTGGCAGGCCACCACGCCCCGATACATACCGCCCCTGTGACATGAATGTTGGGGTGGAAGATAGGCGTGAGCCATTTTAGCTGTGGCTGCTTTAGCGGATATTCTGCATGAAGGTAAACACTCACCTCATGCTTTTCCCGCAGCTGCGGCTTGCCCGCAGAATTAATCTTTTCCACACCTTTACAGGTGAACTGGATCAAATATTTTTCAACCGGATCACCTTCGGTGGTAAGAATATGGATAAACTCGCTGCGATTAACCAGCGCCCGAATCCGCTCATGGTCGTTGCGCAATCTGGTTTCACGAATATCAAAGGACATGGTTTCCTCAAAAAAGGCAAAAAGCGGAAGGATGAAGCCGGAAATGACTTTCCTTCTCGCTTCTCACTTTTCACTTATTACTTTTTACCATCAACCTGCTGTTACTTCAGGGAATAGGCTCAAAATATCATCCTCAACCACGCCGGCGTCAGACAATGATTCGTCGTCACTGAGCCGTTTACCGGAGGAACGATGGTCCAGACGATAGGTGATGGGGTTGGCACCCTGGCTGGTGGGGAGTCCCATTTTGCTGACCAGCGCCGGGATTAAACGCCGCATTGGTACGTCGTCTGGAAGTTCTACCGGGGTCTTCTTGGAACCGGTGGGATCGTAGATGATTGTTTTTATGCTTGCCATTTTATAATAGCCTCCATTCGTTTTGGTTGAATTGCTTCTCGGGCCACGCGCCTGGTTTGCGGTGGATTTTCGTCAAATCAACTAGATAATACACTTGTTAATACGCAGTTTATCGCCAGGGGTTGCAATTTTTAATAGAAACCTTTTTCTGTGGAGAAAGCATCGTCAGATGCGTCCTGGCGACTCCGCTTTGCATTTGAGAATGCTCACTCCTCGTTCTAAATTTGCACTCAGGCAAATTGTAAGAACGTTTCTTTATCGCCGGTTAGCTCAAGATAGACGCTTTCTTTTTTGCTGGCGCTGCGGGCGCGAATAATGCCTAGCGGCGGTACGTCCATCTCTGCCAGCGTGCGACTCAGGAAATCTTCGCTGCCGTCAACGCGGTGGGTCATGTTCATCTCCCGTCGGCCACCGCAGTTGGGGCAGGTGGATTCGTTTTCGTATAGACGGGCCATCTTGCGGAAGATGGGGAACTGCTCGCCGCAGTCCAGGCAGTGCATGTTGGTCACAATTTCGCCGTCAAATTCTAGCACAGCATCGTCGGCCAGTTTTTCTTTGGCGATGGTTAATAGTTCGGCAAGGGTAGTGGAAACGGCCGTAGCCCCTTCTAACGCCACAATCGGCTCCAATCGCGCATGGCTCATACAGCCTTCTTTTACCGGGTATTCCGTAGTGTAAATGTCATTGGTCAGCCCATTGATCATCACCGCTTTGCCCGGCTGGACTTCCATGTTGTGAATCAGCTTTAGCGCTTCCTGCGTTTGCATGGCCGCCACAATCGAGGCGCTGGTGGGCGTGGTAGGTACCTTGCCCTGCAAAATGTTCTCCCTTGCCAGCAGCGGGCAGGAGTAGCGCAAATTGATGATCTGGTAATCGAGGTCAGTCAGGGTACATTCGTAGCACGCTCCCTGGCCGGGCCAAAAGACGCGCACGATACCCATCAGCTCCTGAATGGCCCCATCGACCCACGGCCGATTTATTTGCCAGCTGAAGCGATTGATAGACAGTCGCGCCTCCCGGTTGTCCAGGCAGCCGACGATGGCATCCACATGGCGAAAAACGCCCAGCCCCATCTCAAAATTGATATTGCCGTGCCACGTTTTTACGTTCACATCAGGATTCAGCTCCTTGACGCGTTCAGCGGCAGCATCTACCTTACGGCGGCCCCGGTCCGAAGCGCGGAACAGCACGGAGCGGCTGAGATTGCTGTCTTCGATGGTGTCGAAGTCGGCGATGATGATGTTGCCGATGCCCATGAGGGCCAGATTTTTGAGTACTTCGTTGCCCAACGCGCCGGCACCCACCACCAGGATGGTGGCGTTGCGCACCACCTCCTGCTGCCACCAGCTAATGTAGCCGAAGGTGTGGTACCTGTCGCTGTCGGGATCGGTGATGACAATTGGTTCTTCCATATTTATAGTGTCCAACTTATCCATAAGAATCTAGTTTTGAATGGCCGTATTTCTTAAACAAATCAGGCCTTTTTTGGCGGAAAATACCTATTAGTTCGCTATAGTTTTCGATGCTGTTCGGACCAATCTGAAAACAGCCAATACCCATCCAAAATATCCATCCATTGATTTTATATAAAGCACCCAACCCCTCAACTCCGATATGCCAAAATTCTGGATAAATGAAAGGGTTTTTTCGTGCCGTTTTGATTGCTTGCCAGTTGAGCCATGGCGTTTCCCTGATCAGAGAATGTACTTTAAGCCCCTGTTCACTCACGGTGATTGAAGAAAAACTTGTTAACATAATCAAAACAGAAGAAACGATGATGGTAACAAGTATTATGTTAACAGGAACAATTGTTAAGCAGCTTAGAAACATATCAAAATCGTAGCTGCAAATTGGCTCAGACAGTGATGACATTGTGCCTACAATTATCATATCAGCACAATGACCACACATGAAATTATGGTAAAGAAAATGCTAAAGGCACGAATGCTTGCATTGACCCGATATTTTTTTGTTTCCATCGATTTTTGATCGCCCAGCTAAGTTCACATATGCTCTTAAGGGAGACGCCGGAAAAAGGGTAGTTTGAATTCGGTGCGATCCACGTTTAGGGTGACCGATTTGCGCTCGACTTCGCCGCCCAGGTCGCGGGGCCAGGTGACGTCTACGTCGTAGGTGAGGCCAGTACGGACGCGTACGGGCAGTTCGCACAAGAAGACGCCTTCGCGATTGGTGGTGCCAGCCACATGGGCCTTAATCCCCTGGCAGCGCACCTGCACCTGAATGCCGTACAGTCCGGGACCATCTTGCACATCCTGCACAATGACGCGGAGCTTGGTGCTGCGCAGCGGTTCTTTGTCCCGGCTGAAGCGTTGGCGTACGGCCGTTCCCAAATTTTCCCCACTACTGCTTGGCTGTGGACGGGGCTGCGCTGGCCGCGATTGTCGTCCCGGCGGCACCTGGTCGGCGCGAATACGAATTTCTGGCATGCGCACCGGCCGCTGGTTGGCGGGCGGGATGTCGTCGCTGGTGATCGTGAGCGGGGCATTGCGCGTCACAGCATTTTGCTCATTGCTCCCCTTATTTTCGTTTTCATCTACGTGCAGCGTTTCCCGCGACACTTCTGGGTAGCGCACCGGAATAGGTGGCCTGTAGTGGGGCGGCACCGGGGCGATGGGCTGGCTGTTAGGCATACTTTCCAGTGACGGCGTGCCGTCGCCGGGATCATAGGCCAGCTTTTTGCCCAGCTTGTCCCGTTCAGTGGCGCTGCGCTGGATTTGCTGTCGCAAAAAGGTGGCGGCGCGCTTGATGAGCTGTCCGGCAGGACTATACTCGCCAGGTGGTGAGGCCGGATCGAGCTGGTAGAGTGGGTAGCCACTCTTCCAGGCGTGGGCGGCGATGCTTAGGGAGAGCCAGGCAACGGCCGTATCCGTCTCGGAAATAGCGGCACTGGCGGTGACCAAGGCCGCAACTTCTTCATCTTCAACCAGGCCAGTTTCTTGCAGTAAATCGTTGAGGGCGAGGCGAACGGCCGTGCTGTTCCCTTCCACCAACCGCGTAAAATCGTGCAGGGTGGGATCATCCACTACGCCAGCCGCGCGCAGCAGCGCCTTGGCCCGTGATTCTGTGAAATCAGGTACGGACTCCTCGCTTTTGTTCAAGTCAGCGTGGAGCCAGTCGGCCAGCCGCACGGCAAAAACCGGCAGGTGGGCGTCATCAAGCTGTTTTAGCAAGGGTATAGTTGCAAGGTCTGTCATGAGACGTTCCGATTGAAGGGGCGGTTCGCGAACCGCCCCTACTGATAAATTATTAGATTACCAGGCTGGTTTCCAGCTTGTGCAGCCCGTCCCAGACGCGCATCAATTCTTCCAGATCGGACACGTTTTCCAGGTCCATTTCCATCGCGTCGCGCAGTTCCGGTTTTTGCAGGTTGCGGTCGTGCTGCTTCAGCATTGGCTTGACGATGTGCGTGTTGAAGTCTCGCTCGGCCTTGGTGGCTTCCAGCCAGAAGAGGCGGCGCAGCCGGGGCAGCAGATCGTCGTCGTTGAACAGGTCGTTGAGAATCTCGCCAAAGATGCGGTTAACCTTAACAGCAACGTTGTCCAGCTTGTCGGCGTAGCTCATCTCCAGGTCGGCTTGCGCTGCTTCGCTGCCAGATTCGCCCAGCAGGCTAATTTCTAAATCCTCAGCGGGCTGAGCCGGTTCATCCAAAATGGAAATGTTGATTTCTGGTTCATCGGCGGCGGCCGTTGCCGTTGCTTCAGCAGCTTGCTGGGTATTGTTGGCTGTGGGCATGCTGGCCGCCATTTCGCGGCGGACAGATTCCACGCCGTTCAGTGCAACGTCCAGCAGCCGTTCGTTGGTGTTAAGCGATAGTTCCCGTTCGCCTTCGTCCAGCCTGTGGTGTACAGAGCGTTCTGGTTTCATTAGCTCGTACATAGTCGCCTGCTGGCAAACGTGGCGGAAATTGCGCGTCACTCGTTTGACCAGAACGTTGAACGCCTCGTCCAGGTTCAAGCCATCGGCCGTTTCCCCGGGGATAGCGTAATTGTACTCCTGCTCGTAAGTAGCGCGGCGCAACCGGCTGAGGATTTCGTGGGCTTCCAGGGTGCGCTCCAGTTCAGCCGTAATAATTTCGGCTGCTTCAGGCATGAATTTGGAGACGGAATCCTGCATGATGAGCTCCACCTGGAACAGAATGCGTTTGATTGGAATCTCGATGCCGCTGCTGCCCCAGATAAGGTTGTCATAGGTCACGTCGCGGTCGTCCCAATATTCGGTGCCGTAATTTTCCAGCAGCGTTTCCACTTCACGCTGGACCGCGTCTTGCACCATGCCCTTAATACCGTTCAGGGTGGGGCGCAGCAGATTGCGGAAGCGGGCGTCGCTGTTGGTGCGATTATTCAGCTCTAGCAGCGCGTTGTGGAAGGCGCGCGGCAGCTCTTTTTGCTGGCGGATGATCACGTTTTCAAAGCGGCGCTCTTGTAACTGCTCCCAGCTGTTGGCAAAAGGCGGATGTACGCCGCGATGGGCCAGCTGTTTTTCATAGTAGAAGCGCAGGGCTTGCAGACTGTTGCGAATGCGGGTGGCTGCCTCACGCAGCTGGCTGCGCACGCGCTCGGTTTTGATGAAGGTGATTAGCTTTTCGCGCAGCAGCGGAATTTCACTGAGCTTCAGCAGAGCTTCGGCCGTTTCCGGATCCAGCGGATCTTTGGCATCAACCTGTCCCAACTGGTCGCGGAACACCTTGAGAATGCGCTCAGTTTCGCTGGCAAACTCTTCGGGGGCATTGTCCGGGTCTTGTACGTACAGAGCGGGCGGAGCCATTACCAGGAAGTAGGGGCGATTATGGCCACGATCCCGGTACCGCTCCCAGTAGTTGGGGGCAATATAGCGGGTGACCTCTTTCACTTCCAGCTCTGCTTCTGGCAGGCCAGAGTTGAGGCGGTCAAACGCCTGGCGGATATTGCCGCCGTTGACAGCCAGGAAGATTTTGCTGGCGGCTTCATCCAAATCGCCACCGGTCAGGCCAAAGAGGCGATTTTCTTTAATCCAGTTAACGGCCGCAAGCGATTTCAGCTCATCCACGCGCTGCCGCCCGGCGTCGGTGACGAGGACGATCATGGCATCTTCGCGCTTCATTTCTTCCAGGGTGATGGCTTCATGCAGCTTCATGCCGGCGCCCAAACCGGGCACATCGACAATGCGCAGGTAGCCATTCATGAGCAGATTTTCTTGCCCGTTTTTGGGCTGAATCTTGAAGGTAGCCGATTTGATGAGCCGAATCTGGCGCTGTTGACTGCCTTTGAAGCCGTCTTCGCGCAGATGTTTGAGGGAATCTTCGTTGTCCAGGGCCAGACTGCGCGGGGCGGGTGGTCCGTCGGCATACATCGATTTGTTGTGTTCGTAAGAATCGAGGCAGTCGATGAGGATTTCTAAATATTCATCTCGCTCGGTTTTAGCGTTGTCAGAGCTATCCGTCATGATTTGCTGGATGGCTTCACGGGCTTGCTCGCGCTCGCCGTCGTTGATGATGTCGAAACCGTCAATTTCGGCCAGCTGGCAGAGGCGGCGGACGCGCTGGGCAAATTCGTCCTGCGTCCAGTAGGTGAGGACGAGGGATTCTGCTTCGCCTTCTTCGGCTTGTTCGATGTAAACGATGGTGCCGGTAACGGCCGTAACCGCCCCGGTGGGCAGCAAATTACGCCCTAGCAAGCCGTTGATGAGAGTGCTTTTGCCTACGCCCGTGCCGCCAAAAAAGACGAGGGTGTAGGTGCGTTGGGCCAGAATCTTTTGGGCTTCATCCACGCTTTGCTGTGCTTGCGGCACGGCGCGGATGAGATAGTCGCGCGTTTGGTCGATGACTTGCTGCATGTGAATCCAATGCTCGACTTGGACGGGGCTAATATGGGGGAGTGTTTCCAGGGATGTTTTAAGTTCCTGATATTTATCAGTTTGCTTTTTCGGGCTCATTATTCCGTATACCTTCCTTGCAAAAATTTAATTTTTTTGTCCACAGATTTGCGTAAATTTCGCTCGCAGATTATCTGGTTTTATGATCTGTCTGACTTAGTTATTATTTGGTGCCACAGGAGCAGGGACGCCCACGGGGTGGCGGTACACTGGTTTATACGCATGGCTTTGGGAAAGGTTGCAGGCAAGGCGGAAACGGTACTTTGGCAACTCAATATGGCCCATTATAGTATAAATTTCCCTTAAAGAGAGGTTAATTTCTTACAGCATGCTTATTGATTTTGCTGCTTTTATGTGCTAACCTTTCTCTTTATAACGCGGTGCGTTATAAATATGGAGGCAAATTGTACTATGGGAGCAACACAATTAGCAAAGCGGTTTAGGGCTAGAGATGGCACACTTGTCTGGGTGCGACTACTGCGCCGGAAGGATGCACCTCATCTGGTCGACCTGTTTGAACATATGGGGCCAGAGAGCCGCTATCGTCGTTTTCATCAGGTGGCGGACAATGTACCGGCATCACAAGTGTGGGCAGAGGCAGAGCGAATTGCCACGGCCGTTCCCGACGAGCAGCTGGGATTGATTGCCTTTTCTACGTTACCCGATGAAGGGGAGGTGGCTGTGGGCGTGGCGCGCATTGTTTGGCTTTCAGACGAAACGGCCGAAGTGGCAATGTCGGTGCGGGATGATCGCCAGGGGCAAGGCATTGGCAAACGGTTGTTGACGATGGTGCTTGAGCTGGCGCAGATTTCAGGCGCAGAAACCGTCGTAGGGACCGTTCAAAATGACAACAAGCCAATGTGGCACTTGTTTGAGCAGCTCCCGTACCCAATGGAGCGGGTGATTGATGGAGCTGAGTCAGAGATTGTCCTGGATTTAACGCGAGTGAAAGAAGATATGGGGGTGGAAACGGCCGTTTAGCCCTTGCCACCCCCGATTAATAAACAAAAACGCGCTCATCCACGAACGCGTTTTTGTTTGGGTGGAGTCCGAATCTTTTATGCGGACTCGTTTGTGAGAGGTCGGATTATTTGATCACCAATGGAATAAACAGTTGATACGGATTTACGGTTACGGTAACGGTTCCAGTTACGGAATCTGTGCCGTCTGACAGAGTGTAGGTAAAGGTTTCTGTGCCGACAAAGCCGGAATCTGGTTTGTAGGTGATGGTTGTGCCGTTGGTGGTGGCCGTGCCGTGCGCCGGATTGGCCACTGAGGTGACGGTTAAGCGATTGCCCTCTACTGGATCATTGTCATTGTCCAATACTTTGATGACTACAGTGGCACCTGCGCTGGTTGCGGCAGAGTCTGAGGCTGCCTGCGGCATATCGTTGACGGAAACGATTGTGATATTGACTGTGGCTATGTCGGTGAATTCGCCATCACCAACGGTGTAGGTGAAGCTGTCTGAGCCGTGGAAATTAGGGTCTGGCGTGTATTTGATTCTGCTGCCCTGAATAACGGCCGTTCCATGCACCGGATTACTAACTGAAAGAATTGACAGCGAATCACCGTCCGGATCATCGTCATTATTTAGCACGTCAATGATGATGGGTGAATCCTCTAATGTTTCCGGTGAATCATTATGGGCATTGGGGGCTGCGTTGCTGTGGCTGACGTAGATGGTCATGGTAACCAAGGCAGTATCGCTGCCGCCGTTGCCGTCGCTAACGGTGTAGGTGAAGGTTTCAGTGCCAACAAATCCAGTGGCTGCTGTGTATTCAATTTGGTTGTTGTTAATAACGGCCGTTCCCCCATTATCCGGCGCACTCACTGAATCGATTGTCAGAACATCGCCAACGTCGATATCCTCATCATTGGCCAGAACGTCGATCTGGATGGTGCCACTTTCTTCGCTAGCAGTTTCGCTGTCATCATTGGCCGTGGGCACATCGTTTACCGCAGTAACTTCAATGGTGACGGTAGCGGTGTCGCTGCCGTTGCGCCCATCGCTGACGGTGTAGGTGAAGGTTTCGCTGCCAAAGAAGTTGGGTGCCGGCGTGTAGTCGATCTGGTTGTTGTTAAGGACGGCCGTTCCGCCGTTATCTGTCGTACCAATGGCAGTGATTACAAGCGTGTCGCCTGTGTCGGCGTCCGAGTCGTTGTCCAGAACGTTGATTTGGACAGTCTCACTATCTTCCTCGATTGTTTCGTTGTCATCAAGGGCGATAGGGGCATCATTCACCTCAGTTACTTCGATGGTCACGGTAGCAATATCGCTGCCGTTGCGCCCATCGCCAACGGTGTAGGTGAAGGTTTCAACGCCGAAGAAGTTGGGTGCCGGCGTGTACTCAATCTGGTTGTTGATGATAACGGCCGTTCCGCTGTTATCCGGCGTCCCAATGGCAATGATTGTCAGATTGTCGTCTGTATCTGGATCAACATCATTGGTTAGTACATCAATCTGGATAGTTTGGCTGTCTTCAACGGCCGTTGCACTGTCATCACTCGCTATTGGGGCATCATTGATTTCGGTTACTGTAATGGTCAAGATAGCGGTATCGCTGCCGCCGTTTCCATCACTGATGGTGTAAGTGAATGTTTCAGTGCCGAAGAAATTAGGCGCAGGCGTGTAGTTAATTTGGTTATTGTGGATGACGGCCGTTCCATTATTGTCCGGTGCACCAACCGCGGTAATAGAGATTGTGTCTGCTGTGTCCAGGTCAGTGTCGTTGTCCAGAACATTTATCGCGATGGTGTTGCTGTCTTCGGCAACTGTCTCGCTGTCGTCGTCGGCTGTTGGCAAGTCGTTGACGGCCGTCACCTGGATTGTGACGGTAGCCGTGTCGCTGCCGCCGTTGCCGTCATCAAGCGTGTAGATGAATGTTTCAGTGCCGAAGAAGTTAGGGGCTGGCGTGTAGTCAATTTTGTTGTTGTTGAGGACGGCCGTTCCACCATTGTTTAACGAACCGATTGAGCTAATTGAAAGCGTATCTCCAGTGTCTGGATCGGTATCATTAGTCAGAACGTCAATGGCGGTTGTGCCGCTGTCTTCAGCAACGGTTTCGGTGTCGTCATTGGCTTTTGGGGCTTTATTGATGTGCAGTGAGGTGAAGCTCCGCACCGAAGATTGGGTGCTGCCGGTGATATTGTTGGCAATGACTGACCAATAATAAAGCGTATCGGCCGTCAACCCGGTGGCATCAAATGACGTGGTGAGAATGCCGCTTTGATCAATCAGCGGCGAGCTGAGGTCCGGCTGCTCAGAAACGATGAGCTGATATTCATCGGCATCCGAGGCAGGCTGCCAGGAAAACATGGGTGTTAAAGAAACCTCAATCTCATCTTGAGCCGGTGAAACAAGCAAAGGCACACCGGGCAGGGGCGGCGGTGGATTGCTGCTCGCCGTGAAGTTCCACTGTTGTGACCATGCCTGGTCATTGGCATTGTGGGCAATGACAATCCAATAATAGGTGCCCTCCGCTAAAGGCGTGGTTGGCGTGAAGGATGTGGCCGTAATCCCGGTTTCATGAATCGCCAAAGAGCCCATATTGGCGTTGTTGTCAACGCGGATTTCGTAACTGGTGGCATTTTCTGCCGCTCCCCAGGAAAAGGTAGGCGTTGTGGAAACGGTTGCGCCTTTTAGAGGATTTGTTTGTACGGGAATATCGGGCGTTGGCACGGTTCCCAAGCCAAGTAAAACAGGTTCGTAGTTGTCGGTTGAGATGTCATACCCACCGCTGCCATCTGGTGTAAACAGAATAACTTGCTCGCTGGCTAAAGACTCGCTGTTGAATGAATATTGCGTACCGGCTGTGCCATTTGCATTTTCAAGCCCCACAGTGGCAGAATTTCCATGCGCCCGCACGTTGTCACCGACCAGATAACGATATTGGAACTGAATGTTATTGCTGCCTTCATGCAGAATTACGAAAAAAGTCCCCAGCGGGGTGGGGTCATTCCAAAAACCGACATTTGTATATTGGACAACAAGCATACGATTGGGTGCTGTGCCAATGGTTTTATACAGGACCCGTTGATCAAGATCATTTTCAACGATGATATCATCCCAAAAAGGGGCGATATAGTTGTTTGGCCAGTCGTTGTTGGGAATGCTCTGATTGACGTAGTAACGCCAATTCCCCCATCCGACAGTGTAGCGATAATCACTGAAGGTGATCATGCCGTTTGAGGCTACATAAAACTGGTTATAATTGTTGCCGTAGAAATCGAAATCAAAGCCGATCGGTAGTGCACCCGATCCCTCATCATCGCCGTTTATGCCGGTGTCTGTGCCCTGGTAATAAGTTTCTGGCGGCAGATCTGCCTGGACAGCAGGTACCGTTGCCAGGGTAAACAATGCCATTAGCAGGAAAGCAATAATTTGTAATTTTTTCGTTGAATAGATAAAGGAAAAATATTTGGTTGTGGGATGTAACGTGTTCATGATGTCTCTCTAATTAACTAACAATACAGGTGTGAAAGCATATAAAAATACAAACTCTTAAGACCGATCTTAAGAATGCTCACTTGCAGAAATTGTTACATGAACGGTGTTTAAAACTAAAGTACTATCTTCGCTATAGCTGGCTTTTTTCTTGAGTGGCAAAGAAAAAAGATCCTTGAACTGCAATCATTGCAGCCAAAGGATCTCTCGTTTTTGATGGAAGTTCTTTCCATCTATCCGGTAAGTTATAAGCTGGGTTTACGGTTTTATTATCTGCGGCAAATAGATGTATTGCAGAGATAGTGCTCCATATTCAATGGCACCGATGTCGCAAACGGCCGTTCCATCATCATCACCATCAAACGGCCGTGCCGTGCCACGTTGATCTATTGCCGGACAACTGGCATTATCTCCGGCATCTATAGCGGGGCTTTCTTCAAGAAGCGCATGCGTCAAAGTTGAGCCACCATTGTTTGTCAGCGGGCCTAGCAAGGCATTTGTGTTGGTGATGTCGCCCGTATGGCTCAAACCGCAATCATTATTGTCCTCTAAGCTGAAATAAGTTAAGTCTAATGGTAAATTGCAGTTTTCTGTACCATTATTGGCAAGAAGGGTGTGGGTGATGGTGGTTGTCGTAAGCATCGTATGGTAAATACCGGCTCCGCTGGGGGCACTGTTTTCTGCTAAGGTAACGTTTTCCAGAAATGTGCCGATGGTTGCTTCGCTCCAAATACCACCCCCTTGCTGTGATGCCATATTACTGCTTACTGTTGAGTTTATGCTCTCTAATTGACCGTAGTTCAGGATGCCACCACCAGTCATGGCTGAGTTGCTGTAAATGGAGGATGCAACTATCAGAGATGTGGAGTCAGAATCAATTAACACCCCGCCACCTTCCATAATAGCATTATTATGCGATATCGTTGAATTTTGTACTTCTAAACGGCTCATATTATAGACGCCGATTCCTGCTGCTTCTTCAGCTATATTGTTTTGAATCGTGCTGTTGGTAATGGTTAAAATATTCCCATCGATGTAAACACCCCCGCCTGCCTGGGCTTGATTATCAGCAATATTGTTATTTTCTATTGAGAGGGACTTTACACTATAGATACCACCTCCCAATGTTGTTGCTACATTACCTGAGATATTATTGTTACTTAATAGCAATGCGCCATCTTCAAAGTAAATTCCGCCACCGACTCCGGCACTATTGCTATAAATGGCCGTGTCTTTAATGTCAAAGACGCCATCATATACATAAACCCCACCGCCATCGGCAAAGCCGGCAACGGCCGTATTATGGTGAATGGTGCTGCTGATAACATTGAACGTACCGCGATAACTAAAAATGCCACCCCCCCGGCTGGAGTTACTCTTATTTTCGTAGATGGCGCTGTTGGTAACTGTAATCGTGCCAAAGTTAAGAATGCCGCCCCCATCAAGATAGACACTATTGCTATAAATGCTGACATTTTTTAGGGTCGTTGTGCCAGAGTCGGTGTTATCTACACCGCCTCCCCCGTAAGAATAGTTGCGGTAAAAGTGAGTACCCTCTACATATAATGTCCCCTGATTCAAAAGGGTTCCGCCACCGCCAATAACGGTGCTGTTAAAAGCCAAAACACCCCCTGTTACAGTGGCATTCCCTACATTAAAAACGCCATGCCCTGAAGGGCTGGAATTCGTAAGAATATCGGTATTGCTAAGTTGCAATGCTCCCGCATTATAAATGCCACCACCGCCACCGGGACCACCGAGTAAAGAGGGAAAGGATTGATTGTTTAACAGAACAGAGTCAGAAATAAGTAGACTGGCTCCCGGAAGGGCATTGTAAATCCCCCCGCCTTGCGGGTCAGCTACATCTGAATCCAGTTCAAATCCACCATTTTGCACTGTGAGATTGCTGATGGAAACAATTGAATCGTTTGTTCCTGTAATGTGAAAAACACGATCCAGCATAGCGCCATCAACAATTGTCGTTGCTGCATTTGTGCCATTGATTGTGAGATCATCCAGAATGTCAATATCACCAGTTGCACTGGCATCTTCTTCCGGCCCGGCAATTGTTAGAGCATATGTATTGGCCGGTAAAGAGATAACATCACTGCCGCTTAGGGCATTGGCTTCCATAACGGCCGCTCTTAACGTACATACCCCGTTCCCCACGGCCGTTTCACAGACGCCATCACCTGGAATTACATCTGTTGCATCCATTGTGCTGTTAACCGTAAATGTAGCGGTAGGGCTGGCCTGGGTTTGCAACGTGGCCATAAAGAGTATGAGCAAAGAAACTGGTATCAGGGTGGCTAAAAATAGGCGTGAATACTTCATTGAACCCTCCGTGGTTGCACTGTTGTTTGATTGGAAATAGGTTAGTCAGGCGCATTGTTTTTTGAAGCTGGAAAAAATCCGGTCACTGGCAGGATTATAAAAGTTCAAACCAACAATTACAATTGACATTCTTCGTATTTCTTTCTGGATCGGTTTTGGATCGATTGACCTGTACACTGCAAAATAGTTGACGCCAACGGCCGTTCCAAAGAAAATGTGCCGGGCGACAACACAACATTTAGGAGGTGGCTTTATGCGTGGACCCTGGCAACAGCGCAGCAGCCTGTGGCAAGCCGATATCGCTTCGATTGTGCTGCTCATCGTGTTTGTTTTGGCCATTTTTGGCCTGGAAGCGTGGCTTCAACCCCAATTTACCCCCACAACGCTTGTGTTAACCGGCATTTTTATAGCCCTGGTTCCGGCCATTGTTTGGCTGGCCTTTTTTTACCGGCGAGACCGTCTGGAGCCGGAGCCCAAGCACCTGGTGATGCAAATGGTGATTTTGGGTGGCTTGCTGGCCAGTGCCGTAGGCATCCCAGTGGTAGATGGCCTGTTTGCCGTGCCAAACTGGTTGAGCGACAGTCCCGCCTGGGCGCAGCTGCTGGGTGGCTTTCTCATCGTGGGCATGACGCAGGAATTTCTGAAATATGCGGCCGTTCGCTTTTCTGTTTACTATGCGGCTGATTTTGACGAGGCGATTGACGGCATCATTTACACAACGGCCGTTGCCATCGGTTTTGCCGTGGTGCTCAACATCAACTTTGTCGTTAGCTCGGGCGGTGTGGATTTAGGCTCCGGGGCGATTCGCATTGTGTTGACAACGCTGGCCCAGGCCAGCTTTGCCGGGGTGGTTGGTTACTTTTTGGGACGCATGAAGTTTGAGAAACGGCCGCTCTGGTGGATGCCGCTCGGGTTAACCATTGCCGCTGCGCTCAACAGTCTTTTCTACTTTTTGCGCGGCACCTTGAGCCAGGGTGGTTTGGGCACCGTCAACAGCTGGGTTGGCCTGGTGCTGGCGGCGGCTCTGGCAGGCATCATCACCTGGTTCCTCTCCCGTTCCATTCAGCACGACCTGGCCGTACACGGAGGTGATTGAGATGACGCCTGTAGCTGTTCCGCAAAATAATCTGGCCCACGAGCGTCGCTCGGCTCTCATAATGATTCTTCTGGTATTGGTGGCTTTGCTGCTGGGTTGGTGGGTGAAAACGGCCGTACAAAGCGCCATCCGCCCCATCGAAATGAGTGGCTACACAGCAGCCGTGCCCGATGGCTGGTTGGTGCAGGAAGGCGCTGGTGATCTGGTCTTTATCACCCGCAATCCGCAGGCGCTCGATGAGCTTTATCGCCTGAGCCAACTGCCGGCAGCGGCAGATTTGGCAGTTGTGGCCGAAAATCGCAACCTGGCCCGCTTTCGCCTGGATGATACTTATCGCGTGCTGGAAGCGTCCCCCGTTGTTTTTGCCGGGCAAGATGCCTACAAAGTTAGCTTTGCCCGCGCCGACGTGGATTCACCCGGCTTGCCCCATGTCATTGAGGGAATCGATTACTACTTTGCCCAGGATGATCAGGTGATGGTTTTGTCTTTGGAAGCCAAAAGCGAAACGTTTGTCGCTGCCCTGCCCCGTTTTCAGAAATTTGTTCAATCCGTTTCCTACAATGGAGGAGAGTAAGGAATGAGACGAATCCAAGACTCCCCTTTTCAATTGCTCTTTTTACTGCTGCTGCTCTTTTCCTTTACCGCGATGGCTTGCCAACTGGGGGCTGCTCTGGAAGCAACCCCAACGCCTCGCGCTCGGGACGACGATGATGACGGCGATGAGCCAGAACCGACTCCGGTTGTGGTGGAACCAACAGCAGCACCTGAGGAAGCGCCCAGCAGTGAAGTGGCTCCCATCGAACGATTGCAGGTGGCCACGGTACAAATTTTTGCCAAGCAGGTGATCAACGGCCGTCTCCAAACCATCTGGACCGGCTCGGGCACCATTATTTCACCCGATGGCGTCATTTTGACCAACGCCCATGTAGCCGCCCCGACGTCGCCCGGCCTGGCTACACTGTACAACGATCCGGAACTGCTCTTCGGCGAACAGCCAGATACGTTGGTCGTCGCGCTTAGTGAAACTGCCGATCAGCCGCCCACCGAAACCTACATTGCCGAACTGGCTGCTGCCGATGGTGCCCTGGATCTGGCTATCATCGAAATTACGGCCGATTTAGACGGCAATGAGTTAGACATCAGCACGCTAGACCTGCCTTTTGTTGAAGTAGGTGACTCCAACACGATTCGCCTGGGCGAAGAAATTCGCATTCTGGGTTATCCTGGGGCCGGTGGCGAAACCATCACCTTTACCCGAGGCAATGTCGCCGGTTTTGAGAGCCAGAATCGGGTAGGTGATCGCGCCTGGATTAAAACCGATGCTACCATCTCCCCCGGCAACTCCGGCGGGCTGGGCGTGAACGCTGCCGGGCAAATTATCGGCGTGCCCTCATTTGGGCAGGAGGCCATTGGCGGGGCGATTAACCGCCTGCGGGCCATCAATTATGCCTTGCCCTTGCTGGAAGCGGCCGAAGCCAACAGCAGCTACGAAAGCCCGTACGTGGTAACCGGTACGGGTCAGGAGACGTTCAACCACGTTACCTGGGCCGATGATTTTAGCGATGATGATCAATGTGCCATTGGTCCGAGAGACAGCTATCCTAGCAACACCACCCTGGCCGTGGCCATTTTTGAATACAGTGGCCTGGCCGATGGCGAGCAGGTGCTGATCGCCTGGTGGCTGGATGATGAAATTCTGAGCACCACCGTGTTTGAATGGAGCGAAGGTGCGTCTGGCGATTGCACGGCGTTTTACTTCCACAATTACGGCGATCCGATTCCCAATGGCAATTATGCTGTGGAGATTTATGCCGGCGGTGAGCTGGAGTTTGTCGGCGTGGCTGAAACGGCCGTTGGCGGTACAGCAGCAACAAATAGCGGCGATACGGGCAACACCGGCAGCACAAGCAAAGACGGCATTTCGGTCGAAGGTGAAATTCTGGATGCCGACAGCGGCAAGCCGCTCAGCGGAGCGGTCATCTTTATCCTGCAGCCCGGCACCGATTTGGATGCCTGGCTGGACAACCCCACCGACGCCGAGGTGTATGCCTTTGCCGAAACCGACCAGAAAGGCTACTTTTTCTTACCTCAACCGTTACAGCGCGACGTGGAATATCCAGGCGTGGCCGGGCTAACTGGCTACCGCAACAACGAAGGCTATCTGGAATTCTCCACCGATGATCCCGATTCGATTTATCTCACGCTGGAGTTGAGTAAATAGTTGGCGAGTTTGCGAGTAGGTGAGTATGGAAGTTTGCATTTTACTCGCCTACTCGCCCACTCGCGGACTCCCTAGATTGCAACTGCTTCCCCAAAGTGACGTATAATCAAGCGTATGATTAGACAGTAACCAAACATTGTTTGTTAGGAGAACTTATGCGTATCATTTTGTATTTGGGGAAGGGGGGTGTTGGCAAGACGACGGTGGCGGCGGCAACGGCCGTTCGCAGCGCAGAACTAGGCTACAAAACCTTGGTCGCCAGCACCGACATCGCCCACAGTCTGGCCGATTCACTCAACGTGCCGTTAGCGGCGACCCCTGTTGAGGTTGCACCCAACCTTTGGGCGCAAGAGATCAGCGTGGTGGCCGATATTCACAACTATTGGGGCACGCTGCAAGAGTTTGTCTCCGGCATGTTGCGCGATGGTAATAAGGTCAACAACGTCGTCGCCGATGAGCTGTCGGCGTTTCCCGGCATGGATGAGATTGTCAGCCTGTTGCACATCAACAAGCAGGCCAAAGAGCGCAACTTTGACCGGGTCATCATCGACGCCGCGCCGACGGGCGAGACCATTCGCCTGCTGACGATGCCGGACACGTTTCGCTGGTATGCCGGGCACCTGACCAGAGGGCGCAGCGGCGTGGTGAAAGCGTTACGGCCGTTTGCCGGACGACTGCTCCAGGGTCCCGCCGAAGTGCTGGAAGCGCTGGATAAGCTGGACAAAGCCACGGGGGAACTGCGTGAGACCCTTAGCAATCCTGAAATCAGCAGCTACCGCGTCGTGCTGCAGCCGGAAAAAATGGTGGTACGCGAAGCGGAACGAGCCGTGAGCTATTTGGGCCTGTTCAACTACCCGGTAGACAGCATTATCATCAACCGCATCCTGCCGGAGTCGGAGGCTGAAGGGCCATTTTATGCCCAGCGCCGTGAGCTGCAAGCCAAATATTTGCAGATGATTGAGAATAACTTCAAGCCGCTGCCGCTGTGGCGTGCCCCATACTATGCTCATGAAGTGGTCGGCGTGGAAGCGCTTTCGCAGCTGGCCCACGACTGCTTTGGTGAGTCCGATCCGGGCGATGTGTTTTACAAGGGTGCTTTGCAGGAGATATTGGAGCAGGAAGACGGCCGTTACCTCCTTCGCCTGCCAATGCCCTTTGTAACCGGTGGTGATGTGAAGCTGCGCAAACGCGGCGATGAGATGTTCATCACCATCGGCAATTTCAAGCGCGAGATGATTTTGCCCACTGTCTTGGCCAAACGGCGCGCCGGTGGCGGCACGCTGCAAGATGGCGTACTGGAAATTAGCTTCCTTCCGCCTGAACCGGTGGCGGAAGCGGTTTAAGTAACTAAAGTGCCAAACCTGACAGGTTTTCGAGATGTGCATAAGTTAAGCTAATTTTGCACTGCGAAGATCCATTTTCGACTAAAATCTAATGCAAACCTGTCAGGTTCTGGAAGCTAAAAAAGGCGTCCGTGGAAATTCCAGCGGACGCCTTTTTTGTTTTTTCAGAACTTCTTATCGCTTAAAAATTTTGCAAATGCTGCGTACAGTTTATTTTGAATTGTTGAATATCGCTTAGTTTGCTGTAATCCCGACAGATCCGGCCGGAACAGAGACATCACCCAGATTGGTCAGGCTGCCATCGGCGGCAATGTGGAAGGCGGTGACGGTGTTGCTGCCGCCGCTCAGCACGTACAGCGTTGCCCCGTCGCTGCTGATAATGGCATCAATGGGGCTGCTGCCCTCACCGGTTTCGCCGGTACGGCCGTCGGCATCCAACAGTTCCAAACTAGCATTGGGGCTAATCTGGAAGCCAGAGACAGAGCTGCTGCCGGTGTTGGTGGTGTAAGCATATTTACCGTCTGGGGTTACGATGAGCCAGCAAGCGGCCGTTTGGTTAGTGGCAACGGTGCTGCTAATCACCTGTAATTGACCGTGGCTAAAGCCGTAGGAAGAAGCTGTACTGGCATTTTCTGCTCCGCCAAACGCTTCGCTGACAAGCAGCGCACCATCAGGGGTGAAGTCAAAGCCAAACGGTGTTGCTCCTTCAGAGGCGGTCACGACTGGTGCCGTAGCCTGGCCGGAACGACGCACGTCGTAGGTTAGAATCTGGTTGGTTGCTTTTTCGGTGACGACCAGCTGACGGCCGTCTGGTCTAAAGGAAACCTGGGCCGGACCAGGGGCATCGCCTACACCGCCGTTGCTGAGATGTTGGGTGGCGTACGGGATGGGAGACAGTTTGCCGTTTCGGTGCAGATAAAAACCGGTGATGTTGCCGCTGCCGCCGGCATTCAGGACATAAACCCAGTTGCCATGAACCGTCAGGCTGATGGGGCGCTCGCCGCCGGAGGCAACAGTGTCTGTCAGATGAAGATTATTGCCATCAGCCGCAAAGACAGAGATTTCGTTACTGCCGGCATTCACAGCGAACAGGTAACGGCCGTTGTCGCTCAAAACCAGTGCGCCCTGTGAACCAAGTCCGCCGCCGGTGCCCAAACCACCGGTCAAGTAAGACCCGGTTTCCGTTAGCGTACCGTCAGCCGCGCGATCAAACACCAGCACGGCATTGGCAGCGGCATCGTTGTTCATCACATAGACGGCATCAGCCCTGTGACCATCGGCAAAGACCTGGCCGCTGCTGCCCAGAATAAGCAAGGCCAACAGCAAAAAGAGGGTAAAAAAGCGTGTTTTGTTGCGTGGTGCATAGGTTCGATTTGATAAAAATTGAGAAAGTTGCATGGTTTGCATCTCCTTTTATTTGTTGGGGAATCATTGCTTGATCCCCTAAGTTCTGAACCAACAAAACAACCATAAGGGGTAAGCATTACCTGCGGATTTCATTTGAATTACGTTTAGGTTACGTAATTCTTAACATAGGGGGACAGGCCGATTTATTTTCTCTTCACGCAGGACTCATCTCTGATTTATGGTGGATTTATGCGGTATTCATTTCAGTTGGCGGAACTGAATTGAGGCTGTCATGAATTGTCGCCGTCTGTTTTTTTCTTCTTGGTACTTTTTTCTCCTGTAAACCATCACTTCTGTGTCAAATGGAGAAGCAATATTTTTGGTAGATACATGAAATCCATACCTGCCGGTTTATATCCAGATACAAATTTCTGAAGCTTGCTCCTGCTAAAGTGTTGGTGGCTTGCAGCACGCGTATGCTCTTAATTTTGTTTGGGCAGTGGCTGGCTGTAGCCGAAACTTTTGGATGTGAAAATAAATGCGTAAAGGAGTGAAAGTATGAAAAAGAAAATAACTATAATCACTTTGTTGATTGGCCTGATTTTGGCCGGATTTAGCATGGCTCAACCAGCGGCCGCTCAGACCGAAACAGCGCAAACCGTCATGGACGTGATTCGCGGCGATGAGCAGTTGGAAGATTTTGAAACGCTGATTGATGCCATTGGCCTGGCCGACAATCTTGAGCAGGATGGCCCTTTTACCATCTTTGCCCCGACAAATGCGGCATTGGCTAACCTGGAAGTGCAGGCCGCCAATTCCGAAGCAACGCTGACGGAAATTGTGCTTTATCACGTGGTGAACGGCCGTTACAATGGTCCGGCCGTTGCCAACCGCAGTATGCTGCCCACGTTGATGGGTGAAGAAATGAGGGTCGATGTTCAGGCAGGTGAAATTAGCCTGAATGACGATGTTACAATCACTACAACAGATATGGAAGCAAGCAATGGCGTGGTTCACGTTGTAGATACCATCCTGCTGCCACCAGTGAACTCACTGCTTACAACAGACAGAGGTTCGCGGGTAGATACGTTGAATGAGGTGTTGGCCGAAGACGGCCGTTTCACCACCTTCCTTTCTCTGCTGGACAGCGCCAATTTAGACGTTGACCTGGACAATCCAGCCCAGACGTACACTATTTTTGCGCCGACCGACGCTGCCTTTGAAAAGCTGTCTGATGCGCAAATGAACAATCTGATGGCCGATCCCGAGGCATTGGAAACAATCCTCTCCTATCATCTGATTGGCGACATGCTGGGGATCAACCAGATTGCCACCGATGATTACATTCCGACTTTGGAAGGACGGCCGTTAATCGTCACCACAAACAACAGCCAGCAGGTTTTCATTAATGGTGAACAGCTGGCCACCTTCAACATCGTGGCGGCTAACGGTGTTGTCCATGCGGTTGACTCTGTGTTGATGCCCTAAAAACTTCCTTAACATCAATCGAGTAGAATAAGTGAAATAGCTGGCCCGTGTCATTCCACATGGGCCAGCTATTTTTTGTGTAGAGAATGTGTAGGTTTCATAAAAGTCGGTTAAAAAGGCGGTAATAGTGCAACTCACCTCCAATGCCTCCGTAAAGCTGGCATAACGACTGGCCCAAGGAATCAACGAGGCCGGTCAATTTTCCAGAAGATAAGGAGAGTGAGAAATGTCAAAAGAATCAATCCTCAAGGTCGAAGAAACACGCAAGCTTCAGCGCCGGCAGGCATTACCCGCTTACGGTGTCATTGGTATCGGCGTCGCTTTGCTGGTTGCCAACCTGTTTGGCTTCCCGCTGATTGAGGTGTTGTGGCCTGGTTTTGTGCTGGCGCCTGGCTTGATGCTGCTGTGGCCGGCTTACAACGCCACGCCGGAGCGTCCCAGTCGGTTTGGCTTTTTGGCCGTTCCCGGCGCAATGCTGCTCACGGTTGGCACGCTGCTGTTTATCATGAACCTGACCAACCATTTTGAGGCATGGGCATATAGCTGGCCGCTGGTCATTGCGTCTGTCGGTTGGGCGCTGATGTACATGCGGCGGCACGAGCCGGAGCATCGTGTGCACCACACCGGCTATAATTTTATGCGGGTGATGGTACTGTTGGCGATGGGTTTTGCTGTTTTCTTTGAGCTAATCATTTTTGGCAGCTTTAATCCGCTGCTGCCGCTGGGCGTGATCGCTTTTGGTGTCTATCTACTCATGAAAGAGCGGCGGGCTGTGGGACAGTAATCAGTTTTCAGTAATATCGCGGGGCGACCGCTTCGCGTACAGTAAATCAGTTTATGAAGGAGCATTTTAGATGGCTAAGAAAAAGAAAAAAGAAGAACAGGTAGAAGAAGTAGAAACGGCTGAAGAGGTCGTCATTGATGAAGAGGATTTGGCTGAAGAAGGCGAAACCTGGACGGAAGAGTTTGTGGCAGCCGGTGAGGATTTGGTGAATATGGTGAAGGAGCTGGTGCATGAAACGGCCGTTCGCCGCGTCGTTGTCAAAAACGAGGAACGCAACATTCACATTTCTGTACCGCTGGCTGTAGGCGTGCCGGGCATTGTCTTTGGGATTCTGTGGGCACCGGTCGTTGCCGCCCTCAGTCTGGTGGCGGCCCTCATGGTGGACTGCACCATCACCGTCGAGCGCGTGGCCGAAAAAGAACCCACTACCGCAACTGAGTAAGAAAGTTAACCGCGGAGAGCGCAGAGGGCGCAGAGGCTCGTAAAAAAGTCTCTGCGTTCTCCGCGCCCTCCGCGGTTTTTGTTTATTGGCGCAACCGGTTCGCCAGCGCGGCTATTTCCTGGCGCAAAGCCACAATTTCTTGCGCTGATTTTTCGTCTTGAAACAGTTTCCAATGATGCTTGGTGTAGGCCAGATGGCTGCACTGCAAAAAGAAATGGGCCGCCCGGCGATTGGCCTGGAAGCCTTTGCTCAACAAAGTGGCTAACAAAAAAGCCACCCGCTTACGGCCGGAACTGGCAGTCGAAAATTGATTCACGGTAAGCGTGCCCAGCGCTACCTCTTCGGCCAAATATTGGCGCAGCCAGCGTCGCTCTTGCAGCACGGCCCAAAGAATAATGGCCAACACCAGCACAATTCCGCCCCAGTCAAACAGCAGCGCCAGCAAAATAAACCCATCTCCCAGCGTGACGGTGAAATTGTGCAGGAAGTGAAGGAAAACGGCCGTTGCCCACCCCAAAATTGGCAAAGCAAGCTGTATGTTTCTATTGGTGGAAAGCCGGGCAATGGCGATGCCCAATCCGGCAAAGCTGCTAAACAAGGCGTGATTCAGGCCAAAGATGATCGCACGCAAAACAATGTTGACGCCCCACGCCTCCATACCACCCTGGTTAAACGTCTCCACAAAGTAGTAAACATTTTCCACCATGGCAAAACCCATCCCCACCATGGCACCATAAATGATGCCGTCCAGTGGACTGTCTATCTCGCTGCGCCAAAAAATGAAGATGGCCAGCAGTGCCACCCCTTTGATCGATTCTTCTACCGGGGGTCCAATCAGCCAGGGAGCCGTTGCCATGCCCAAATCGCTGCCCAACAGAACAAGCAGCGGGGCGCTGAGCAGTCGGTTGAAAAAAAGGGAGATTAAAATGCCAGGGACCGCTCCCCAAAAAAAGGCAGCTACCAGCAGCCACCACGGTTCTTTTTCATACCGATCGACCCAATAAATGATGCCGATATACAGCACGGTAGGCACAGCGGCGGCCACAATGGAGAAGAGGAGCACGGCCGTTTCACTCATCGACTATAAAATTAACATCGCATCGCCAAAAGAGAAGAAGCGATATTTTTGGGCAACGGCCGTTTCATAAGCGCGCAGCATAAACTCACGTCCAACAAAGGCGGCCACCAGCATCAGCAGGCTGGAGTGGGGCAGATGAAAGTTAGTAATCATAGCGTCAACGGCGCGGAATTTATAACCAGGATAGATAAACAAATCGGTCGGAGCGGTGAAGGCGGCGACCGGCTTCCAGGGGCAAAAGCTGCTTGTCTCGCCGCTGGCGTCGCGCCGGCTGATGGTTTGCAGCGTGCCGTTGATGCCGGCGGAACGGAGTGCGGCCGTTTCCAGCGTGCGTACCGAAGTGGTGCCAACGGCAATCAGGCGGCCACCGGCCAGCTTAGCCTCGTTAATCCGTTTGGCGCTTTCCGGCGTCAGGCTGGCCCATTCGCTGTGGATGGTGTGCTGCGCCACCTGCTCCGCCTCGACCGGCTTGAAGGTATCTAGACCGACATGCAGCGTTACCGTCTCAAAAATAATGCCTTTTTCCCGCAGTGCCAGCAGCAAATCGCCGGTAAAGTGCAGCCCGGCGGTGGGTGCCGCTGCTGAACCGGCTGGACGGGAATAAACGGTCTGGTAACGTTCCGGTTCGTCTAAATGCTCATGAATGTAGGGCGGCAGCGGGGTGTGGCCGATCGTTTCCAGCCACTCATCGAGCGGCTGGTTGAAGCTGAGTTCGCGTTGGGGGCCATCGAGAACGGCCGTCACCGTGGCCACCAGTTCCGTCTCTTCACCAGCCTGGTCCAGCAGGTGAATTTTGCTGCCTTCACTTAGCCGCTTGCCACCAACCATCCCCTGCCAACGGCCGTTTTCCTCCTGACTAAGAAGCAAGATTTCTACTTTGCCGCCGGTGGATTTACGGCCGTACAAACGGGCAGGAATCACGCGGCTGTTGTTGGCCACCAAAATATCGCCTGGCTCAAAATAGTCGAGGATGTCTGTGAAGGTTTTATGGGAGATGGATTGATCTGCCCGATTTAAAACCATCAGGCGGGAGGCGTCTCTTTGTGATAACGGCCGTTGGGCAATCAGCTCCGACGGCAAGGAATAATCAAAGTCTGCTGTGTTCATACACCTATTGTAGCCAGCCACGTGAGATAACAAAAGTTTGTCACACTTCAGGTGGCCGGATTTTTTGTTGATAACCTATAACGCTAAACGAGGCCTGAGCCTGTCGCAGGCCGGCCTGCGACAGGCTCAGGCCTCGTCTTGTATCGACAATTCTTCTGAGCACACTCACAGTTATTATCTGGTCTAAACGATGGGTTTGTAACAGCCTAGCCAGATTTGTTCCTCGACGATGATCTCTTTTTCACGGGCCAGGCTGCTAAGCCGGTTTTCTATCTGCATGGCAACCAGGTCTTCAATCCACGCATCCTGCCAGTTTTGGCGGAGATGATGGCGCAGCGCCTCTAAATCAGGGGCGTAGGTGGCAAAGGTGATGAGTTTGCGCTCTGCCAAGCGAAACCAGCCACGTCGAACAGCTTCATCCAAGGCTGCGCTTGCCTGGGCATACTTCTCATAGTCACTGCCTTCCTGAATCCAGCCAGCCAGATGGCGCTCATCGTCCAAACGGACGTAGATGGGAGCTGGTTCGCCAATGGGGTGAATGTCGAGGAGACGGCCACTTCGACTTTGCTCAGTACAAGCGTTTCCCCCCTTCAACAACCCCTGAATTTGCTTTAGAGCATGAACCATGCTCTCCGGTGCCATTCATCACAATGACCAGGAGAGCAGCACCATGTCGAATGGTTCGCCTGGCGGCAGTTCTTCTAGCGGCAGGGCATGATAGCTGATTTTGGCGGCCAGGTCTGGCGGCAGGTTGGCTTTGGCCGCCGCGATACGATCTTCATCGGGGTCGATGGCAGTGATGTGGGCGGCGTGCGGTGCGAGGTGGGTGGTGATACGGCCGTCCCCACAGCCCACCTCCAACACGCGCTGTCCGGTTAAATCTCCGGCCATTGCCAGCAGCGCTTCAAATTCCCTCTCTTCCGGATCGATTCGTATAGGCATATTGGCCCTTGAACCTTAACTGTCATGCTGAACGAAGTGAAGCATCCCTACGGAGCAAAAACTACCGCAACCTGCGCGGTCCAAGGATTCTGCAGACATCGTTTAGAGGGATTTTTCGCTGCGCTCAAAATGACAATTAAAAGTGTTTGTTATCCCGATGAATGGTTTGGCCTCCGGCAAAATCGGGCAGCGTGTAGCTGCCTGCATCCTGCAGGATTTCCAACAATGCTTGCATCTGGCTGGGGCGAAGCTGATCCTCCCACGTTTCTAGCAATGAAGGATTGTCTGGCAAATTGTCCAGGTTGTGGGCAATCGTGGCTTTAATGAGCGTTTCCAGCCGGAAGGCGTGCAGCATGTCGGTGATGGTTTCCCGCCGCCGGTCGCGCGGGGCGAGCAGCGGTGTGCCGCTGGCAGTGAGGCGGAACTCGCTGCTGGCGGGTACAGCGATTGGCTCGGTTTGCCAGCTTTCGCTGGCATTATCGTAACGTGCATTTAGTTCAATTGGCTGGCCATCGAGCCAGGCGGTGAGCGTGGCGTTGGCGCTAATGCCGCGCAGGTGGACGCGGTAGCTGCGGTTGGCAGGAATATGGCTGGAGTCGCCGCTGGCGGGGTGGATGGTGACGCTCATGACGTTTTCCAGCCAATCCTGCTGGAATTTAGTGAATGCATAGCTGCCCCGTTGATAAGCTAACGATTCGCCATCGTCTTCGTGGAGGGTGAACTCGCCATCGGCCCCGGCGAAGCAGTGCAGGTCGAGCCGTTCGGGGTTGTCGATGCCGCCCCAGCCGACTTTTGGTCCCAGCGGCACCATTGCCCCGGCTTGGGCAAAGAGGGGGATGTCGTGGAGACGGCCGTACTGCACCACCCATCTATCCCCGGCAAACTGCTCTCCACTGAAAAAATGGTGCCACGTCCCCGGCGGCAGCCAAATGACCTGGCGGCTGAGCTGCGTGTCCGGGTCGGCAGGCGTGGTGTAAGGGGCAGCGATAAGGTCGGGACCGAAGGTGTATTGCTGCGGACAGAGATACGCTTCGTCCCGCGCAGGATAGTCGTGGTACATAGGGCGTATCATGGCTTGGTGTTCGGTGGTGTTGCGCCAGGACATCGTGTAAAGGTAGGGAATAAGGGCGTGGCGCAATTGCATGGCGTCGCGGGTGACAGCCAGCGTTTCGGCATCGTAGCCCCAGGGGCGGCGCTCGTGGAACGGGTTTTTGGTGCTGTGCAGGCGGAAGATGGGACTGAAGACGCCAAACTGCACCCAGCGCGTGTACAGTTCCGCTTCCTCCAGGCCAAACATGTGCCCACCAATGTCGTGGCTCCACCAACTGTAGCCGACGTTGGCCGCAGTGGCGGTAAAGAATGGCTGGAAGTTGAGAGTTTCCCAATCAACAAACGTGTCGCCGGAAAAGCCGATGGGATAGCGGTGGTTGCCCAGGCCGCCCCAGCGCGAGAAGATGAACGGCCGCTTAGTTCCGTCGCGCCTCAAATCATAAAAGTGCAAATGGTTCAGCCACCACAGCGGGTCCAGACCCGGCAGGCCGCTGACCTCACCTTGCTGCCAATCGATCCACCAAAAATCAACGCCGTTGGCTTCTTGCGGATGGTGCAGCAGGTCAAAGTAGGCGCGGGCAAAGTCGGGATTGGCGATGTCAAAGGGAACGGCCGTTTCCCCATCTGCCTCCATTCCCAAACGCTCGGCCATCGCCTCATACTGCTTCTCGTGCGGACCAATGCCATCGGCGGGATGCAGGTTAAGCGCGGTTTTTAGGCATTGTGCGTGCAGCCAACTGAGGAACTGCTCCGGTTCGGGGAAGAGGTCGCGGTTCCAAGTGTAGCCCGTCCACCCTTCCAGGTGCCAATCCATGTCGATGATGCAGACGGAGAGCGGTACGTCGTGGGCGCGAAAATCCTGCATGAGTTGGGTGAGTTCGTCCTGGGTGTAAGCCCAGTAGCGGCTCCACCAGTTGCCCAGCGCCCAGCGGGGCAGAAGCGGCACCGGGCCGGTAAGGGCGAAATAGTCGCGCAGGCAGGTCTTGTACTCGTGGCCATAGCCAAAAAAGTAAAGGTCGAGCGCATCTTCGGAGTGGCGCGGCTCTAGCCAGCCATCTTTGTTGAAAACGAGCGTATTGGAGTCATCGACGATGGCCCAGCCGCTGCGGGAGAGCAGTCCCGGTTCCAATGGGGTGCTGCCGCTGATCTGATCCAGCGTACGGTAAGTGCCGCGCAGGTTGTCGGGGTCTTTATCGCTAAAGTGCCAGACGGTGTCGCTTTCTTTGAGGTGGATTTGCAGGCTGTTGGCAGAGAATGGCTTGTCAATGTTGTAGATGAGCAGCAAGTGATTGGTCTCGATGTAGAGACGGCCGTTCTCCACCAACTGCTCAAACGCAGGCACGGGCTGGTTGCGGTACCAGAAGGGCTGGCTAGGATTGTTTTGGAAACGGCCGTCAGGATCATGCTCCAACCGAATGAGGCGGGAAGTTAATACGGTAAAACGCGCCGAACCAACAACTACCATCGCTTCGGGGTTGGCTTCTGGTTGAAAATTGAGCTGAAATTGGGCGGGAATCTGTGTCATCTGCTGCTCCTTGGGTGAAGATGAAGAATTGTAGCGGATTTTGTGAAGAACGGCCGTTCCCCATTCAACCATCTAAGGCGTACCCAGCGCCTGCAAAGACCAGTCGTCCAGGAACCAGCCATTGTTGTGGTTGACAAAGCGGCTGCGGAACGCGCCGCCTACTCGCACGGTGCTGGCTTCCTCAATTGTGAAGTCGTAAGTAAGCGTAGCTTTGCTGCCCGGCAGCGGCACCGTCCACTCGGTTCCCCCATTGCCCACAATAACGCGCGCCTCTGAGGAAAGCAGCTGCGTGGCCCAGATTTTGTTGCCACCGTTGTAACCACCAACAATGTCGGCAAAGAAGTTGATAGTCAGGCGATAGCTGCCTGGTGGCAGCGTGACGTCAGTAAAAATGGCAAAGCTGGTGGGTGCGCCGCCTTTGAACGCCTTAATGGTATTCTGCCCGGCAAACACAAACTGGGCGTGCTCGCTGGCGGGGATGTCTGACTTGGGCACAACGCGAATTTCGGGACGGAAGAAAGTGCCGCCATCGCCCGGCGTAAGCGTATTGGCCCCCTCATTTACCGACATCTGCCAGCCGTTGGGAATTTGCCACTCAGAAACGCCCTGGAAGAAATACCAGCCTTCTTCAAAGGATGGGTTGGGCAGCAGATTTGCCCCGACGGGTACCAGCTGCTCTGGCGTGACAGTCGCTGCCGGAGCGGGCTCGTTGGCCGGAAGCTGGATGTCGGCCACAATTTCGCCGTTCCAACCTGGGATGATCAGCTCCTGGCCGATGGCCAGTAAGGTGGCGGCTGTCAGGTTGTTGGCAGCCAAAATATCGACGGCGGGCACGCCCGTTTTGGCGGCAATGAACGAGAGATTGTCGCCGGATTGGACAGTGTAGATGGTGGACGTTGGGATTGGCTCGGCTGTTGGTTCAGGTGTGGCTTGGGGAACGGCCGTTTCGTCCACGGTTGTTGAAGGCGTTACCACAACCTCAACCAGCCGGGTAACCTCTACCGGCACCTCAATGGTGTTTACCTCCGTGACCAGGCGGGTCACTTCTACCGCCACTTCCTGATTAACCAGCCGGGTGACCTCAATGGTCTGGGCCTCGCCAGCACAGGCGGCCAGCAGGCCAAGCATAGCCATAAACAGCAGCAAAAATTTCGTTTTCATAGAGGTTTCTTAAAACTCCTTACTCTGTGTGTCTCATGGTCTTTTTGTGTGAAGGGCGTCAAGCTCACCTTCCAAACGGCCGATTCTAGCAGGCTTCTTTGAAAAAGCGCAACGGTTTGTGGTTGGAATTGCCTGAGAAGTTCGCAAACAAAATGGCGGGTAAGCTACAATTTGCGGCATGAAAATTTCGGCAAAGATCACTCTGTTGATTGTTGTATTTTTGAGCGTCGCTGGTGTGGTTAGATGGGGAAGTGGGCAGGGCGTAACGGCCGTTTCCGCCGGAGCCGATCAATTTGTCTACCTACCCTTCGTGATTCGCCAAACGAATGAACCGGTGCCGTTTGGCGCGGTGCATACGGGCGAAGGCACTTACTATGCTGCCACGGGCGCAGGCAATTGCAGCTTTGATCCCTCACCGCAAGATTTGATGGTGGCGGCGCTGAACCACGTCGATTATGCTGACTCGGCGCTGTGTGGCGCGTTTATCCAGGTGACGGGGCCGCAGGGCAGCGTGATTGTGCGCGTAGTGGACCAATGCCCCGAATGTCCAGCAGGGGATGTGGATTTGAGCCCGGAAGCGTTTGCCCAAATTGCCCAACTGTCTGCCGGACGAGTGCTGATTAGCTGGCAGCTGGTGAGTATGCCGTTGGACGGCCCGATTGTG
Organism: Anaerolineaceae bacterium; assembly: GCA_002699125.1. Classification (GTDB taxonomy): domain Bacteria; phylum Chloroflexota; class Anaerolineae; order Promineifilales; family Promineifilaceae; genus Leptofilum. The sequence continues at coordinate 69,804 of PABI01000086.1, forward strand.
TATCACTTTAAGGATGGCAGTAACCAATGGTGGACGGCCGTACAAATTCGCAACCATCGCAATCCCATTTTGAAGCTGGAATACCTCAATGGCAGCACTTTCCAGGAATTGGCCCGCGTTGATTACAATTACTTTGTGAAGAATGACGGCATGGGTGAAGGTCCGTACACGTTCCGCGTGACTGATATTTTGGGCAATGTGTTGGTGGACAGCGGTATTCCCCACGTTGAGAATGGCGATGTTAGCGGCAGCGGGCAATTTCCTGCGCCTTAAGCATCTTCACGATCAATTTCGTCCAGGATCTTTTCGATTCGCGTTTTAATGTGGCCGCGGACGTTTTTGATTCGGCCCAGCTCTCCCCGGTCAGCCACTGCTTCCAGCGGCTCCTTCAGGTTCTGGATGTTTTGCGCGGCCCAAAACAGCGTTTCCCAGCTTTGCCCCAGCATTTGCCGCTCAAATACGACGTTGAGCATGCGTTCGGCGATGCGGTAGTTGGTTTTCCGCCAATCGTCGGGGATGTAGCGTTTGATACGGTGGGGCAACTGATGTTTTTGGCTCAGGGCAAACAGGTGCTTGTGCTGCGCCTGCATGTATTCGTTGGCCGGGACGTAACGGCCGTCATACGTTCTAGCATCAGGTGTAAATTCATACAGCCCGGCATACTGCTCATATACGTCGGGTCTGGCATGTTGCAGCTGCTGCAAAAACCAGTCTGCCTGCCGGTTGCGCAGCGTCATTGCTCCGCCAAACATCAGGTAGTCGGCGTTGGTTTGTTTAACGGCCGTAAACAACGCCTCCACTTCCACCGGATCATCACACAAAACCGGGATGAGCGGAATGAGCAGCGCGCCGGTTTGCACGTGCGGCGCCTCGGCCTTGATCTGGCGCAGCACGTCCAACCGTTTGGCCGGGGAGGGGGCGAATTTCTCCAACAATATGGACTTCTCTAGATCGGTGGTGGTGATGGTGACGGAGACAGTACACCAGGTTTGCTGGGCAATTTCCTCCAGCAGCGGCAAATCGCGCAGCACCAGGGTCGATTTGGTAATCAAGTGCACCGGATAGCGATGTTTGGCCAGCACTTCCAGGATGGCGCGGGTGTTGCCAAATTTCTTCTCTGCCGGTTGGTAACTGTCCGTGACGCCGCCAATACCCACGACATCGGGCAAAAAGGTGCGGGCGCGGCTAATGCGCTGATCCAGCATCGGCCCCACGTTGGTTTTAACCAGAATCTCGTTCTCAAAATCTTCCGGCATGTGGTAATGGTCGCTGCGCGCGTCGCAGTAGATGCAGCCAAACTGGCAGCCGTTGTATGGATTGATCGAGTAGCGCGTCCAAAACCAATGGTCAATGATTTTGTTTTTGTTGATGATCGATTTGTACTGTTTTTCGATAAATTTAGGCATGGCTATACTTGTCTGGCTCGCTCTTCGGCCAGAGCCAAACCCACCTTTAGCTTGTTTTTGCACCAGGGGTTGACGTCTTTATCCGCCAAAATTGCCTGCAATTGAGGCCGCACCAATTCTGGATAAAATTTGGCAATCGTTTTGAACGCCCAGCCAACCCCTTTCTTTACATCCGTTTGCTTGGATGTGGCCAGGGGAAGCAGTAGGTTAAAAAGTTGGTTCACTTCGTCGGACGGCAGACCTTTTTTAGTGGCGTAATGGGTGGCAATGCCGACAGAGCGCTGCAACCAAAAGTTGGGGTGGGTGAGAAACGGCCGTATCACCCCCACCATCTCGGCAAAACCATGCAGCAGTCCATGGCCAAACACGCGCTCGCCGATGATGTCGCACACGTACCATTTGTCCCCCTGCACAATGCACGCCGCTGCCCTTTCCACCGCCTCTTCCCGGTTCAAAATTAACCGTTCCTGCAACAGTTTGCCGATAATTACATAACCCCCTTCGTAGTCCAGGCTCAGCAACCTGTCGATGAGGGCTAACTGTTCATTTGGCGGCACAAAGCTGAACAATGCCTGCGCTACAAATTCTAGCAGGGGAAATTTCACCCGCTGTTGCAGCAGTTCAGTCTCAAACAGCTGCCAAAAATCGTCTTGATTGCCCGTCTGGTAGAGCGCTTCCAGCTTTTCCAGCGTGGGCTGAATGGCTTTCTTGCTCGTTATTTTTGTTTGGCTAACCATGCCCCCATAATAGCAGATTTAATTTGTGAGGGTCGAGCACAGTTTGTTTGTTACAATCAGGGCATGGAAAACGAGACAAAAAATTCAAACGCACCGTTGGTTGTGGCTTTTGTGGCCGATTTGATGTTTACCACCCGCATCCAAAATGTGGTGGATCATCTGGGCTGGCGCATTAAGTGGATTGAAACGGCCGTAACTGTCAATCCCACCCATACCCCTGATCAAGAGGAACGACCCGGCGAATCGCTGCACGGCACCGAGGGCAAGCTGTTTGAGCAGATTACCGCCTGGCAGCCTGCCTTACTCCTCTTTGATCTGAACAACGACCAAATCCCCTGGCGGCGCTGGATGCCCATCCTCAAATCGTCGCCGGCTACGCGCCGCCTGCCCATTCTGGCGTTTGGTCCGCATGAGGATAAAGAGACAATGCAGGCGGCCAAAAAGCTGGGGGCTAATTTTGTCGTTGGCCGTTCCCGCTTCACTTCGGCAATGCCCGATTTACTGCAAAAATATGCCCGCACGCCGGATCACGACGCGCTGGCCGCCAGCTGCGCCGAACCGCTGGCCGAGCTGGCCAAAGAAGGCATTGAGCTGTTCAATCAGGGGGAGTATTACAAATGCCACGATGCGCTGGAAGAGGCGTGGATGGAAGACGAAAGCCCGGCGCGTGAGCTGTATCGCGGCATTTTGCAGGTGGGCATTGCCATTTACCAGATTCAGCGGGGCAATTATCGGGGGGCGGTGAAGATGCTCCTGCGCCTGCGCCAATGGCTGGACCCGCTGCCGCCGGTTTGCCGCGGCGTCAATATTGCCAAGCTGCGTGAAAATGCGGCCGAAGTGCAGGCAATCATTACAGAGTTGGGGCCAGAGCGGTTAGCTGAGTTTGATACGGCCGTTATCCAACCGATCGAATACAGTTCAATTTAGCCAGACGGCCGTTTCCCGGTAGAGTCCCTGGTTACCAGCTGCGTCGCCAGCTTAATGTGCAGCGGTGGCCGATTATCCCCATCAATTCGATCCAGCAGCAGCAAAACGGCCGTACGGGCCATCGCCCGTTTGTAGGTGTGCACACTGGTCAAAGCCGGCTGTGACTTGCGGGCAATCTCAAAATCATCGTACCCTGCTACCGAAACATCCTCGGGCACGCGAAGCCCCTGCTTCTCCAGCGCCTCAATAACGGCAACCGCATAAAAATCGGCGGCACAAAACAGGGCGGTTGGCGGTTCTGGCGCAGCCATAATGCCTTCTAGCCATTTTTCCATTTCTGCCATTTTTTCTAATTCAAACGGCGGGTCTGCCTCATTGGGAACAATGAGTGGCTCCGAAAGCGCTAAACCGGCATCGGCACAGGCGGCGTGGAAGCCGCGCGCCCGTTCCTTGAAGCTGGGGGGAATCTCCGGGTTTTGCGTGTAGCCAGTAATCATACGAATGTTTTGATGGCCTAGCTGGATGAGGTGCTGGGTAACCTGATAAGCACCACCAAAGTCATCTGCCAGAACGGCGTCGTACGGGGTGCCGGGGAAGGCGTTGTCGATGAGCACCAAAGGGCGTCCGCTTTCGCGGCGAATGCGCTCTATGATGGCGCGAGGGTAGGGGCTGGCCATTAAAATGCCGTCCAACTCCTGGGTAAGCACCGCCGGCAGCGGTTTGCTTTTGGGATATTTGTGTGACATGACCAGGTAGCTTAAGCTGGCGTGGCGCGACTGGCTGGTCTGTTCGGCCCCCTGCAAGATGTAGCCATAAAACGGATTGGCGGTTACCGGCTGATCCCCGTAATCGTTTACCACATAAACCAAACGGCGCAGCGCCTTTGCCGACCGCTTTGGCTTGCGGGGCGTGTAATTATAATCGAGCTCAGCGGCGGCGGCAGCCACCCGCTGCTGGGTTTCCAGCGGAATGCTTTCATCTCCTCTAAGTGCCAGAGAAACGGCCGTTGCCGATAACCCCACATGTTTGGCCACAGTGCGCAGGCTGGGGCGTCGCTTGGGCTTGGTTTTATTTTGTTTGGTCATGTTGGGTCTCGCTTTTGTTTACTTTACAAAATTTTACAAAACTATTGTGGAAAAACCAAATACTGCTGTTGAAGTCGAAATGAGATCGCTCCCATATGTATAGTAAACAAGCAGTTGACAACAGAAAATATTTAGTGTATGTTTATTTAACAAGATGCTTTGGCACTTGTAAAGCACATGTAATTGGTAAAAAAAGCCGCATTGACTTAGCCAATTACAGAATCCCACAACCCTGTTGAAGTTGGAGAAAGGCCTTAACTCGGCCTCGGACCATGCATAAGTTAACCCTTGAATCTATCGCGGAACTAGCAGGCGTTTCACGCTCAACCGTCTCCCGGGTGGTGAATAACCAGGCGGGGGTTAGTGAAACAGTGCGCGATCGGGTTATGGCTGTAATTGAGCATACCGGTTACCAGCCTAACTCTGTGGCTCGTTCTTTGGCTACCCAACGAACTGGCATGATTGGGCTGGTCATTCCCCGCCAGATGCAGACCCTTTTTGTTGATCCTTACTTTCCCCGTCTCATTCAAGGCATCAGCGCCGCCAGCAACCAGCAAGGCAGCACCCTGGCTCTCTTTTTGCTCCACAACGAAGATGAAGAAAATCGCATTTATCCGCAGCTGCTTAATCGTGGCACGTTGGATGGTGTTCTTTTTATCACCAACAGCACAGAGGATCCGTTTGTGCAGCGTTTATTGAACAGCGGGATGCCATTTGTCACCATTGGCCGGGATTGCGAGGAGACACCCACCAATTTTGTGGATGTGGACAATGTGGAAGGGGCGGTTACGGCCGTATCCCACCTCGTCCGTTTGGGGTATGAACGGATTGCGACCATCACTGGTCCGCTGGCTTCTCTGGCCGCCCAAAATCGGCTGGACGGGTATCGACAGGCATTGGTGAGTCGGGGGCACAGTTTGGATGCCAACCTGATCATGGAAGGGGATTTTACCGAGGCGGGGGGTTACTATGCCATGCAGCAGCTGCTGGCACATGAGCCGGAAGCTGTTTTTGTGGCGTCCGACGCCATGGCGTTGGGTGCCATGCGCGCCGTGCGTGAAGTGGGCTGGACAGTGCCGGATGACATGGCTGTGGTCAGCTTTGATGATTTACCCCAGGCAGCATTAAGCGATCCACCTCTGACCACTATTCGTCAGCCGATCAAGCGGCTGGGCATGTTGGCCGTAGAAACGTTGTTAGATGTTATTGCCAATGGCGTCATGCCCACACGCCGCATTTTGCTCCCTACAGAGTTGGTTATTCGATCATCATGTGGCGCGGATTCGTTTGTGTAAAGGAACGGCCGTTGCCTTACAAGGAGGTTTTATAGAAGAGAGAATTTTACCCAATAAAAAAGTGTGCCACCCTTTATTTATGACCGTCCCGACAACTTTCCCCAGCTGACAGGCAGTCCAAATGAACGGTGACACCCTTTAGTTCTATGATTTTTACTGAAAATCGTCAACTAATTGAGGAGACAGATGAAAAAGAAAACTTACATTTTCTGGATACTTTTATTGGCTTTGGGCATGATGTTGGTTGCCTGTGGTGGTGGCGGCACAGAACCTGAAGAAAGCACAACAGATACGGCCGATTCTGCCGAAACCGTCGCTGATGACAGCGAAGAGATGGACGCAGACGAGCCAGCGGCTGAAGAAGAAATGGCCGAGGAAGAAGTGGCTGAAGAGGAAATGGCCGAAGAAGAAGTCGCTGAAGAAGCAGCCGAAGAAGAAATGGCGGACAGCGACCGCACGGTTGTACGCTGGTTTGTTGGTTTGGGCACCGGCCAAAATGCCGAGCAGGTTGCCGCTCAAGAAGCCGTTGTTGAAGCATTTAACGCATCCCAGGAAGAGATTGAGCTCGTGTTGGAGATCGTGCAGAACGATGTGGCTTACGACACGTTGGCTACCGCTATCGCTTCTGGCGATGCGCCGGACATTATTGGCCCGGTTGGTGTGAAAGGCTCCAACGCTTTCTCCGGCAGTTGGATGGACCTGGAACCGCTGGCCGAAAGCGCCGGTTATGATCTCGGCCAATTCCCAGAAGCGGCCGTTGATTTCTATCGTGTTGAAGGTGAAGGTCTCATTGGTCTGCCCTTTGGTGTGTTCCCCTCCTTCATTTACTACAATCGTGCTCTGTTTGATGAGGCCGGCTTAGAATACCCGCCGCACCAATATGGCGAACCGTATGCCGATGGCGAGGATTGGGATTACGACAAACTGCGCGAACTGGCCATGATCCTGACGGTAGATGCCAATGGTAATGATGCCACCAGCCCCGACTTTGATCCTGAAGCTGTCGAACAATTTGGTTTCATCAACCAATGGACCGATCTGCGCGGTTCCCTGAGCCAATTTGGCGTCGGCAACCTGGTAGATGACAGCGGCAATGCCGTTATGCCAGACCATTGGATGGAAGGTTTGCAATGGCAGTATGATGGCATCTGGGTTGATCATTTCATGCCCTCACAGGCTTATCAGGACAGTGAACTGTTAGCCACCCCCAATGCGTTTGCCTCCGGTAACGTCGCGATGGCCCAAACGCACCTCTGGTTCACCTGCTGCCTGGGTGAAATGGAAGATGAGTGGGATATGGCTGTAATGCCAACCTACAATGGCGAACCAACTGCTAAACTCCATGCCGATACTTTCCGCATCCTGGACACCACCGAGCATCCCGACGCAGCCTTTACCGTACTCACTTACCTGATTGGTGATGCTTCTGATGATTTGCTCCAGGTTTACGGCGGTATGCCGGCTCGTCCTGATGAAACCGACGCCTTCTTTGCCGGATTGGAAGAGCAGTATCCGCATGACGTCGATTGGCAAGTAGCGCTGGATAGCTTGAATTACCCAGACAACCCCAGCCATGAAGGCAATATGCCCAACTTCCAAAAGGCAGACGATCGCACAGCGTCTTTCTACAGCTTGCTTCAGACCGATGGCACCATCGATCTGCAAGCAGAAATAGAAACATTCCTGGGCGATATGCAGTCCATCTTTGACGAAGTTCAATAAGTAAAATTGGCGTGGGCGGAAAGTTTATGCTTTTCACCCACGCCTTTTTGTTTCGGAGCTTGATATGACAGTTTTTGATGAAGCCAGAAACTTAGTGGGTGAACGCCCTAAGATTCGCAAACCGCTCTCGCCTCTGGAAAGGACGCAGGCCAGGTGGGGGTGGTTATTCCTCTCTCCCTGGATCATGGGCTTTATGCTTTTCACCTTTTTGCCGATGCTGGCATCTTTGGCATTTTCCTTTACGGATTTCAACATTACAAAGCCAGATGAGATGACCTTCAATGGCATAGCTAATTACCGTCGCCTGCTGACTGATCCAGATTTGCGCCAGGCGCTGAAAGTGACCTTCCGCTTTTTTGCCCTGGCTATTCCCATCAGCATCATTCAGCCGATTGGGATGGCAGCTTTGTTAAATGCTAAATCGCTGTTTGGCAAGCGGTTTTTTACGACGCTGTTTTACATGCCTTACATGGTGCCGGTTGTCTCGGCCATCATTATTTGGCGTGGTGTGATGAACCCGCAAACAGGCTGGATCAATCGGTCATTAGCCGTGATTGGTATTGCTGGCCCAGATTGGCTCAACAGCACGACCTGGGTGTATCCTGCCTTGATCATCATTGGTTTGTGGGGAGTTGGTAACGCGATGCTGTTTACCCTTATTGGCATGCAAAATGTGCCGACCGAGCTGTACGATGCGGGCAAGGTAGATGGGGCCACTGGCATTCAACGTTTTATGCATATTACGCTGCCAATGATCACCCCTATCATTTTTTACAATCTGGTTCTGACTGTCATTGGTTTGTTTCAATATTTCACCATCCCGTGGATTTTGACACGCGCCGGAACGCAGGACCCTGGACAGGTGCAGCTTTTTTATAACATTCATTTTTATAAAACTGCGTTTACCTATCAGGATATGGGATATGGGGCCACGCTGGCCTGGCTGCTGTTTTTCATTGCCATGAGCCTAACTATACTGGTGTTTTGGTCGGCAAAATATTGGGTATATACTCCGGGAGGAAGTGACGCATGAGTGCCATTACCGAAACCGAAACACGGCCGTCTACCACACCAAAATTTCGCAATTATCCCTTTGTTGGTTCCGATATGCGTCGTTTGATCGTGGTTGGGCTGGTGACCTTGTTTGCCACCATGTCCCTGGCAATCTATTTAGGGCCGTTTGCCTACATGTCGCTCACGTCGCTTAAAACGTTGGACCAGGTGCAAAACGGCCGTATCCTCCCCTCATCCGAAGCAACCTATACCTACGAAGGGAAAGAATACGATCTCCTCAATGTGCCCCTGGAAGACGGCAGCACTGCCGAATGGGCTTTGATCAACAAAGGGCGCGAGAGCAGCGAATTCATAGATCCTGCCAACCCCGAAGCCGGACTCATTACCTGGGAAGGACGCTGGCGCACGCTGGAACCCACCTGGGGCACCGATTTCCAATGGGAAAACTATGTGGAAGCATGGACGGCAATTGAATTTCCCAAGCTGTTTTTCAACACCTTTGCTATTGCTGCTTTTGGTGTCGTCGGAACGGTAATTTCTTGTTCATTGGTGGCTTACGGCTTTGCCCGCTTCCCTATCCCCGGCAAAAATATTATATTTTTGGTCCTCATCGGTACCATTGTGCTGCCGCGGCAGGTGACGCTCATTCCCACCTACTTCATCTTTAATCGGCTGGGCTGGGTGAACACCTGGCTGCCGCTGATTGTGCCGCACTTTTTTGCCAACGCATATAACGTGTTTTTACTGCGGCAATATTTCCTCAGCATTCCCAAAGAGCTGGACGAAGCCGCCATGATTGATGGGGCAGGCCCGTTCCAGATTTTACTGCGGGTCATTATTCCTCAATCGTGGCCGGTGCTCATTGCCGTAGCCTTGTTCCATACCGTCTATGCCTGGAACGATTACTTTGAGCCGCTGATTTACCTGCGGGGCAATGCTGATTTGTGGCCGATTTCCATTGGGCTGCAAGAGTTTAACTTTATCTACGGCACCCAGCCGCACCTGCTGCAAGCCGCTTCTCTGATGGCTTTGGCGCTGCCGGTGCTGCTCTTCTTCCTGGCACAGCGCTTCTTTATGCAGGGCGTCAAGATTACGGGCGTAGAGAAGTAGGTAACATTGTAATTGGGTAATTGCTGCAATTACCCAATCATCCAAATTACTGTCCCCAAGAGGAAACCATGTTACGCATATATGGATCCAGGCCGGCAACGGCCGTTTGTCTGCTGCTGCTCTTCACTTTTTTTCTCACAGGTCAACCTGGCTGTGCGGCCCCGGAAGAAGAGGTGGCTCAGCCCACGGCCGTACCGGCAACAGCAACACCGGAACCGCTGCCAACGGCCGTTCCCAACAGCGTGTACGTTAATGCCGCCGAGCCTCTAGGGCCGATCAACCCGCTGGTGTATGGTACGAACTTTGGCCCCTGGGTCGTGGTACCGTTTGACCTGTGGCCGGCGGCCGAAGTGGCCGGTATCCGCTTTTTGCGTTTCCCTGGCGGCAATTGGGGCGATCTGAATAATCTGACCGAACGGCACATTGACCAATACATGGAGCTGGCGGAGATGATGAACGCCACGCCGCAAATCACGGCGCGGCTGCGCGGCGGCACGCCAGAGCAGGCGGCCGATCTGGTGCACTACACCAACATCGAGCAGAATTATGACGTGCGCTACTGGAGCATCGGCAACGAACCCAGCCTTTATCCCGAATATGACACCGAGCGGTACAATGCCGAATGGCGCACCTTTGCCGAAGCGATGCTGGCCGTGGACCCTGATATTGTGCTGATTGGTCCGGACACCCATCAATTTACCGGCAATCCGGAAACAGATCCTAAGGATGATAACGGCCGTTTATGGCTGCAATCATTCCTGGAAGCCAACGGCGATATGGTTGATATCGTGGCCGTGCATCGCTACCCCTTCCCGCGAGGCATGGCTGGCGATCCCGTGACGATTGAAGATTTGCGCCAGAACAGCCAGGAGTGGGATCAGATCATCCCAAACCTGCGCCAGGTCATTCGCGACACCACGGGCAACGATTTGCCCATTGCCATCACCGAAGTGAACTCCAACTGGAGCAAAGCGGTGGGCGGTGAGGCGACGCCAGACTCTTTTTACAACGCAATCTGGTGGGCCGATGTGCTGGGCCGCATGATCAACCAGCAAACGGATATGGTGGCCCAATTTGTGCTGCAAACGAAGGACGGTGCCGGTGGGTGGGGGTTGCTGGCTCGCTCTGAGGTACGGCCGTCTTACTATGTTTACCAGATGTACCAGCAGCTAGGCGAGACGCTGCTTCCGGCCCAAACGGACCTGCCCGGCATCTCCGTGGTGGCGGCGCAGCGCGCGGATGGTAGCTTAACCATTTTGTTGGTAAACTTGCTGGATACGGCCGTAGACGCCCCGCTGCAAATTGTGGGACAACCCATGCCAGAAACGGCCGAATGGCACCTTTTTGATCCCGAACATGCGGCGGAACCGGTGGGCACAATTTCATTTGGCGACAACAATGAACTTAGCCTGCCTCCTACCTCTATTTCCCTGCTAATTGCTGCACCTTAAATCCTATCCTCCCGCGGGCTTTGAACGATGGTCCTCATCCTGTTAGGAAGCTGCGGGAGGTTCATTCTGACAGGAGATTGAATGAGTTCCAACAACGCTTACATGAACCCTGCCTTGTCCCCGGCAGAGCGGGCCGCCGATTTGCTGCCACACCTGACGCTGGCAGAAAAAATTGGGCAGATGACCCAGGTAGAAAAGAACAGCATTGATCCCAATGATATTACTCAATTGAGCCTTGGTTCCATTTTGAGCGGTGGCGGCGGCTGCCCTGAACCGAATACGGCCGTTTCCTGGCGTGACATGGTCCAAGGATTCCAAAAGAAAGCATTGGCCTCCCGTTTAGGCATTCCGCTGCTGTACGGCGTGGACGCAGTACATGGCCACAGCAATGTCGTGGGCGCCACGATCTTCCCGCACAACATTGGCCTGGGCGCCACGCACAACCCGGATTTGCTGCGGCGCATTGGTCGCGCCACCGCTCTGGAAATGGTCGCGACCGGCATTCGCTGGAACTTTGCCCCAGCCGTTTCCATCCCGCAAGATATTCGCTGGGGCCGTACCTATGAGGGATTTGGCCAGGACCCAAAGCTGGTTAGCGAGCTGGCCGTGGCTTATGTGCAGGGGTTGCAGGGGGATGATTTGACGTTGGAAACGGCCGTGCTCCCTTCAGTAAAACATTTTGTAGCCGATGGTGCGACAGTCTGGGGAACCTCTCCCCGCACGGCTCGATCGGCGCTGACTGGCACAGAGACAGACGCTGCATTGTCTGCGCTGGCCAGTGCCCACGAAGCGATGATGCAGCAAGCTGTATTTTCTGGCGCGTGGCAAATTGACCAGGGTGTCGCCAATATTGATGAGGCCACCCTGCGTGCCGTTCATTTGCCGCCGTATCTGGACGCGATGGCCGCCGGGGCGCTCAACATCATGGTTTCTTTCAGCAGCTGGGGTGGGCTGAAGATGCACGCGCAAAAATATTTGCTCACAGATGTGCTGAAAGGTGAATATGGCTTTTCCGGCTTCCTGGTAAGTGATTGGGAAGCCGTGCAGCAGATCGATCCCGATTTGGGTGAGAGCGTCATTGCTACCGTGAACGCCGGTTTGGACATGGTGATGGTGCCATACCATTACCACGACTATATCGCCGTTCTCACGAACGCAGTTGAAACGGGCAAGGTGCCATTGAGCCGGATTGATGATGCCGTCAGCCGCATTTTGATGGTGAAGTTTGCCCTGGGGCTGTTTGAACGGCCGTTCACCGAAACACCCGTCTCAATCGTAGGTTGTGCCCAACACCGTGCCCTGGCTGCTGAAGCGGTCCAACAGTCTGCCGTTTTGCTGAAAAACGAGCAAAATGTGCTGCCCCTGCGCAAAGAACTGCCCCGCCTGCTGGTGGCTGGCGCCGCCGCCGATGACATCGGCTACCAGTGCGGCGGCTGGACCATTAGCTGGATGGGCTCTCCAGGGCGCACCACCGACGGCAGCACTATTTTAGAAGGGGTGCGTGACTGTGTCGGGGCAGAAACGGCCGTATGCTACAGTGCCGACGGCCGTTTTGATGAATCTGCTGAAGTTGGGCTGGTGGTCATCGCCGAAGAGCCGTATGCCGAAGGCATGGGCGACCGCGCCGATTTGTGCCTGACGGCCGAACAGCAGGCGCTCATCAACCGCGTCCGCCCGCAGGTTGACAAGCTGGTGGTTATTTTGCTATCGGGTCGCCCGCTCATCGTCACCGAGCCGCTGGCAAATTGGGATGTTTTCATTGCTGCCTGGCTGCCGGGATCTGAAGGAGCGGCGTTGGCCCCGCTGCTGTTTGGCGAACAACCGTTTACAGGTAAACTTTCCTTTTTTTGGCCCCGGTCGATGGCTGATATTCCCCTGAACCAAGAAGCAGAACCATTGTGGCCCATCGGTTACGGCCTCACCACAGCAGAGGTGCAAAATGCCTGACACAATTCATTTTCCGGAAAACTTTTTATGGGGTGCAGCCACATCCTCCTACCAGATTGAAGGTGCCCGGCAGGCCGACGGCAAGGGCGAATCCATCTGGGACCGCTTTAGCCACACGCCCGGCAAAATTCAAGACGGCCGTAACGGCGACATTGCCTGCGACCATTACAATCGGATGCCGCAAGATGTGGCCTTGATGCAGTCGCTTGGCCTGCAAGCGTATCGCTTTTCGATTTCCTGGCCGCGCATTTTGCCCAACGGCCGTGGCGCTGTCAATGCTGCCGGGCTGGACTTTTACGACCGACTAGTTGATTCGCTGCTGACGGCCAACATCACGCCCTTTATTACCCTGTATCATTGGGATTTGCCCCAGGCGCTGCAAGACGAAGGCGGCTGGCCCAGCCGCAGCACCGCCGAAGCGTTTGTCACCTATGCCGATGTGGTCAGCCAGCGGTTGGGTGACCGGGTTAAAAACTGGATTACGCATAACGAGCCGTGGGTGGCGGCCTTTGTCGGTTACTGGCAGGGGCGGCATGCGCCGGGCATTCAGGATTTTGCTCAGGCGATTCGCGCCAGCCATCATTTGCTGCTGTCGCACGGCTGGGCGGTGCCCGTTATTCGCCAAAACAGCCCGGAGGCGCAGGTGGGCATCACCCTAAACCTTAACGCGGTTTACCCCGCTTCGTCCAGCGCCGCCGATCAGCAGGCAATGCGGCATGAAGATGGCTACCTAAACCGCTGGTTTTTGGATCCGCTGTACGGCCGTCGCTATCCAGCCGACATGGTGCACTCTTTCAGCCAGCAGGGGCACCTGCCCGACGATATGGCTTTTGTGCAGCCGGGCGATTTACAGGCCATTGCGGCTCCGATGGACTTTTTGGGCATCAATAACTATTTCCGCACCATTGCCCGGGACAAGACGGCCGTAAACAACCAGCCACCCACACTGGAGCCATACGACAACTACACCGAAATGGGTTGGGAAGTGGCCCCCGAAGGCATCCGTGACCTGCTGTTGCGCGTGGAATACGATTATCGTCCCGGCAAAATATACATTACCGAAAACGGTGCTAGCTACAGCGATGGGCCAAATGGAGACGGCCGTATCGCCGATACGCGCCGCCAAACGTATTTGCGCACTTATCTGGCCAAGATACACGAGGCCATGCAGATTGGCGTGCCGCTGGCCGGCTACTTTGTCTGGTCCCTGTTTGATAATTTTGAATGGGGTTTTGGCTACAAACAGCGCTTTGGCATCATCTGGGTCGATTATGAGACACAGGAGCGCATCCTCAAAGATAGCGCCCTCTGGTACCGCTCCGTCATCGCCCAAAACGGATTTACACCTAAAGAGTGACCTTACATTCTCGCGAAGGCGGGAATCTATTCAATTAACAAAAAAGCCCCGCATTCCTGACAAGGAGGCGGGGCTTATCTGTAACGCTATCTTTTATGCTTGGTTTCTTATCAGAAGCTTGGAAATTTCTACAGCCACAAACACAACCAGGCTTGTGCCCAGCGCGATGAGCAAATCCATGAGCGGCAGCGCCTCTGTGTTGAAGAATTCCTGCAAGAAGGGTACGTAAATCAGCGCTATTTGCAGCAGGAAGGTGATTAACACCGCCACAACCATCAATCGGTTTGAGAATAAGCCGATCTTAAAGATGGAATCGATATTGGAGCGGGTGGCCAGCGCATTGCCCATTTGGGCCAACGTGAGCGTCGTGAAAACCATTGTTTGCCACGGCCCTTCAGGGTCGCGCAGCCAGTAAAAATAACCGACGCCCAATGACACCAAACCCATCAAGATGCCAATCCAGATAATTTGGGTACCTAAGCCCCGGCTAAAAATGCTTTCTTTGGGGTGAAACGGGGAACGCTTCATAATGCCCCGTTCGCCTTCTTCCACAGCCAGGGCCAGACCAGGCACGCCATCAGTTACCAGATTGATCCACAAGATTTGCAGGGGCAGCAGCGGCAGCGGCATCCCCAAAAACGGGCCAATAAGCATCACAAACAGCTCACCCGTGTTGCTGGAGAGCGTGTACTTCACAAATTTACGGATGTTGTCGAAGATTTTGCGGCCTTCTTCCACGGCAGCCACGATGGTGGCAAAATTGTCATCCAGCAGCACCATGTCGGCCGCTTCTTTAGAAACGTCGGTACCGGTGATGCCCATAGCAATGCCAATCTCGGCCCGCTTGAGAGCCGGCGCGTCATTTACGCCGTCGCCGGTCATGGCCACAATGTGGCCTTTGTCTTGCAGTGCTTGCACAATGTTGAGCTTATGTTCGGGGGAGACCCGCGCATAAACGGAAATATCTTCAACGATGTCCTCAAGCTGTTGCAGACTCATGGTGGCCAGTTCATAGCCAGTCAGGTTTTTGTCTGTTTGGGTGATGTTCAGATCTTTGGCGATGTTTTGCGCGGTGAGGGGATGGTCGCCGGTGATCATAATGGGGCGAATGCCAGCCTCTTTGGCGGTGGCTACGGCCGTTTTCACTTCAGGTCGTGGCGGATCAATCATGCCTACGAGGCCGATCAAAATCGCATTGTCTTCTCGCTCCTCATCTTCACTTTCCAGCGGACGAAACGCCAGGGCCAAGACACGCTGCCCTTCGCTGGCCATCTTGGCGTTGCCATCCAAAATGCGCTGCCGCCAGGTGTCGTCCAGCGGCTCAAATTCCTTGCTTTCGCCAGTCCAGATGCGGTCAGAGATCTCCAGCAGGCTGTCTACCGCTCCTTTAGTAAAGGCCACATACGGCGAGCCGCTCCAGGGCGCTTCGGTGTCGTCTTCTTCAATACTGACCTTATGAATGGTGGTCATGCGCTTGCGTTCAGACGTGAAGGGGATTTCATCAATGCGGGGCCAGCGTTCGTCGAGCTCTTCTTTTTTGTAGCCAACGGCCGCTGCGGCCACCACCAGCGCGCCTTCGGTGGGATCGCCAATGGCCCGCTCTATGCCATCTTCCGTTTGCAAAACGGCGTCATTGCACAAAGCACCGGCCTTCAACAACAAGCTTTGGGTGCGGCGGTGTGCTTCCAAATCCGGTTTTAGTTCGGCATCGATCACCGCCCCTTTGGCGTCGCGCAGCGTTTCAAACGTTTCCTTGCGATCAGTTACGTCCAACACGGTAACGGTCATCTTGTTTTCCGTCAGCGTGCCGGTTTTGTCGGAGCAAATGACGGTGACGGAACCGAGCGTTTCCACGGCGGGCAGCTTGCGAATAAGCGCGTTACGCTTAAGCATCCGCTGCGACCCCAGTGCCAGCGTGATGGTGACCACGGCGGGCAATCCTTCTGGTACGGCGGCGACGGCCATGCTGATGCCGGTGAGAAACAGCAGTTCGAAAGTTTCGATCAGCTCTTGATTTGGGTCACGGAAGATGAAGCCGGTGATGACCACCAGGCCAACGATGGCCAGAGCGACCCAGGCCAGCTTTTTGCCCAAATCATCCAGGCGGCGCTGGAGCGGGGTTTGCTCTTGCTCCACGCCCTGAATGAGTTCAGCAATGTTGCCCAGCTCGGTGCTCATGCCGGTTTCGGTGATTACGGCCGTTCCCCGACCATAAGTAATCACCGTGCCCATAAACACCATGTTTTTACGGTCGCCAATGGGCAGCTCTTTGTCATCCAGCGGCTCCACAATCTTAGAGACCGCTTCCGATTCGCCAGTGAGGGCAGCTTCCTCCACTTTGAGATTGATGCTTTCCAGAAGACGGCCGTCTGCCGGAACCAGATTGCCTGCTTCAAGTAGAACGACATCACCCGGCACCAGCTCACGTGCCGAAATTTCTACAATTTGGCCGTCGCGGCGCACCTTGACGGTGGGCACCGCCAGCTTCTTCAGGGCGGCAATGGCTTGTTCCGCACGGTACTCTTGCGAAAAGCCAATGGCGGCATTGAGCACCACAATGGCCAAAATGACAATCACATCTTTAAAATCGCCCAAAAAGCCAGACACAATGGCGGCAATAATCAAAATGATGACCATTGCGTCTTTGAGCTGATCGAGCAAGATGAGCCACGGGCTTTTGGTTCCTTTTTCGATAAGCTCATTCAGGCCATATTTCTCCAGCCGACTTTTGGCTTCGGCGGCCGACAGGCCGTTTTTGGCATCGCTGTTTAGGTCATTAATTGCTGAATCTACATCCTGTTGGTACCAGGTCATAGGGTATCCTCTCTTCCAGGCCGGGGCAGTTAACGTTGGCAAGCAGCACAGGAGCGAAAAATTGGAAACGGCCGTATCTCTATTTGCCCATAAAGTTTTGCTGACCCTCTTTGTTGTAAAAGCTAAAAAGACATTTGAATTAAGTCAAGAGCATGTTTGGCTTTTACTTTAGCTAAACAAAATCTGCTTAGAAACAAGCAGACCAGGTAAAGTTATCAATTGTCAAGTCAGCAGGTCGCATCAGCTTTGTGCTGCGGGGTGACATAAGTATAGCACAACTGGATTCGGGTGTTTATAGTTTGCTGGTAATATTTTGGACCTGTCCTTTAGATCATTCGCAAGTGGAATTGAGTCCGGTATAATCCGCCACGATAAAAAACAACGGAGGCAAACACGGAAAAATGAGTAGTTATATTCCTGAGCGGGCGATGTTTATTTTTGCCCATCCAGATGATATTGAATTTAGTGTGGCCGGAACGGCCGCAAAATGGGCCAAACACGGCAGTAAAATCACCTACGTGGTGCTTACCGATGGCAATGTTGGCTCGCATGATCCAGAGATGACCCGCGAGCAAATCGGGCAGATTCGGCGGCAAGAGCAGACGGCCGCCGCCAAAGTGGCCGGTGCGGTAAACTGCATCTTCCTGGGCTACGATGATGGTTCGTTGGAGCCAACCTTGACCTTGCGCAAGCAGCTTGTCAAGCTCATCCGCCAGCACAAACCAAACGCCGTGGTGTGTGGCGACCCCAATATGTATTTTCGCGGTGAGCGGCTTAATCATCCCGACCACCGGGCGGCAGCCCGGGCCACGCTGGACGCTGTCTTCCCGGCAAGTGAAATGCGCCTGCTTTACCCAGAGTTTGAGGCAGAGGGGATTCAGCCGCACAAGGTGAACTTTGTATTCATTACCACAGACCAGGAACTGAATCATTTTGAGGATATTTCGGAATCGATAGATATTAAGTTGAGGGCGCTGAACGAGCACCGCAGCCAGCTGGGTGATGTGGATTATTCCGACCGGATGCGGGAGCGGGCGGCCAACATTGGCAAGCAAGTTGGTCTGGCTTATGCTGAAGCATTTCGCCGTTTTACCGTTACCCCCTTACCCATCCCAGAAGAAGAGGTGATTCAATGATCAACGCCAACAGTTATATTCCTGAACGAGCCATGTTCATTTTTGCCCATCCTGATGATATTGAGTTTGGTTCGGCTGGAACGGCCGCAAAATGGGCCAAATATGGCAGCGATGTCACCTACGTGGTGCTGACCGATGGCAACATCGGCAGCCGCGAGGCGGGCATGACGGCCGAAAAATTGGCTGAAATTCGCCGCCGTGAGCAAAGTGAAGCGGCTGAAGTGGCCAGTGTGGCCCGCTGCTTGTTTATGGGGGAACCAGACGGCCGTTTGCAACCCACCCTTGAACTACGCAAAAAATTAGTCCGGCTCATTCGCCAATACAAGCCCAACGTGGTCGTTTGTGGCGACCCCCAATTTTTTTACAGCGATGGCTACATCAACCATCCGGACCATCGCAATGCCGGGCAGGTGGCGCTGGAAGCAGTCTTCCCCTCTGGCGATTCGCCGCTGCTGTTCCCCGAGCTGGTGCAGGAAGGATATGAGCCGCACAAGGTGAACTACGTTTATATCTCATTTGGCCGTCGGGATGCCAACACCTACATCGACATTACCGAAACAATTGACCTGAAGATTGCCGCCTTGCGCAAGCATGAAAGCCAGCTTGGCGACTGGGACCCGGAGGAACGCGTTCGTGAATGGACGGCCGAAACCGGCAAAAAAGTAGGTTACCTGCACGCTGAAGGGTATTATCGCATTACGCTGCAAGAAGTTGAAGTTGAAAAAGAGCCTGAGCCGGAAACGGAGATTGAGGCTCAGGCGGAAGCGGGAGATTGATAATTGAAGTGAAAAGTAAAAAGTGATAAGTGAAAAGTAGGGACCACTTTTTACTTTTCACTTTTTACTGCTCTACTGGTTCAATTGATATTTCCGCACCTCATTGCTGTTGCGGTCCATTACCAGGAGATCATTTTCGTCGGTGATGACCATATCGAAAGAAACGCCGGGGGAGTCTATGGTGGTCAGGTAACGGCCGTTTCCTTCAAACACCTTAATGCCCCAAAAATCATCCACAAAAATACGCCCCTTGCCATCGACAGCAATTGAGCGGGGCGACGTGAAAAATTGATCTTCTGCCTCGCCTTTGCTGCCAATCTGGTCCACGAACTGGCCCTGAGAATTAAGTTTGTAAATCGTCTCGCTGCCCAACACGTAGATATTCCCCGCACCGTCAATCGCGGCATCATTTTGGGTAGTGGCAAAATCTGGAATGTTGGCAAACGGATCGGCGATATCCAGCACCATATTGCCACTGTTGTCCAGGCGCACCAGCCGATCGTCGGCCACCAGATAGACGCTGCCATCCGGGCCGGTTGCGGCCGTTTCAAAATAGGTGCGCTGGCCACCGGGCAAATCAACGGAGCCCAGAAATTCCCCCGTCATGCCGTTATACTTTTCGACGGTATCAATCCTGATGATGTAGACCGTGCCGCTGCGATCGGCCGTCATGCCGGTCATGTACAGATCTTCGCCCGCGTTCCAGGTGGCCAAAAAGTTGCCCTCGGCATCAAAA
>PABI01000087.1 GCA_002699125.1 Anaerolineaceae bacterium
CGATCAGAGCTCTGACACGACCTTCGCGGTCTAATGACAATCGATCTACCGTGTCTTTCTCTTTGTACCACACTTTTTAGATACTAATGACAATTAGTGGTTGGGTGTGTTTCGGATGGTTAAGCATCGTAAGTAAAAATGATTTGCACGGCCGTTTCTGGCCTTTGGTCAATTAATTCATATGCTTGCTGGGCTTGCGCCAGCGGAAAGCGGTGGGTAATGAGCCGCTGCGGCTGGTGCTTTTGCAGCATTTCCCAGGCAACGGTCAGGCGGCGCGCTTTGGACCAACGTCCCTGCCAGCGCGGGGCGATGTGGCTTACCTGGCTGCTAATGAGCTGCATCTGGCTGCGATGAAATTTGCCGCCCAGGTTCAAGTCGGCCCGCTTACGGCCGTACCAGGAACCGATGAGAATACGGCCGTTAAACCCTATCATCTCAATCGCCGCATCCAGTGCCTTCGGATTGCCTGACAGTTCAAAGGCCAGATCGAGGCCGGGATGCTGGCCGGCGTGCGGCAGGGCGGCCAAAATTTGGTTGGGCAAATCCGGGTCGGCTGGGTTGAGGCTAAGTGTGGCGCCCAGCTTTTGCGACCAGTTGCGGCGCAGTGCGTAGCTGTCCACTGTGAGCAGGCAGGCCAACGGCAGTTGGGCCAGCAGGCCGGTGGTGAGCAATCCCACGATCCCCTGGCCAAACACGGCCACCTGTTCACCAATGCTTGGCTGGGCATCCATGATGAAGGAGACGGCCGTTTCCATGTTGGGCAGTAAGACGGCCGTTTCTGGCCCCATTCCCTCAGGCAGCGGCAGCACTTCGTCCGGTTTGGCCACAAAATGGGATAGGTGCGGCTGGAAGGCAAAGATGAGCCGGTCGTGCCATGCCTTGTCCACAGATGGACCAATATCTACGACGCGGCCAACGGCCGCATAGCCATACTTTTGTGGGTAGCCGCCCTCGCCCAGTGCGGCAATCGTGGCGTCGGCCATGAGTTCAGCCGGCATTTGGCCGCGATACAGCAGCATTTCCGTGCCAGGACTGATGGCCGAAACGAGCGTTTGTACCAGCAAGCCATCCGCGGGCAGCGGCGGCAGCGGCTCTTCGTGGATTTCCAGATTAAACGGAGCGGTAAAGATGAGGGCTTGTCGCTGCATGAAAGATTGATCCGCAGATTACGCAGATTGACGCAGATTTTTGGTTTTAATCTGGGGCAATCTGCAGTTAATTAAATTAGGCATTATCCTGCCAGCTCACATCCCCGGAGAGGATCATATCTTTGCCCAGCCATTGCGAGTGCGGGTTTTTGAGCTGGGGCAGGCCGTGGCCGTTCAGGTTGCCCACGGCGTTGAGGCCGCCGACCAAAAGCGGGGCCACGGTGATTACCAGGCGGTCCACCAGCTGTTCCGCCAAAAAGCTGGTGATGATGCCCGCGCCACCCTCCACCATCAGGCTGCGAATACCGTGCTCATCCAGGCGAGCCAGCAAATGAGGCAGGCTGACCCGGCCGTTTTCTGTGGCGGGCAGGCGGATGACCGTAGCGCCGGCGTCTTGCAGGGCGGATGCTTTTTGCGGATCGGCCGTTTCCGTGGTGGCCACGATGGGTTTGCGCGGATGCTCGGTAAGCAGTTTGGCCGCGAGAGGCAGCCTGAGCCGGCTGTCTACGATGACCGGCTGTGGGTCGGGACCGGCCACCAGCCGCACCGTCAGGCGAGGATCATCAGCCAGGACGGTGCCAATGCCGATCAGGATGGCATCGTGGCCGGAGCGCAGCTGGTGGGTCAGCGTCATGGACTCCTGGCCGCTGAGGGCCATTGGCTGACCACGCTGCCGGGTGATAGAGCCATCCAGACTTTGGGCGTAGCTGAGGGTGACAAAGGGACGGCCGTTTCTCGCCGCCGGTGTGGGTGTGCCGTTAAGTGTGGGGTGCGGGGAACGGCCGTTCAAATTCAGCAAATGGCGCATCCGTTCCACTTTGGTTGCCAGGTAAGCGGCGTTTTCCACGTTGAGCGCGGCGGGCATGGCAACCCGTTCTGCGACGGAAATGCCCAGCCGTTCTAAACTTTCAATCTTGCTGGGATTGTTGGTTAGCAGCCGCACGGCCTGAACGCCCAAATCGCGCAAAATGCAGGCAGCAATGGTGTAGTCACGAGCGTCTGCCTGATGGCCCAGCATCAGGTTGGCCTCAACCGTGTCGTACCCTTCATCCTGCAAATTGTAAGCCCGCAGCTTGTCCAGCAGGCCAATGCCGCGCCCCTCTTGCCGCAGATAAACAATGATGCCCGCGCCGGCTTCGGCAATTTGCCGCATGGCCTGGTTGAGCTGCGGGCCGCAGTCGCAGCGCAGCGAACCGAGCACATCCCCGGTAAAACATTCGGAGTGAATGCGCACCAGCACAGGCTCGTTAGCCGCGATGCTGCCCAAAACAAGTGCCAAATGTTCTTTTTCATCCAGATTGTTTTGATAGTAGCTCAGTTGAAATTCGCCCACTTCGGTGGGGATTCGGGCCGTTGTTTTGCGCTCGACAACAAGGTTGTTCATACTTTTTTCTCCACAAAATCAGTGAGGATCCTTGAAGGATTCTGTTACGATTATACGCAACTCTGGCGGAAATGGATCGATGGCATTAAAAGGTGCGTTCGTACAGTTGGTAGGTTTGTTGGGGAGAGGCGTTTTGTTTTTGCAGCCAGGATACGGCCGTTTCCTCCTGCCAGACTGGTCCAATGGTTAGCCTTTGCCAGCCGGCGTGCTGGGCAGTGCGGATGGTTTGCTGCCAAAGCTGCTGCCCGATGCCCTGGTTGCGCCACTGGGGCAAGACGCCGCCGAGCAGGACCCGGCCTGCTTGAACGTGTCGATTTTTTACGGCCGTTAATCCCAACCGCCACAGCCCCCTTCCTCCCCGAAAACGCCGCAGCCGGTCGGCCAGATCGGGCAGGAGCAGGACAAGCCCTACCGGAGTACCATCGACCTGGGCGACCCAGCCGTGCAGTTGCGGCCCCAGCCAGCGCTGCCAAAATTCAGCTTCCAGCGGGTCTGGCGGAGCAAAGCCGGCCGGGTTTTGGCAGGCGGCGGCCAGCAGCGGCAGGAGTTCATCGTTGAGTTGAGCCGGGTTGAGGGGTTGGAGGGTGGCGGGTGTTTGCGGGGGAGACGGCCGTTCCCGCGGCACCACAAAATGAAACAGGACACTCTGGGCAAAGGGCTGCATTCGCCGGTCCAGGATTTCTGGCAGGTAGGGTGGATTGTACGGCGTGTGCTGCGGTGGCCACTGCTGCCAATGCGATGCCAGCGCGCCGCTGCCCAGGTGCGGCGACAGGCCGGTGGGTCCGATCAGCCGCCGGATGCCACGTTTGGCCAGTTCCTCGATGAGGTTGTCTTGAAAGGCAAGAAATGCTTTTGTGCTGTTGGCGCAGTGAAGGTGGGCCAGGTAGGCGGTGCGATCCTGGCGGCGCGGGTCTTGCAGCAGGATGGCGGTGACCAGCGGTGTTTCAAACATGGTCAGGCCGGGTCCGGCCAGGGGTTGATCCTGGCGGCGCAGGCCATCAAAATAAAACAGACTGGGATTGAGGCGCGCCAGGTGAGGATTGAGCGCCGGGTCGATGGCGTGGTGAATCTTGTGGGCATCAAAGGGCACCCAGCGCGGATCGCGGCCAAAGATGCGCCGACTGTATTCGAGAAATGTACGGCGCTCCCAGGGGGAAACGGCCGTATGTAGCCCAAAATTAAAGTAACCGCTCATGTCTTTTGCCACAGAGGAAAAAGAGAATAAAGAGAAAGGGATTTAATCTCTTAAATCTCGGTGCCCTCTGCGGCTAATTTCTTCAGGTCCCAAACAGAAAATCGGCGATGAATCCGGCGATGACGGGGAAAATGAGCCCCACACCCATGCGGATGAGCGTGGGACGCAGCCCGACGATGCTCACTTCCAGCGGCATGCGAAACAGCGTCAGCAGCGACCAGGAAGTAACGAAGGCCACGCCCGCACCGATGCCCGCCCCCGCTTTGTACAGCGTGGCCGCCAGGGGAAAGCTGACGAAGATGCTGGGCGGCATCACCGCACCCAGGGCCGACGCCAGGACAATGCCGCGCCAGCCGGACTGTTCACCCAGCCAGCGGCTGACTAACTCCTGCGGCACCAATGTCTCCGAGAGGCCCACAATGATAAAAACGGCAATAAAGATGGGGATGAGCTTGACGAAGGTCTGTGCGCCGGACTTCAAGCCAGCCGTCAGGCTGCCGTCGTGCCGCAGGTAAGCGACGAGCATGAACAGCAGCGCCACAATGATGAGCAAGATCGTGGTGAAATCCATAGTTCCTCTTTTTTTCTGGGGGCGGGGGTCAGGCAGTATCATTTTATTACAGTTCCGCTGCGGGGCAGATGTCGTTGAGGGTGCAGGTGGGGCAGTCGGGGCGGCGGGCAATGCAGATGCGACGGCCGTGAAAAATAAGCCAGTGCGAGATGTTGATCCAATGCTCTTTGGGGATGATAGCCATCAGTTCCCGCTCTACTTTTACCGGATCTTTGTTGCTGCTGGTAAGTCCCAGCTTGTGCGCCACGCGCTTGACGTGGGTATCGACGGTGATGCCTTCGGCCTTGCCGTAAATTTCGCCCAGAACCACGTTGGCCGTTTTGCGGGCGACGCCTTTGAGTTGGGTGAGTTCGTCCATTGTGTCGGGCACATCACCGCCGTGATTTTGCAGCAGAGTAACGGCCGTTTCCTGAATAAACCCCGCCTTTTGCCGAAAGAACCCGGTGGAGCGGATCGTTTCTTCCAGCTCAGCCCGATCTGCCGCGGCCAGGGCCGTAACGTCGGGATATTTGCTGAACAGCTCTGGCGTCACCTGGTTAACGCGTACGTCGGTGGTTTGGGCCGAGAGGATGGTGGCTACTAACAGCTGCAGCGGCGTCTCGTAATTGAGTTCACAGTGGGCATCGGGATGGGCCGCTTGCAGCCGCTGCAAGACGGTTTGGACATGTTCTGCGGACGGTTTCTTTTTGGCCATGGGTGTTCGTTCCTGGTCTGGATATTTTGGAGTCAAGAAGAGCGTTTAGCAGCGGATTGTTTTCTTGCTCATTGTTTCTGATAACGGCCGTTTCTGGTCAATCTGCCAAAGGGGCCGTTATTAATACTGTGTAACTCTAGCGTTATCAGATTCGCTGTGCAAGTGTATAATGGAGCCGGGTTTGAATGGTAAGTGAAAGATTTACTGGCAAACTCGCCTACTTGCTCACTCGCCCACTATAATGTATGAGACTGATTCAACTGCATGAAGGAGTAACTGCTTGCTAATCGATTTTGGACGCGAACTTTGTGGTGATTTGGCAACGGCCGAATCGCGAGAATGGCTGGTGACAAACGGCATTGGCGGTTTTGCTTCTGGCACCGTGGCGGGCACGCTCACCCGCCGCTATCACGGCTTGCTCATGGCAGCGCTGGAGCCGCCGCTGGGTCGCACGCTGCTGCTGGCCAAGGTGGATGAGACGGTAGAGTATGAGGGCATTTATCCGCAAAGCGGCCGTTTCTACCCACTTTATGTTAACCGCTGGGCCAATGGGGTGGTTGAAGGCAATGGCCATTGTTTTATCAATCGCTTTCATCTGGAAGGCACAACGCCTGTTTGGACCTTTGCCTTTGGCAATGCCCTGCTGGAAAAGCGCATTTGGATGCAGCCCGGGGCCAACACAACGTATATTCAGTACAAACTTGTCCGGGCAACAGGCCCGTTAACGATGGAAGCCAAAGCGTTTATCAATTACCGTGACTATCATGAAACAACGATTGTTAATGATTGGGAGCCGGAAATTGAGGATGTGGCGCACGGGCTTCGCCTGCAAGTGCATGAAACTGCCACGCCATTTTATTTACTCAGCGACAAAATGCGCATGACGCCACAGTTTGATTGGTATGAAGATTTTTACCTGGGCGTCGAGGAGTATCGTGGCCAAAACGACGTGCAGGAAGACCACATTTATGCGGCGCTGCTGCGTACCGTTCTGCGGCCCGGCGAATCGTTGACGCTGGTGGCCAGCACCGCGCCGAATGCCAATTTGGATGGCGACAAAGCGTATGCGGAGCGGCAGGCGTATGAGGCGGCGCTGCTGGAGCGGGCAAGCAAGGTTCATGCGGTGAAGCTGCCCCCAGAGGTAGAACAGCTTGTGCTGGCGGCGGATCAGTTTGTCGTTAAAAGACCTACGACGCGGGATGTGAACGGCCGTTCCGTCATTGCCGGCTATCCCTGGTTTAGCGATTGGGGACGTGACACGATGATTGCTCTGCCCGGTCTGACACTCACCACCGGGCGGCCCGAGGTTGCCGCTTCTATTTTGCGCACCTATGCTCAATTTGTAGACCAGGGCATGCTGCCCAACCGCTTCCCCGACGCGGGCGAACGTCCCGAGTACAACACCGTCGATGCCACGCTGTGGTATTTTGAAGCGTTGCGTGCCTATCACGCCGCTACCGGCGATGATGAACTGGTGCGCGAACTATTCCCTGTGCTGCAAGAAATAATTATGTGGCACAAGCGAGGCACTCGTTACAACATCCAGATGGATAAAAAAGACGGTCTTCTTTTTGCCGGTGAAGAAGGTATCCAGCTCACCTGGATGGACGCCAAAGTTGACAATTGGGTGGTTACCTCGCGCATTGGCAAGCCGGTGGAAATCAACGCCCTGTGGTACAACGCGCTGTGTATCATGGCTGATTTTGCCCAAATGCTGGGTGAAGATTCATCTGAATATGACACGATGATCAAGCAAGTGAAGAAAGGGTTTGCCCGCTTCTGGAACAAGCTGATGGGGTATTGTTATGACGTGATTGACGGCCCCGATGCCGACGGATTAGACGGCAGCTTGCGGCCCAACCAGCTTCTGGCCATTTCGCTGCCGCACAGCCCACTGACGCCGGAACAGCAGCGCTCCGCCGTGGATGCCTGCGGCCGTCATCTGGTGACGGCCCACGGCCTGCGCAGTCTGTCGGCCGATGACAAGGCATATATTGGCCATTATGGCGGCGACCGGCAAAAGCGGGATGGTGCCTACCACCAAGGCACGGTTTGGGGCTGGCTGATTGGCCCATTTGTAAGCGCCCACCTGCGCGTGTATGGTAACAAGACAGATGCGCGCTCCTATCTGGATTCGCTGCTGCGGCATCATATTCGGGCCCATGCCGTAGGCAGTTTGAGCGAGATTTTTGATGGGGATGCGCCTTTTACACCGCGGGGCTGCACGGCCCAGGCGTGGAGCGTGGCGGAAGTGCTGCGTACCTGGCAGGAAACGGAAGAAGCGGAGACGGGAGATTAGAGATTTTATGAAATTAGCAATGATTGGTTTAGGCAAGATGGGCGCAAATATGGCGCGGCGGCTGATTCAGGATGGTCATGAGGTGGTGGGCTATAATTTGGAAACGGCCGTTACCGATGATCTTGCCAAAGAGGTCGGCCTCATCCCCGCCTATTCGCTGGCCGAAGCTGTGGAAAAGTTAGCTGCCCCCCGTGTGGTTTGGGTCATGGTGCCCTCCGGCAAGCCTACCGAAAGCGTGGTGTCTGAGCTGGGCGATTTGCTCAGCGAAGGCGATCTGGTGGTGGATGGCGGCAACAGCAATTACAAAGAGACGATGCGCCGCGGCGACACGTTGGCCGAAAAAGGGATCGCGTTTGTTGATGTAGGCACCAGCGGCGGCATTTGGGGGCTGAAAGAAGGGTACAGCATGATGGTTGGTGGGTCGGAAACGGCCGTAAACAGTATCACCCCCGCGCTCAAAACCCTGGCTCCCGGTGCTGACAAAGGGTGGGGACACGTTGGTCCCCGTGGCGCGGGCCATTTTGTAAAGATGGTGCACAACGGCATCGAATACGGCCTGATGCAGGCGTACGCCGAAGGCTTTGAAATTCTCAAAGCCAAAGAGGAATTTGACCTCGATTTACACCAGGTGTCCGAGATTTGGCGCTTTGGCAGCGTGGTGCGTTCCTGGCTGCTCGATTTAACCGCCAACGCCCTGGCCGAGGATGCAGAGCTGAGCGACATTAAAGGGTTTGTGCCCGACAGTGGCGAAGGGCGCTGGACCGTGTTTGAAGCGATCGACCTGGACATTCCCGCGCCAATCATCACCCACGCGCTGTTTGCCCGCTTTGTCAGCCGCCAGGATGAAAGTTTTGCCGCCAAGCTGCTGGCAGCGATGCGTAACCAGTTTGGTGGCCATGCTGTAGTCAAAGCAGAGGATTGATCGTTATCGCCTATGTTTGAAAAGAAACCAAAGTTCGGGCCGGAGCAGTTCCCCGCCGGAGCAGATATTATCCAGCAAGGTGATGTGCCCGATAAGTTTTATATCATCACCCGGGGCAAGGTCGCTATTGTGCTCCAGCCGCCAGACGGCCTGGATGAGGTCATTGATTATCTGGGCCCTGGTGACTTTTTTGGCGAGGTGGGGCTGCTAAACCAGAGTCGACGCATGGCCACGGTGCGGGCGGAAACGGCCGTAGGCGTCATGGCCATGGACACCCAAACTTTCCGCACCTGGATCGAAGGTTCGCCGCTGGTGGCGCAGGAAATTGAAGCGTTGGCCGCCAGGCGCACGCGTGATACCGGTCCGCTGGAACCGGCACCACCCCTGGATGTGAGCAAACTGCCGGAGAACCTGGTGGAAACGGAAACGGCCGTTGAATCTACTGAACAGTATGACGCAGGTGATCACATCATCCGGCAGGGTGAACAGCCGGAGCGATTTTACGTCATCGTAGAAGGGTTTGTGAAGGTGACACACATCGATGCCGGCGGCAAGGAGCATGTGGTTGATTACCTGACGGCCGGCGATTATTTTGGCGAGATTGGCTTGCTAGAAGGCGGCGAACGGATTGCCACGGTAACAGCCTTAACCCATGTAAAAGTGGTCTCCTTTGATCGCAACACTTTCCGCCGCTGGATGCAACAATCCCCCAGCAGCCAGGACGATATCGCCCAAACGGCCGCACGGCGGCGCAAAGACACGGGAATGCTGTCACTGCCGGAGGATGAGTAGGCGGTGGCAAGTGAAAAGAGGATGGACTTGCTGTGGCTGAGTGTGTGACTTGTGCGTTAACGTTACAGCGCGACAAAGGTGAGGCGCCTTTGTGGGACAATATTTTTAGAACCCAATATTGGGATGTGGTTCACAGCTACAACACTGGTTTGCCCGGTTGGCTGGTGTTGGTTGCCCGGCGTCACATCGCTGCCATTGATGAAATGAGCGAGGCGGAGGCTGCTGAGCTAGGCAATCTGCTGCGCCAGGTTTCTTTGAGCTTAAAGCAGGTCACCGGCTGCCGGAAACATACGTGATGCAGTTTGCCGAACACCCCCAACATCCTCATGTGCATTTTCATGTTGTGCCCCGCATGGCGGATCAGCCGGATACGCACCGGGGTCCCCAAATAATGAACTATCTCAAAGTTTCAGAAGCAGAATATGTGGATGAAGCGACGATGAATGCGCTGGGCGAAAAGATCCGGCAGGCACTTTCCGCGATGGTCATTAAAAAGTAAAAATATACCCAGGAAATCAAGATGGTTGACATTGCAGAGCTAAAGCGGCAGGCGGCAGAAAAAGCGGTTGAGTTTATTGAGTCTGGGATGGTGGTGGGATTGGGTACGGGCAGTACGGCCGTTCACGCCACACGCGCTGTCGGCAGATTATTGCAACAGGGCAAGCTGCAAAACATTGTCGCCATCCCCACCTCAGACGAAACGGCCCGAGAAGCCGAATCGCTGCAAATTCCTCTGGTGACCTTCGATACCCACCCGATAATTGACATAACAATTGACGGAGCGGACGAGGCCGATCCCGACCTGGACGTGATTAAAGGATTAGGCGGCGCGCTGCTGCGGGAAAAGATCGTGGCCGTGGTTTCGCAGCGATTTGTCATTGTGGCCGACCACACCAAGCGAGTCGCGCAGCTGGGCAGCAAAGCCCCGGTGCCGGTGGAAGTGATTCCCTTTGCTGAACGTCCCGTGACCGACTACTTAAAATCGCTGGGAGCGCGGGTGGAAAAACGAATGGAAGATGATGGGCAACGGCCGTTCCGCACCGACGAAAACAACATCATCCTCGACTGTTACCTGAAACCCATCGCCAATCCACAGCAGTTGGCCGCCGCCATCCGCCAGCAGCCTGGCGTGGTTGAGCACGGCCTCTTCCTTGGCCTGGCCACCGACGTTATCTTCGCCACCCCCGACGGCGTGGAGCACCTTACCCGCCCGTAACCAGACGACAAGCCGCCTGTAATAAATCTGTAAGCAGTTTTCACTATAGTCACAGCGTCTAAGTTTGTAAGCAGGCGAGTTTGCAACGCACTTTGCACTTTTTACTTATCACTTTTCACTGCCTAACTCGCCCTTCAGGAGAGAATCATGGTCAAAAAATTAGCATTTGGTGGTCTGGTTAGTTTATTGTTGACGGCGGCTTTAACGGCCGTTCACTTCCTCGCCTCACAACTGATTGGCACTTCCTTCATTCCCTACGATTTCTTTAATTGGATGACCCGCGTCTTGCCCGGCAATCTCATTACCTTCGGCATCGACATGATGATCGACACGATGCTGGCACTGGGACTGAGCGTGGTTGATTTGGCCAAAACGGCCGAACGCGCTTCGGCCGTTTTGCAATTTGTGGGCATTGTGGTGGTTTTGGGTGCAGTTATTTTTGCCGTATGGGACCGGCTCAAGCTGCGCCGTCCGCACATTGCCGGGCTAATTGTGGGGGCCATTGTTGGCCTGCCCTTGCTCACCATCAGCCGCTCCGTGGCCCAGCTGGACATCTCGCCGCTGCTGAATGGCTTGTGGCTGCTGGCCAGCTTTTTAGTGTGGGGCTGGTTCATCGGTATGGCATACGGCCGTCTCTATCCCAGCGAAACCGAAATGGAAGCTGAACCGGAAGCTGTTCCGGCCAATGATGTGCAGGTGATGGATCGGCGGCGCTTTTTGATACAGTTGGGGGCGAGTACGGCCGTCCTCACCGTGGCCGGCACCGGCATTGGGGCCACCTTGGCCCGGGCTGAGCGCGCCCGCACTTCTGCCGGTGGGGCCAGTATCAGTTCCGGCGATATCGTCTTCCCCAACGCCAACGATCCCGTCATGCCCGTGCCCGGCACGCGGCTGGAATACACGCCCGTCTCCGAACATTATCAAGTTTTCCTGCAAACGGAACCGACTATCATTGAAGAAGAAGAGTGGCAGCTGCCCATCACCGGCATGGTCGATAATCCACGCATGTTTACCTTGCAGCAGTTCCGCGATGAGTTTGAATCGTTTGATCAGTTTGTCACCCTTACCTGTATTTCTGGGCGCGTGGGGACCGGACTCATCAGCACCACCAAATGGACCGGTGCCAGCGCCCAGGACGTGCTGGCAGCCGTCGGCGTGCAGCCGGAAGCCAAATATCTATTCATCACCTCTGGTGATGGCTTTTATGAATCTGTCGATTTGGAACTGATTCGCAACGACCGGCGCATCATGTTTTGCTACGCCTGGGACGATAAGCTGCTGCCCAAAGACCACGGCTTCCCGCTGCGCATCTGGATTCCCGACCGGTATGGCATGAAGCAGCCCAAATGGATCACCGGCATCGAAGTGACCGATGAATATCAGCCCGGCTACTGGGTGGAGCGCAACTGGGACGAAGTAGCCCGCGTCAAAGCCACCTCCGTCATTGACACCGTGGCAGTAGACAACGTCGGGGCGGTCGATGGCCAGCAGGTGATTCCGGTGGGTGGCATTGCCTACGCTGGGGCGCGCGGCATTGGCGGCGTGGAAGTGCGCGTAGATGGCGGTGAATGGCAGCCGGCCCAACTGCGTGCGCCGCTATCAGAAACCACCTGGGTAATCTGGCGCTACGAATGGCCCTTCAGTGAAGGCGACCACCTCTTTGAAGTGCGCTGCACCGAAGCTGACGGTACGCCGCAAATCGAAGAAGCGCATGACGCTCGTCCCGATGGTTCTTCCGGCATTCACAGCTACGAAGCGGCCGTTTAACTCTCTGCACTCTCCGCGCCTCTGCAGTTCGTTTTTTTAGCAGCCTCGCCGGTATAATACGATGGCTTCAGGCAGTTGCCCGAAGCCATTTTGTTTGCCTGGGAGAAAGATGCTGCGAATTTCAGAGAAGCGGTTGGTTCTGTTCAGCGGGCTGGCGGTGATGCTGCTGGCGGGTTGGTTATATTGGCGCACGCTGCGGCTGCCGCTCATTTACGACACGCTGCTGCACATTCGC
Source organism: Anaerolineaceae bacterium (assembly GCA_002699125.1). GTDB lineage: Bacteria > Chloroflexota > Anaerolineae > Promineifilales > Promineifilaceae > Leptofilum. The sequence goes on from PABI01000087.1 coordinate 12,224, forward strand.
ATTGTTGGCGGATTGAACTTTGCCTCGGTTTGGCTGCCCACCGAGGCGTTTGGCTTTTACCGGCCGATGACGTTTTTTCCCATGCTGGTGATAAATTCATTGTTTGATGGCTATCCGGCGTGGCTGCTGCATGGCAACAACATTTTGCAGCACGCGGCCAATGCCGGTTTGCTGGTCTGGCTAAGCTGGCGGCTGTGGCCCAATTGGCGGCGCGCAGCGGCCGCTGGTGCCATTTTTGCTGTTATTCCATTCTCTTACCAGGCGGTGTCTATCTATGGTCACAATGTACACCCGGCAATGACGGGGTTGGTCCTGTTGGGGCTGCATGGGTATCTAACGGCCGTTTCCCGCCCAACCTCACGCAAATGGTGGATCATCACCTGGTTTTTGTTTGTTGTGATGGTGTTAACGCACGAGACTGTGGTGCTTTTTGGTGGCTTTGCGGCGTTGGTTCACCTTAACTACCGGCCAGAAGCACTGGGTAAATGGCTGGGAAGCTTGCGCCAAAAGGCGTGGCGCGCGCTGCTGCGGCTGCCCTGGCTGCACTTTCTTCTGGCCGGGGTACTCTATCTGATTATCTACCAATTTTTGCCCATTAGCCGCGCGCCCCAGGTTGAGGTGACCGGTACGAGTTTGTGGCTGAATTTTTTGTATTTGCTGCAAGCGGCCGTTTTCCCTTTAGCCTGGTTTGCCCATTTGCTGCCCAATGTGAGCGGCGTGTGGGTGACGCTCGTGAGCGGTGGTCTGGTTGTTGCGGCCACAGGCTGGCTGGCCTGGCAGCGACCGAACTGGCGCAAGCCGCTGCTGCTGGCCTGGGGCTGGTGGGCCGGGGCCAGCGTGCTTATTGGGTTGACGCTGCCGACAGGATATTTGCTGCGTGGCCCGCGCCTGCTCTATTTGGGCGGTGTGGGCGCGGCACTGCTGTGGGCACTTCTGCTGGACGGTATCTGGCCACAGGTTAACAGTACCCTCACCCCACCAGCCCTCTCCCTCAAGGGCGAGGGAGCTAATTCCCTCCCTCTGTCAGGGGGAGGGCTAGGGAGGGGGTTGGTATGGACGGCCGTTCTCGGTTTCATCCTCATCACCAGCGGCCAATTTGTGCAAACCAAGCTGGATGAGTATGAGCAGCTCACCCAGCCCGTGCCTGTTATGCAGCAGGCCCATATTCTCAACGATGCCGAAATATTGTTGATTAATTTACCACAATGGCTGGACGTACCGCCCAACACCTACGCCGTTGGTGTGGAGTTTGTGACCATGCTGGGCGATTATCTATTTGTGGAGGAGTTAACGTCGGCCAACTTGACCGGAGAACATGAAGCATGGGCGGTTAGCCTGCCAGAGCTGCAAAGCAGCCAGGCGTATGCTTACGGTATTCAGGACCAGCATGAATGGCCAACTGCGTTCAACGACCGGCCGCGCCACATTTTTATCACTTATTTTTTAGCGGACGGGCCAGAGACGCACCACACGGGATATGTGCTGCCAAGAGCGGCCCTCCCGCCCATTGCGCCGCCGAATTCCATTGCCCAATTTGGTGTCTACAATCTCACCGAAGCGGCCGCAGAGGCGTGTAACGGCATAGTCACTGTCTCGTCGCGTTGGCTGGCTGACGATACAAACATTCCCGACACAACCTCAATTTTTGCGCAGGTGCTGGATGCGGACGGCAGTCTCCTCACCCAGGCAGATGGTCCCCCATTAGGTATACGGCCTGGCTTGCTGGCTGCCTCCCCAGACGATCTGCTGGTGGATATGCGGGGAATGGAACTGGTTGAAGGGGAAACGGCCGTGCCGCACACCGTACTCGTAGGGGTTTATGATTTTGCCAGCGGCGAGCGCAGCCCCGCCACTGATGCCACCGGCCAGCCGTTGCCAGATGATGCCTGGCGCTTGCCAGTTGCTAATTGCCGCTAGGCCACGTCACGGCGAGCCGTGGCGCAGCATGTTACAATGAAGGAAACTGTTTTTAGATCATAGGAGGTAGGCATGTTGGATCAATTGCAAGCTCGGGTTTGGGATTGGTTCAAGGGCGGCGATGCCGAAGCGGGTGACGGGAAGTTTGGCACGTTTCCCGGTGTTTTTACCCCAACTGTCTTAACCATTTTGGGCGCCATCATGTACCTGAGATTGGGTCAGGTGGTGGGCAATGCCGGTTTACTGGGAACCATCCTCATCATTTTGCTGGCACATGTTATTACTGTTTCCACCGGTTTGGCTGTGTCTTCGGTTGTGACCAACACGCGCGTGGGCGCTGGGGGCGCGTTTGCCATCATTTCACAATCGTTGGGGCTGGAAGTTGGCGGCAGCGTGGGCATCCCACTTTTTATTGCCCAGGGCATTTCGGTGGCGCTTTACGTGCTGGCCTTTGCCGAGGCGTGGCTGCGCATTTTCCCCACCCACTCTATTCTTTTGATATCGCTGCTTACCTTTGTGGTGGTATTTGGCATTGCCTACGTAAGCGCCCAATTTGCCGCCCGCATTCAGTATCTCATTTTGGGCATCGTGGGTTTGTCGCTGTTTTCGGTTTTGTTGGGAAGTTTTCCCATTGCCGGGCGGGCTGGGTTGACAGAAACGGCCGTTCTCTGGGGCAGCTTCAGAGATTGGAGCTTTTGGGAAGCGTTTGCCATCTTCTTTCCCGCCGTTACCGGCATCATGGTAGGGATCAGCTTAAGCGGCTCTTTGCGTGAACCGCGGCGCAGCATTCCGCTGGGAACCATGAGCGCCATCGGTTTGACGGTGGTTATTTACCTGCTGCTCACCTACTGGCTCTCTCGCGCCGCATCGGTTGATGAATTATTGACCAACAGCACCATCATGGTAGATAAAGCATTTTGGGGCTGGACAATTTTGGCCGGGATGTTGGGTGCCACCTTTTCTTCTGCCCTGGGGTCACTGGTGGCCGCGCCGCGCGTGATGCAGGCATTGGCGCAGCACGGTATTCTGCCCTTTAGCAACACGCTTGCCCAACAAACCGAGCAGGGTGAACCGCGTCCTGCTCTGTACGCAACGGGAGCCATTGGTTTTATTACCTTGATCATTGCTTTGGCCAGCGGCGGTGGCCTGAACGCGGTGGCCAGCATCATTACCATGTTCTTTTTAATCACCTATGGTATGCTCAACCTGGTTGTGCTCATTGAGCAAATGTTGAGCACCGTCAGCTTTCGGCCCACGTTTCGCGTGCCGCGCATCGTACCGCTTATTGGCGTGGTCGGTTGCCTCTTTGTCATGTTTTTGATCAATCCAGTTTTTAGTCTCGTGGCGCTGGTGGTTGTGCTGTTAGTTTATGGCTATCTGATGCGACGCAATCTGGAATATTTGCCAACTGACGTGCGCAGCGGCATGTTTTTGTCGCTGGCTGAATGGGCGGCCACGCGCGTCAGCCATCTGCCGCCTGCTGTAAAGCGGACCTGGAAGCCATTTGTATTGGCACCGATTGTGAAAACCCAGGAGCTAACCGGCAGCTATCGCTTTTTGCGGGCGCTGGCCAAACCACAAGGGGCCATTCACGCCTTGGGCATTTACCCGGAAGGGGATGATACGGCATTAAAAGGATTGTCTAACCTGACGGATGCTTTTTCTGATGAAGGTATTTTTGCCCGCACCACGCTTTTGGAAGAATCAGACATGGTAAACGGCGTGCGGGCTGCCACCCAGATTTTGCGCAGTACGTTTTTTAGGCCCAACTTGCTCTTTTTGAATTTGCGGGCCGAATCTGATTTGGCTATGTTGCAGCAGTTGGTGGATAAAACGGCCGCTTACAACCTGGGCATCGTCCTTCTGGCGCGTCACATGGTGCGCGATTTGGGGCGGCAGCACCTCATCAATGTGTGGATTTCTCACCAAAGTGATGATTGGCAGATTGACTTGCAGTGGAGCAATTCTGATCTGGCGCTGCTGCTGGCCTACCAGCTTACCCAAAACTGGTCTGGTAAAATAAACATGTGCCTGGCCATAGACGAGGATAGGGACCCGGAGCCGGCCGAGACCTTTCTGCAAGAATTGGCCGATCTGGCTCGCCTGCCGCGCAATACAGAGGTCACCGTAATACAGGCACCCTTTACCGAGGCCCTGCAAATGGTTCCCCGGGCCGACCTGGCCATTTTTGGCTTGCCGAATCCGGCCCAGCTTACATTTTGCCAGGAAATTGTGGCGGCTGTCGATGGCTCTTGCCTGTTCGTCCGGGACTCCGGTGAAGAGAGTGCGCTTGCCTAATGCAATCCAAATACCTTTGCGTTCTCCGCGTCCTTTGCGGTTAATTATTATTGAAGGAGCAAAAGATGAGTGAAAAAATAGATATTAATACGGCCGATGTGGCCACGCTAACCACCATCTCTGGCATTGGTCCAGCTTTGGCCGAGCGCATCATCGAATATCGTGAAACGGTGCATCCCTTTGAGGAGGTTATTGAGCTGGCTGCCGTTCCGGGCATCTCTGAGAAGATGGTGCGCGGTTTTGAAGATGCGGTAATGGTGCAGCCCGCTCTCCCGGCTTTGGATGAACCGGAAGAAGTCATATTGCTAGGCGCGCCAGATGAGCCAGAAGGGCTGCTGCCCGCTGAACTGCCAGAGGAGACCACAGATGCCGAAGCGGCCGCCGTGGTTGGAACTGCACACATGGAACCGGAGCAGCCGGAAGAAGAAGAAATAGAAGCCGCTCCCGCTGAAGAAGATGACGAGGTTGAAGAAACTATGGCAGAAACGGCCGTAAACGATGAGACAGATACCGAAGATACAGCTGCGACACGGACAGAGTCGCCCGAGATTGAAGATCTATCCCTGGCTGAACCAATGAGGCCACCGATGCCTGAGGCAGACTTATATGCGGTAGCCCCTGCACAACCCTCGGCCGAATGGGAAGCCAAAGCACAGCGGCGCGGCTGCCTCAACGCTTTGCTGGGCGCTACTTTTGGTGCCATTCTGGGAGCCATGCTGACGCTGGCTATTTTGGCGGCCTTAAACCAGGGCAGCCTTAGCTTTGCCGCCAGTGACACTGAAATTCGGCAGCAGCTGGACACAGAAATAATCTCGCGCACCAACGAACTCAATCAGCTATCTACCCGCGTAAGCCTGGCTGCCACCCAAGAAGCTGCGGCCAACCAAACACTACAATCTGACTTTGACACCGCTAATGAAGCCATAAACGAAGAGCTGGCCAACAATGAAGAAATACTCAATGATCTGGTAACCCGTTCCGGTGAATTGGAACAGCGCCTGGAAGAAGTCGCCGGGGCGGCCGATACGTTTACCGGCTTTTTAGACGGCTTGCGCCTGCTGCTGGATGATTTGGAGGACGGCACAGCCACACCAACGCCCGCTCCAGAGGAAGAAACGGTTTCGCCAACACCAACACCCACACCGGCCAGCAGCGAGACACCAGCGACAGCAACGGCCGTTTCCCCAACAGGGACGTCAACTAGCGCACCCACCCGCACTCCGCAGCCCACGGCCACACCATTTACATTTCCAACCAACACGCCCGCGCCGCAACCGTAGCGGGCGGCTTTCGTAAAACGTTCACCAGAGAATGGCGATTAAACCAGTCTCTACTCTCTAATCTCAAATACAAAAGGTTTTTTACGTGACCACAAACGAGGAGTTGAAAATGACAACCAATCAACCACGCAGTGCCGGAGGCCGGCTTTGGTGGGTTATCCGCACCACGTTCGTTATTTTTATTGTTGTCGCTGTGGTGGCTGTTGTGCTGGGCGGGCTGGGCTACGCAGGCTATTTAGGTGTTCAGGAAATTCAACGGTCCACCAACAGCCTGTCCATGCGCATAGACGCCAACGAGCAAAATCTAAACTCACTGCGTGACCTGGTGAATTCAGAATTTGCCGAAGGGAATCCGGAACAGACGGTGCAAATTAATCAGCTGGAAAACGAGCTTGCCCTGCTTACCGAGCAGTTAGAAGCATTACAAGCGGCGCAGACGGCGGATACGGCCGTTCAAACCGAACAACTCGGCACAGTCGAAGCTGAACTGGCGACGGCCGTTGCCCAAAACAGCGAGTTGAGTGGCGAGCTGGCCACGGTGCAAGAAGCGCTGGTTGCCTTGCAAAGCGACCTCAACAGCAGCGGCAGCCGCATTGATGAGCTAGGCGGCGATGTGGACCGCCTGCGCTTGCAGTTAGGCGCCCTTGATGAGGCGGTGACTGAACTTACTGAGGTCACCACAGTTGCTCGCAGCACAGAAACGGCCGATCTGCAACAAACGCTCACCTTACTACAGCTGTGGGGTGTGCTTACCAATGCCCGGTTGGCGTTAATGGATGGGGATGATGTGGCGGCGGAAACGGCCGTAACCCGGGCAATGACCCTTGCCGGTGACCTCACCGCTGGAGAAGACACACCCGCAGCCGCCGCGCTAACCCGGCTGCAAACCCGCCTCGACCTGGCCGCTGCCGGCTTTGCCACCGATCTGCCCATGGTGGCCCAGGATTTAGAAGCTGCCAGCCAGGAACTGACGCTGCTGCTGGCCGGACCAGCGTCAGAAGCCGAAATTGTTGAAGCTACCCCCACGGCTACAGAAACGGCCGAAACTAATGAAGAAACAGCCACTGCCACGCCACTGCCTTCACCTACAGCACCTCCCACGGTAACGCCAACCCCAACGCCGTAGATGTTGAGCTTCGAGAAAAATAAAAAAGGAGCAGGTTTTTGGACCTGCTCCTTTTTGTTGTAACCAAAATGAACGTCTAGTCTAGCGGTAAACCTTACCCGCCATCAGCGCTTATTTGTGGTCGTGTCATGCCAGAAACGTCTGCGTTCAAAGCAGCCAGCGTATCATACAGAACCTGAATCATATACTGGCCATTGTGGGCAAATGCGCCTGGGTCTTTTTGTACATATTGGTAATTGTAAGCCGCCCGCAGCAGCGTTGGTGTCCAGGTGCTGTAGCTCTCACCTGCATCGTTGAAGAAGTACGGGTAGCTGTGGGAATCGTACACAATCAGGTCTGCGCCTACACTGGTGGAGTATTCTTGCATCGCCGTGTAGAGCATTTCCGTCATCGTGTCGATTTCGCCGGCAATACCTTCCGTCACGTCGCCATCACCGTCGTAGTCAACTTCACCTTCGCGGATCAGACGTAGGTCTGCGGCCGTTTCCACGTTTTCATGACAATCGGCACATTCTGCTACTTCCACTTCCAAAGCATGGGTGTCGTGGCATTCTGTACAATCGTCAAACGCGCCAACGTGCTCGTTCCGACCCAAATACTCATTTCCGGCAAACTCGTACGCACCCTTCACTTCTGTACCGAAGAGTGTCGCACCAGCAGCAAAGTAATGAATATTTTGGAAGCGCAGGTTGTCGGCAATTTCATCATCGCCGAGGTCCCCAAGCGCCCGGTCTACAGAACCAGTTGAAGAACGACCCTGATGACAGTTGATACAGGTGTTGGCCGGTTCGCCTTCACCAAAGGAAACCGTCGCCCCGCTGGGGAAAGTTACCTCGTCAAAGACGTACAGCTCAAACGTTTCCACATTGCTGTGGCAGGTGGCGCAGTTCAAACCACTGGCGACCGGTTGGCTAATAGAAACACCTTCCGTAGCAAACAGCGGTAAACCTGCGGCCGAGTGACACTTACTACAGTTTCCGGGAACAGCCCATCTTCGTCCCAATGACGGAATGCTTCCTCAGAGGCGGCGAAGTGGCCATGGTCGTTGCGATGCAGCGCTTCCATATCAACGGGTGCAGCCACTGCTTCGTTCAGACTGGCAATGGAATCGTAGAGGAGCTGGATGATATATTTACCACCGTGGGCATACCGTCCCGGGTCCTTCAACGAAACCTGGAAGTTGTAAGCAGCCTGAGCCAAACGAGGCGTCCAGGCATTGTAAGCGTTGGGGAAAGCTGCTTCACCTTCGCTAACCTCACCGTCGCCATCGCCATCAATGAAGAAGTAAGGGTAAGCTTGTTGATCATACACGATACCTGTGCCACTCACTTCTGCTGCGTACGTTTGCATCAAATCATACAGGATGACCCGCATGTCCTCGATTTCGAAGAAGACGCCTTCGCTAAGGTCGCCGTCGCCATCGTAATCGACCAAAGAGCCTGCCATGCGGATATCTACCAAATCTTCTGCATCACGCAGATCGGTGTGACAGACGGTACACTCATCAAACTGAACTTCCAACGTGTGCGGATCGTGGCAGCTTACGCAGGTATCGTACCCTTCCACATGATCAAACTTGGGATCGTACGCTTGTCCTTCGTATTCATAACCACCCATTGCCGCGGTGCCATACCGTGTGGCTGCCGCCGCATAGTAATGGATATTGGTAAAGCCCAGATCTTCGCTGACGGTGTCCAGGTCTGCCACTGGGTCTAGCCCGGCATTGACGATGGACTCGTTCACGGAGACCGTGGAGGCACGGCCTTGATGACACTGCATACAGCGCGCTTCCGGCCCCAGCCCGGTGATTTCTGCCCCAGAGGGGAAAACCACGCTGGCCAGATCCACGGTGACTTCGTTGTGACATGCTTCACATTCAACCGTGGTGCCGAGGGGAGCCGCCGCATCTACCGTACCAAAAGCAGACCCATCGGCTCCCAAGAAGTCAAGGTAACCAGGGGTGCTGTGACATTTGGCACAGCTGGCCGGTACTTCGGCCGGATCGTCTTCATCCCAGTGAACAAAGGCTTCGGCGCTGGCGTCAGCGTGGCCAGATGCGGCCCACTGCTCGGCGAAGAGGATGTTGGACGCAGCCGATTCCGACTCTGTCATCACCTCTACAACGCGCGTTACCTCTACTTCCACCGGAACTTCGACCGTTTCCGCTTCGCCAGGCACTTCTACAATCCGCGTCACTTCAACGGTTTCTGGCTCTTGGCTGCAAGCTACGACAGCCAGACCCAGAAATAAGAGAAGCCCGAGCAAAACGTAAACGCTTTTATACTTCGGGTGAATCATATAAACCTCCTTTGCAACTATTTGCCAGAAAACAACTTACTGTAAAGAAGACCCTTACAGCAATTTTCTGAAAATATCTCATAGACGATACCGACCCAATTACCGGCATCGCCCTATGATTTAAAGTAATAGGCTGACTGAGCTTTACAGCTTGCCAGCTTAGGGTGATGGTGTACTTAACGGCACAAAAATCTCACGCGTAACTCGTGGGATTGTTTCTATCGCCGTTTCTTCAAATGTAAAGGCCCAAATGAGCGCAACGAGCAGCAAGCCGCCAACAACGATGCTGACAGCAAAAAAGATGCGCTGCCGCCGCTGACGTACCGGCAAAGAAAGTTCTGGCCACGGATCGCCCCCGCTTTCCAGCCGTTCCAGCTCCAGCGCGTGCTCCTCTTCCATTTGGTGGTGGGGCAGCTTGCCGGTGAACATGCTGGGATTAAAGTGTTTGATATGCACATTGTACATGTGCCAGATAAGAATGCTGAGGACAGCCAGCAGCGCTTCGCCACCATGGGCAGCCTTGGCGGCTGGAATAAATTGTCCAGGCAAAAACAGGGTTGCGGCAATGGGGTTCCACAGCATAAAACCGGTGATGGCCATAATGGCCGTGCCCCAAACGACGGCCCAATACTCCAATTTCTCGCCAAAGTTAAACTTGGGCATTCTGGGGGCTTCATCGGTAAAGCCCAGATTGAATTTGACTGTTTGAATCAAATCTTGCAAATCTTGCTTCACCGGCAGCATTCGCATCCGTTCTCGCTTGACAAAAAAGCGGTAAGCGGAGGTAAACAGATGGTAGATCGAGCCAACCACCAACAAAATAGCGGACCAGCGGTGAATGATGCGCGTCAGTTCGATGCCGCCCATCACATCGATCATCCATTGGGCCCAATTTTGCAAGGCGTATTTTTGAGGGATGCCGGTAACAGCTAATATCGTGAAGCTCACCATCAAGATGGCGTGCTCAATGCGGGCCATCGTCCGAAAACGGGGGTATTGTTTTTTTACGTGTGTCTCTGTTTTTTGTGCTTGGCTAGTCATCTTTTCACCCCCTCAACCGCAGGCGTATGCGCCGGTAAATGTCGGTAGCAACCATGAAGCCGAAGAAGCCTACGGTGGCCGGAATAACAATCTGGTAGAAAAGGTTTACCAGGAAAACAAGCGGATTGTTTTGCAGCGATGGCTTAAAATGGCTGGTCCAGGTGTCCGGGAAGTTGGTTGTGGCGTCAGGATGGCATTGCTGACACGTTTCTAGCAAATTAGCCTTGATACCTGCTTCCGGGTCATCTGGAGATTTGATGGCGTGAACGCCGTGGCAATCATAACAGACGGCTTTGTTGGTCTCCACGTTCGGGTCCTGGTGTTCAAACAAGGTAACGGTGGTGCCATGGAAGTCGGCCACGTAGGTGTCGAACACATCGGTGGAGATGTCGTATTCGGCCATCAGTTCCTCGTCAGCATGGCATTCGGCACACAGTTGGGGTGAGCGAATGCGGAACAATGCTGTGGTGGGGTCGGTGATGTTGTGCACCTCATGACAGTTGATGCAGGTGGGAACATCTGGATTGCTTTCACTGAGGAGCGCCTCACCATGGACGCTGCTGGCGTATTCTTCAAAAATGGTGCTGTGGCATTGCTCACAGGTGTAGGAGATACGCTCACGGGGTTCGTTGGGAATGGGTGTATCGTGGGCGCCGTGACAATCTGTACAAACGGCCGCTTCCTCTACACCTTCCGCAATTGCCATGCCATGTACATCATCCAACGTTTGATCATACTTTGGCTCATGGCAACGGCCGCACAGCGGATATTGCTGCAAATTATAGTCACGCAAGGTTTCTACCGTGACCGGCTCATGCGGGAAGCTGTCAATTTCATGGCAGTCCGTACAGGCCAGTGGCTGCCATGAGTTGGCCTCGCCGTGAACGGAATCGTGCAGCGCCTGCTCATCAATGGTCAAATTTAGCACATCACCGTTGGGGAAGGTGAAGCTGAGTCCTTCCTGGCTGTGGCAGGAGAGACAGTAGCTGTTGTCTGGCTGCGGCGTGAACAGTCCGGCCTGAACGATTTCTGTAAGCTTGCCTGTGTCCACGATTGGAACTTCTGCTGCAAGATGGCAGTCGGCACATACTTGGGTGCCTTCGCCCGCCTGCCACTGCTCAACCGTCAACACATCGTGCCCACCGTGGCAGTCTGTACAGGCCACCGGATTTTCCGCCTCGGGGCCAGGATGGCTGGTGAGATGGGGCTGCACGTGGCAGGTTTCACAGTTGGTCGCCTGCTCCAGTTCATACTCACGCAGCGTGTCGGCCGTGAGCGGGGCATGTGGCTGCTGGTAATCATTGACAGGCTGGTGACAGCTGTAGCATTCCAATGGATCATCAGCGGCCGTGCCGTGTGCCGAGTTGGCCAACGTGGTTAGATCCACCTGGGCGGAAATGGTCTCGCCAGAAGGGAACTCAACCACGGACTCTGTATCCTGGTGGCACAGGCGGCAGGCTGCGTCATCGGCGATTTGGTTGAGGGGCAGATGACTGTCAGGCAGCAGGGCCGTTTCCCCCTGGTTTAGCTCAGTGATAGGGGGATGTGATTGGATAACGGCCGTAATATCTTGTTCCTCAGCTGCCTGAGTTGGAAGAACGTAAATCGCTATCAGGCAGGCCAGCACAGCTCCGACAAAGCCCCAGATGAGATGTCGCTTATTGTTAAACAGATCCAAAGCGGCCTCCATTGGTTGTTGGGTCAAAAAACATAATACACATTACAACTTATGGCGCTTCAGAACCAGCAGGCGCTTCTTCCGGTGCTTCCTCAACGGGCGCAGCTTCCACCGCAGCGGGCGGTGTGTGGTAGCCAACTGCCAGTGAGAGGAGTTCTTCATTTGTTACTTCGGGAGCACGGCCGTCTGGGTTGTGGCAGCTGCGGCAGGCAAAATTCAGGGCGAGTTGTGTTGTTGTTAGCGTACCATCCTCGTTAAACTGCTCAATCTGCGTGGGGTCGATAGACACCACATGGGTCCGCAGGTCGCCTGTGTACATTTCTGCATTGGCGACGGCGTTCTCAATAAGACGCGGCATGTGGCAATCTATACAATCTACCCCGCCGATGTCGTTGTGCCCGGCCTCGTATTGCGCCTGATCAAAGTGGCAATCTTCGCAGCTGGCCTGGACAGTGGGCAGCTCTGCCTCTCTCAATTGGACAACACCTGTGTGTGGATCGTGGCAAACAACACAGTCTAGCATTAAATGCTTGCTTTGGAACAAGTCATCGTAGCCATCATGATGCTGAATAAAACCATCAGCTACATCCAATTCTCCCTCAAAGCCGCGCGTGTGGCAGGCGTTGCAGGACTCAGCATCCCGATTAATGGATAGCTTAACGCTAATGGGACTCTCGGCATGTTGGCTGCCGGCACCATGACACTCTTCACATTGAACGCCACCAAAAGCCCAGGTCCCTACCATGCCGGGTCTGCCATCCTGGTTGCCAATGGGACTGTACCCGGTAGTGTGGCAGGTGCCGCAATCGTAGGGTAGATTTGCTTCGCCAGCATGATAGCCAACCCAGTCGTCACCCAAGTCCAGGGCTTCATTGTCAAGGTTATATTGGGTGGTCGCATTTTCATCTGCACCGGTAATAATGTACCCATCCTGATCAATGAAGCGGGCTTTCCAATTGTAACCACCAATGACATAGCTAATATCATCCCAAGTGTATCCTGCAGGTGGGTCGCTTACTTCAGAGAAGGGATATTGGGGTGGTTGGCCATCGACCACAGCATTGAGTTGGTAAGCGTGGCCGCTCATGGCAAAAGCATCAGAAATTTCTTGATGGCACTCGGCGCAGGCATCACTGCCTATGAAAGTAGGAGGCGTATAGCTGAGGCCATCTAGCCCGGCTGGTCCCGGTACACCTTGCGGCCCTTGCGGTCCGGTAGGTCCTGGCGGGCCCTGGTCCCCGGCTGGTCCCTGGGGTCCTTCTGCCCCTGTTTCACCGGCGCAGGCAGCCACAAATGTGACAACGGCCGTAATGAACAGCATCATCAAGAACCATTGCTTCCGTTGCATAAAGCCTCCTCTGTTTTCCTCTTCAAGTTGATAATCGTATAAGTCATTCTTATTTTTGATTAATGTAGCTAGCTCATTATAGCCACCCTAACTCTGACTTCGTAATGACAAATGTCACACACACCGGATGACAGACGTTCTTAGAATAGGAGCTACCTCTGGGGATGATAGGTATAACTTATCTGTAGGTTAAGGCATAAACGGTAAATAGATTCCAGAATGTGACTGTCGCGAAAAAATGTGAAGTTATGTTTGTGGAAAGTTAGGCTAGATCATGCATCAAGATCGCGTTTTTGGCAAGCGGCCGTTTGTCGTTTAATTTGCCGAAATAAGGTATAATTTGACCTGATTTGTACCTAAAAATTGAAATAATTTACCACCTTGAAAATGGTGGTTTTTTGCTTATAAATTTGGGCGTATGTTATTGGCTGGTAATTGAGTAATCGACAATAAGTTTAGCAGAAAAATCTAAATGTTTTGGCCGATTACCGGTAATAAATGGATTTTGCCAGTCTACTTACCTGATTATCCCGTTACTAATAGCCAACCTATTTTTAGAAAACCCTCTCTGGAGGTTCCGCTTTGGACGAAAACAATATCGGAACAGTGAATCATATTGATATTAACCAGGAGATGCGCAACTCTTACCTGGATTATGCCATGAGCGTCATTGTGGCCCGCGCATTGCCTGACGCTCGCGATGGCCTGAAGCCGGTACACCGGCGCATTTTGTATGCCATGTGGGATATGGGCATTCGGGCTACCTCACCGCACCGCAAAAGTGCCCGTATCGTGGGTGAGGTGCTGGGTAAATACCATCCACATAGTGATACGGCCGTTTACGATGCCATGGTGCGTATGGCCCAATACTTCTCCATGCGTTACGAATTGGTTGATGGCCAGGGGAACTTTGGTAGTGTCGATGGTGACAGCGCCGCTGCCATGCGTTACACCGAAGCTCGCCTGGCCCGCATTGCCCATGAACTCCTCGAAGACATCGACAAAGACACCGTTGATTTCACCGCCAACTTTGATGACAGTCTGACAGAGCCAGACCTGTTGCCCGCGCGTCTGCCCAACCTCTTGCTCAATGGCTCGGCCGGTATTGCCGTGGGGATGGCTACCAACATCCCTCCCCACAACCTCACCGAGCTGTGCGAAGCGATAGCTTATCTAATTGAAAGGTACGACGATATTGATAACGTCACCTTAGATGAGCTAATGCAGTTTGTCAAGGGACCAGACTTCCCCACCGGTGGCCTGCTCATTGGCAATGAGGGCATTCGCAGTGCCTATGCCACAGGACGTGGTCGGGTGGTTATGCGTGCCAAAGCCGAAATTGAGCCAATGCCGCGCAATCCAGACCGGCAGCGCATCAATATCACCGAGATTCCCTTCCAGGTGAATAAGGCCCTCCTCATTGAGCGCATGGCCGAGCTGGTGAACAAAGGTGTTATCACCGACATTAGCGACTTGCGGGATGAGTCTGACAAGCGTGGTGTTTCTATTATCGTAGAGCTAAAACGGCACACCCAGCCGCTGAAAGTGCTAAACCAACTGTACAAACATACTGCGCTGCAAACCACCTTTGGGGTGCAGTTATTGGCCCTGGTAGATAAACAGCCCAAGTTGCTCTCGCTCAAGCGCGCCTTGCAAATTCATATTGACCACCGTGTTGAGGTCATCACCCGGCGCACCCGGTTTGAGCTGGATAAGGCGCAAAAGCGGCAGCACATTTTGGCTGGCTTGCTTATTGCTCTAGGGCATCTGGATGAGGTCATTCAAACCATTCGCCAATCGCCAGATGCAGACACCGCACGCGCCCAATTGATGGAGCGATTTGGCTTATCTGAAGCACAGTCAACCGCTATTTTGGACATGCAGCTGCGTCGCTTGGCTGCCCTGGAGCGGCAAAAAATTGAAGATGAGCATCGTGAAGTAACGGCGCACATTGAGTATTTAGAAGGTTTGTTGGCCGATAAAAAGAAGATCCTCGGCCTGATTCTGGAAGACATCAATGAGCTGAAAGAAAAATATGGCGACGAGCGAGCTTCGCAAATTATGCTGGGCATGGATGCCGACCTGAACATGGAGGATTTGATTCAGGACGAAGATGTGCTGATTTCCATTACGCAGCGTGGTTTTGTGAAGCGCACGCCGGTTGCTGCCTACCGCAAACAGGCACGCGGTGGCAAAGGGCTCATTGGCATGGGCCGACGGGATGAGGATCAGCTGGAGCATCTATTTGCGGCCGGCTCGCTCAATACCATCCTATTCTTCTCAGACCGGGGCAAGGTGTATGCAGAAAAGGCATACAACATTCCCGAGCTGGATCGCACGGCTAAAGGCACCTCGTTGATGAACATTTTGCCGCTGATGCCGGAAGAAAACATTACGGCCGCTTTGCCCGTACACAGCTTTGAAGATGCCGAATACCTCACCATGATCACTCGCAAAGGGCGCATCAAGCGTGTGGAGGTGAACGTTTTTGAAAACGTGCGTCCCAGCGGGCTCATCGCCGTGAACCTGGACGATGACGATAGCCTGGGCTGGGTAAAGCTGACCGAAGGCGAACAAGACCTGATTATTGTAAGTGAGCAGGGCAAAGGTATTCGCTTTAGCGAGGAAGACGTACGCCCGATGGGGCGCAACGCCGCCGGGGTGAATGCCATCCGCCTGGATGATTGGGATCGGGTGGCCGGTGCCGACGTTGTTTTGCCTGACGACGATTTGCTGGTGATTACCGAGAAGGGCTACGGTAAACGCACCCCGTTAAGTGAATACCGGCAGCAAAACCGGTACGGTCAGGGGGTGCGAGCCATGGTGCTGACCCCCGAGCGCACGGGCAAGATTGTGAGCGCTCGCGTGGTGGTTGCCGGTGATGAAGTAACCTGTATCTCGTCCAATGGCATCATGCTGCGAACCGCTACGGATGTGATTTCCCAGCAGGGTCGTTCCACACAAGGTGTGCGGGTGATGGATTTGCGTGCTGGGGATACTGTGGCTTCTGTGGCTGTGATTCGCGAGGGTCGCTTATCGCAGGTAAATGGCCATGACGAGAATGGGCATGAAGCTGAGGAAGCTGAAACCAGTTCTGAACAAAACGGGGCAAATAGCGGTGTCGCCATCACCGATCCCGCCGGCTAATGGTTTGAAGTATTCGTCTATTTTTAACGGTAAATGAGGAGCACCCCAGTGGTGCTCTTTTTTTATGGGAAAATTGGGGGAGTAACGGCCGTTTCTCCCCTTTTTCCTATGTCATTCCTGTTTGGAGCCTCTTATACTACATCATGGTGATCCATGCGCTGTTGGTATGAGGGCCAACAGCCATGTAAATCAAAAATCATTGAGTATTATGGCTTTTTGGGAATTCGCGGAAACAGACATTTAATGATGTGTAAAACGTGATTCAGTTTTGGTCACGCATCACGTTTCATGCATCACGCCAACATCTATCCCATTTGCCCTAACAGGAAAACAAATGTCAACTGGCCAACTGATGAAGCTGCTGTCGCCCATTATGAAGATGGAAGATTTGGGAGTTCCGGCAGGCTTAGTACAGGATATTATTTTTCGGCTGCTTTTTAACGAAAGTGATGTAAACATTGCCCGCTTTGCTGAGATTTTGGGTATTCATCCCAGTCTGATAGATGAACTGCTGGCTCGGATGAAACAAGAGCATTTGGTAGAGGTCGTGCGTGCCGGCAGTTTGGGTAGTCTGAGCTTTACCTATGGACTTACAGAAGCAGGCACCAAGCGCGCCCGTGACTCGTTTGAGCGCAGCCAGTACGTGGGGCGCGTCCCCGTTTCACTGGAAAAATACAACAAGGCAATTTTGTTGCAATCCAAACGAGAGCAGCGCATTACGCCAACGCAGATTAAACAGGCGCTGGGCTTTTTGATTCTGCCCGACAACTTTGATCGACGCCTGGGTCCAGCGGTGAATGCTGGCTCCTCTCTGTTTTTGTATGGACCGCCCGGTAATGGTAAGACGACTATTGCCCAGGCCATTGCCAAGCTCATTGCCCGTGATTCGCCCATTTGGCTGCCAGACGCCATTACAGTGGGCGGGCAGATCATTCGGGTTTTTGATCCGCTGGTGCACACGCCGGTGACCCAGGAAGAGGTGGTGTTTCATACAGGCAATCTCAACATGAACAATGGCCATGCTCAAAAAGCAAAATACGACCAACGGTGGCGGCTGTTTGAGCGCCCGGCCGTGATGGTGGGTGGTGAGCTGACGATGGATTCGCTGGATTTGCGCTACGAACCCATTGCCAAGGTGTATGAAGCGCCGCTCCAGCTAAAAGCCAACGGTGGCATGTTCCTCATCGATGACTTTGGCCGCCAACAAATTAGCCCGCAAGAGCTGTTGAACCGCTGGATTGTGCCTTTAGAAAGTGGCATTGACTTCTTGCGACTGCAATCAGGACAAAGTTTAGAGGTGCCCTTCCGCCAGTTCATTGTCTTCTCGACCAACCTGGATCCGATGCAGCTGGTAGACGGCGCGTTTTTGCGCCGAATTCAGATGAAAGTAGAAGTGGGCGGCCCCAGCGAGAAGCTTTTCTACCAGATTTTCACCGAGTCGTGCAAAGCGTTCAACGTGCCGTTCGATAAAAAATCATTTGTCCATCTGCTGCAAAAATGGTATCGGGCACCAAACCGGGTGATGCAGTCGGTGCATCCGCGCGACATCGTGAAAACGGTCATTTCCATTTGCAACTATGACGGTACCACACCCCGCCTGACACCAGAATTGGTAGATGAGGCGTGTGAAAGCTACTTTGTAGACGGGAATATGGCCGCCACGCTGGCGGATCAGGTGGAGAGTCAGTTGGCTGCTTAATTACGAGACTTGCAGCACTTCAGCACCGCGCCCCTGTTGGATAAGGGGGACATATGTTTCTAGCTCTTGCTGCACGGACGTATCCGTCAAATCAATCGTCTTCCTTCTCTCCGCAGAAAGGTACGCTGCCATCACCAACTTGGTAATCTCCAAACCATAGCTCCAGGGCAGCGTACCGTCTTTACCGGCCAGGAAAGCCGCCGCCGCATCTTTGTTTTCATCCGTGTACCCATACAGGTCCGCCTCGTTGTACTGGACTGCCAGCAGCCCGCGTGAGGCCGTCGCCTTCTCCAGCGCCATTTCCGCATCGGCAATGGCGTCGGCCGCCTCATCCCCAATAAATACCTCCAGCGTGGAGCGCAGCGTGTTCACCTCAAAGGCGTAGCCCGGCCCCATGCCGTCCATAAACAGCCGCAGCCCCTGCTTTTCAAACATCCATGAATCGGTGAATTGGGCTTTGGAGATTTGTCCAGTTTCGGGGTTGCGGAAGGTAACCATGCCGGTGGCGAAATCTTCGGCGGGAGTTTTGCTGTAATCGACGCCAAAGCGGTCCAGCAATTTTTGCCTCCATTCCGGCAAGCCCCATTTGAGCAGGGAGGTTTCGGCCGTTACGGAGATTGGCTGCAAAAACGTCGGCGGCTTGCCGATGGGCGTGAGCACATACCAGCCTACAGCAATACTATGGCAGCCCATGTCAGACAAGACGCCGCCGCCCTGTTGGGTCGGGTCCCAAAACCACGGTTCGTGCGGTCCGCCATGCTCTTCGGCGGAGCGGGTGAGCACCAATGGCCCCATCGTTTTTTGCTGAGGGGTCAATTGGGCCAGCTGGCTTTGGATTGGCTTCATGAAAATCTGGTTTTCAAAGTAGGCGGTGCGCAGGTTGGCCTCGTCGGCCAGCTCCACCAGGCGGCGCGCCTCTTTCATATTGCGGCCCAAAGGCTTTTCACAAATGACGCCTTTGAGACTGGCTCCCTTCTGTACCGCATCGACGATCTTTTCCATGATTTCGATGCGGGTGAAGTTGGGTGAATAAATGGCGATGGCGTCTACGTGGTTGGCCATTTCGCCGACGCTGTCGTAAACCATCGCCTCGCCAATGCCTGCTTCCCGAATTTCTTTCGCTACCGCTTCGGCGTGGGCTTTGGTGCGGGAGGTGATGCCGGCAATGTCCATGTTGCGTATCTGGGCAATGGCCCGTGCCTGAAAGCGGGTGATAAAGCCGGCGCCAACGATGCCAAGTTTGAGTGTTTCCATGATCTTACTCCTACATGAATGGTACGCAGATTTACCTGATCTGCCTGATCATGATAATCAGGTAAATCTGCGTTCTATTTTTATTTATTGTCTGAGGCCGCGTTGACGGCCGTATACCGAAATCAACACCAGCAAAATGACACCCAGCGTAATTTGCCGGAACGCTTCCGGCAGCTGCATCGCCGTCAATAGGCTGGTGATGAGCGTCAAAACCAGCGCCCCGGCCATTGTGCCCCAGTAGCTGCCCTTGCCCCCAGACAGCGCCGTGCCACCCACCACCACCGCCGCCACCGAGGGAAACAGGTATGGCCCGCCCAAATTCATAAAGACGGTTTGGGTAAAGCCCAACAGCATAAAGCCGCCAAACGCCGCCAGCAGGCCGCTGAGACTGTAAGTAACCAGCACCACAAGCGGCACACGAACGCCTGACAGCCGCGCCGTGACGCGATTCACGCCAATGCCAAACAGCTGCTTGCCGTAGGCCGAGCGTTCCAGCAGCAGCCAGATGAGCCCAGCCAGGATGAGCCAGATGAAGACGACGCCGGGAATACCCAACAGCAGCGGCGCAGAGATGTACCGGCCCATGATGGGCGCCGTATCGCCAATCATCTGCCCCTGGGTGATGGCTAAAATGAGGCCCTGCACCACGCCGGCCATGCCCAATGTCATGACCAGCGGCGGAATTTTGAGGAAGGCGACGCCCAGACCATTCAGCAGGCCAATAAACGTGCCGGCAGCCAGGGCCACAGCCAGCGCATAGGGCACCAGCGCGTTCTGCCCATCGTTTAGGCGAAAGGCGAGGATGGCGGCCAGGGTAACCACCGCGCCGATAGACAAATCGATGCCTTCGCCGCCGCTGAGGATGACCAGCGTTTGTCCGGCAGCGATGATGCCCAAAAACGCCGCGAGGCGCACGATGTTGATCGCCTGATTGGCGTTGACAAAACCGGGACGGATGATGCCGCCCAGGAAAAACAAACCAATGGCCAGCAGCAGGGCGATCAGCGGCGGGTTGAGTTTCAGCGATTGCAGTCTGCTCATGAGAGACCTCGCCTCCGGATAAGTTGGACGAGCCCCGGTCCAGCCAGAGCAATGAGGATAATGAGCGCATCGACCAAAGTCTGGTACCAGCTGGGCACATCAGCAAAGGAAATGATGTTGCGGATGAGCCCCAGGATGATCACGCCTAAAATGGACCCGGCAATACCGCCCTGCCCACCGCTGAGGCGGGTGCCGCCCAGCACCACGGCCACGATGGAATCCAACGTCATGGCCGCACCGATGCGCGGGTCGCCAGAGCTGGTGCCCAGCGTGAGGGCCAATGCGGCCAGGGCCGCCATCAAACCGGCAATAACATAGGTGCTGAACAACACGCGGGTGACGGGCACGGCCGTTGCATATGCCGCCTCTGCCTTGCCCCCCACGGCAAATAAATTGGCACCATATTTTGTGTTGCGCACAAAATACCAGAGCAGCACCAGCGCCGCAGCAATCCACACGCCCAGCGGAATGCTCAGCGGCGTTGCCTGCCGGTACCAGCGGGCAAACGTCTCCGGCATGTTGCCGCCGGGCCGGGGCAAAATCCACAGCGCCAGCCCAGAAAATATAAACGAAGTGGCATAGGTGGTGACAATCGGCGGCAGCCGCAGCCAGGCCACGCCAAAGCCGTTCAGCGCCCCGGCGGCCATGCCCACGCCGCAGGCCAGCAAAATCACCAGCAAAATTTGGCCCACAGAGGCATCAAGCGACATTTGGGTGACCAGAACGGCCGTTACCAACGACACCATCGCCCCCACCGACAAATCAATGCCGCTGCCCATGATCACCACTGCCTGGCCCACGGTGACAATGATCAAAGGCAGGAACGAGCGCAAATTGCCGTTAAGCACCCGCAGCTCCAGCAAGTTGGGCTGAAGGATGAGGTTCACCATAGCGGCAACCACCATTAACGCAAGTGCAAATAGATAAGGATGCCGCAAGGAGACGTACTTGAGCTGCAATCGTTCAATCATGATGTTTCTAGCGCTTCACTGCGCTTGGTGGACATGCTGGCTGAGATCAGTTGGGTGTGGGTAAGATTGTCGCCGCTGAGTTCAGCACTGATACGGCCGTCCAGCATCACCAGCACCCGGTCGCACAGGCCCAGCAATTCTTCATCATCGCTGCTGTAGAACAAAATGGCCGTACCTTCCTGCCGCAGTTCCGCCAGCAAGTTGTAAAACTCCCGCTTGGTGTGTACGTCCACGCCTTTGGTCGGATCGTTCAGCAGCAGCAGCTTGGGCTGACGCAGCAGCCATTTGCCGATGACCACCTTTTGCGCATTGCCGCCGCTGAGGCTGCTCACTGGTGCTTCCAGCGAGGAGCGCACCAGGCTGAGGTCGTCGGCGACGCGCTTGGCGTCGGCCTGGGCCGCTTCCATTTTGAGGGGAAAGCCGTAGCGCTGCCAGGAGGCAAGCTGGAAGTTTTCCAAAATGGAGCGGATGAGCAGCAGCCCTTCGCTGCCCCGGTCGCCGGGGACCAAGGCCACATCGTGCTGCATTGCCTGGCGCGGATGGCTGAAATGGACCGCTTCGCCGGACAGTGTCATTTCTCCCGTAAAGGAAATATCGCCAAAAATAACCCGAAGCAGATCCGACTGCCCCTGGCCCTGCAGGCCGCCAATACCCAGCAGTTCACCGTCGCGCACGGTCAGGCTGACGTCTTGCAGCACGTCGGAGCGAATATTTTCCAGCTTCAAACGCACGGCCGCTTCTTCAGAAACCGAATCGAGGGTGAGCTGGCGCGGCACGGCCGTTTCATCCCCCACCATCATGTTGACCAAGGCGTGTTCGTCCGTTTCGCTGATGACGGCGCTGCCCACGGAACGGCCGTTGCGCAGCACCACCGCCCGGTCCGCCACCCGAAAAATCTCATCCATGCGGTGCGACACAAACACGATGGCTTTGCCCTGTTCCTTCCAATCGGCCACCAGCTCAAACAGGCGGCCCACTTGCCGGCTGTCCAGGCTGGCGGTGGCTTCGTCCAGAATAATCAGGCGCGGATCGAGGCTGAGTGCTTTGAGGATTTCCACAATCTGGCGTTCGTCTGGGGGCAGGGCAGAGACCGGTTCTTCCGGCTGCAAGGAATCTTGCACCGTCCCGGCGAACAGGTCCAATAGTTTCTGGGTTTGGGCCAGCATCGCCTTTTTGTCTACGGTGATGCCCCACTTCATGGGCTGGTGGCCCAGCCAGATGTTTTCTGCTACGGACATGTCGGGGATGAGGCTGAGTTCCTGGTAAACGGCCGTAATCCCCAAATTTTGCGCTGCCTGTGGCGAGCTGAATTCAACCGGTTGATCATCCAGCAGCAGCTCCCCCTCATTAGGCGCCACCACGCCGGTGATGACCTTGCTCAGCGTACTTTTGCCGCTGCCGTTGGCCCCCAAAAGTGCCACCACTTCGCCCGATTGAACCTCCAGGGTGCCGTCGGCCAGCGCCTGGACGCCGCCGTACCATTTGACAATATTTTGGGCCGAGAGGGAGACGCGGGTTTTTGCCATTGGATCGAATCCAGAGGTGCGACGCACTTCTCAAGTGCGTCGCACCTAACAATCATTCACTTATTCCATGAAGCTGGCAGCTTCTTCCTGCGTAATCATGCCGTCCAGCGTGTACGAATCTGGCTGATCCTGCACGTCGGCGTAGGTTTCATCGAAGTTATCGGCCGTTACCTGGCCGGGGATGGGGACGTAGAGCGAATTGCCAAACGGCCCGGCCAACTGCGATTCATCTACCGTGCCGCCTTGCAGAATCTCAACGGCCACGCGGATACCGCTGGCGCCAATGCCTGGTGGATTGACCACGCCGATGCTGGTGAAGTCGGGATTGTTGGTTTCCCGCACTTCCTGCCACAATTTAATAAACCCGGCGCGCGCCTCACCAGAGGTCACCGGCCATTCGTCTGGATTGGCCGTGTTCAGGGCCTGGAGGACGCCCAGTGCCATACCATCTTGTGTCCAAACGCCGTCAATGTTTGGCAAGGAAGCCAGGAAGTCAGACATGACCTGCTGGCCGGTGGCCTGGTCCCATTGTCCGGTGTCACGGCCCACAACGTTGATGTCGGGATATTCACTAAAGACCTCTTCCACGCCGTCCATGCGGGCTTCATTGGCGGGATGGCCGACAAAGCCTTCAATCAAAACCACATCGCCGGAACCGCCTAGCTGCTCGGCCAGCCAACGGGCGCTGATGCGGGCCCATTCTGTCTGGTCGATAACCACATTATACGCGCCTTCGGCTGAGATTTCCTGATCGACGGCAATGACCACAATGCCTTGTTCGGTGGCTTCTTCGATGATGGGGTTCAGCGCAGTCTGGTCATTGGGATTGATGATGATGGCGTCCACCCCCCGGTTGATCAGGTTTTGAATTTGCTGGATTTGGCCCTGCACATCTACGTCGGCGCTTTCGATGACTAATTCTGTGGTGATGCCCTGATCCATAAACTCTTGATTGACTTCTTCCATGTCCTGAATCATTTGGGTGCGCCATTCACTGCCGACAAACCCATTGGAAACACCGATGGTAAACGGCTCATCCGCTGAATCTTCGCCGCCGCCACAGGCGGCCAGCGCTAAAACAAATACTAACAACAGCGACCAAAGAAATGCTTTTTTAGACATTTTCTCCTCCTTACGTCGGAATACGTCTGTTTAAAAACTTATGCAAAAATACAGAAGCGGGATTGTTGTGTAAATTTAACTGCCTGGCCATCACCTCCTCATTACTTGTTCAAGTTACTAATCACCCCAGCGCCAGTTCCCTCCCCATTTTAGGGAGAGGGTTAGGGAGAGGGTAAAGCTATGATTCCACGGTAAACGTATGTTCCAGAGCCAGCCAGATGGCTCCCATGACGCCGGCATCTTTCCCCAGAGGTGAAAACTCAATGCGCAGGTGGCGGGTAGAAAGGGCGGTGGAGCGGCGCAAAACGGCCTGGCGAATGGCCGAAAGCAGGCGGATGCCTATGTTGCTGACGCCGCCACCGATGAGAATGAGCTGCGGATTGAAGAAGTTCACCAGGCTGGCCAACATGCCGCCGATCATACGGCCGCTTGTCTTCACAATCTCATTCGCCGCCCGATCGCCGGCTTTGGCGGCGTCGCCTACAAGTTGGGCCGTCATGAGGCCGTTGTTGGCGGCCAGCGCTTCGGCCAGGAATTCGCTTTCACCGGAAACGGCCGCTTCCCGGCCCCGTTCCGCAATCGCCGGCCCGGCGGCCATGATTTCCAGGCAGCCCACGTTGCCGCAGTGGCACACAGGCCCGTTGTAGTCGATACAGATATGGCCCACGTCGCCGGCGGCACCGTCGCGCCCGCGATAAATATTGCCCCGGCAAATGATGCCGGAACCAATGCCGGTGCCTATTTTGAGGAAAATGAAATTGTTGATGCCTTTGCCCGCGCCGGCCGACGCCTCGCCGAGGGCCATCACGTTCACATCATTATCAACGGCTACGTTGGCAGCGGTGAAGCGCTGGCGCATAAAGGCTTTGATGGGGAACGATTCCCAGGCAGGCATGAGCGGCGGAGCAATGAGCACACCTTCGTCAAACTGCACCGGACCGGGAACGCCGATGCCAATCGCCAGGACCTGTTCAGGACGGCCGTTTTGCCTGTTAAGCAGCTCTTCAATTAAATCGGCTGCACGCCCGAGCAGCAGTTCTGGCTCGTCGCGCACGTCGGCAGGTTCATCCAGGCGCTCCAGAATGGTGCCGTCAAAATCGGCCAGCGCCAGATCGATGCTGGTGGCACCAATGTCTACCCCCACCACAAAACCCAGCGTGCCGTTCAGGCCGTAGGTGCGGGGGCGGCGGCCCCCCTGCGATTCGCCCAGTTCGCGCTCTTCGATAATGTTGAGGGAGAGGAGCTGGTTGAGAACGGCCGTAATGTTAGCCCGCGAATACCCCAGCCGCTCGCCAAGCGCTGACCTGGACATAGGTCCAGACTGGCGAATGGCGGCAAGAACGCTGCATTCTGCCCAGTCTAAAGTACGCGTTCGCGGTGCGGTTTGAGTGCTCAAGTGGGTTCAATCCATGCAGCTGTGGGCTTGATTTGCTTGATGGGGAGCATAGTCTCGTCAGCTGCCAGCAGACATTTTGTGAAAATGCCATCACCTTATGTGAGAATAGTGGTGACTTTTGTATTATTTATACAAAAGTTGCGAGGATGTTAGCATAATGGGCGGGCACCGTCAACTGTTTGCGTGAAGAGAGGACGTTTTCTCGATGCCGCAGGTGAAGAACCGTCTGTTTTATGGAGTCAGTGGATGCTGGTGGAGTGATGGGCAAGATCGGATGGTAAAGTTGGCTCCCCTCCCGGTCCATTCCATGCGGAAAGGTTTGTTAGCTTTCGAAGAAGACGACGCCCAGGGCTTTGGGGCCTACGTGGGCACCTACCACCGGGCTTAGCTCCACAATGTGAATTTCTTCGGGCTGCAAAGCGTCTTTGAGTTCGACATAAACTTTTTCGGCATCTGCTTTGGCTGCGGCATGAATAACGGCCGCTTTAATGCCCGACTTGCCCGCCATTTCCGTTTGGGCCACGTCCATCAGGTGCGCCAGCGCTTTTTTCTTGGTGCGGACAGAAGCCAGCGGTTCAATTTTGCCATCCACCAGGTGCAAAATGGGCTTGATGGACAGCATGGAGCCGATAAGCCGCTGGGCCCCGCCAATACGGCCGCCGCGATGCAAAAACTCCAGCGTATCCACCACAAACAGCACCCGCATCTTTTTCACCAGCGCCCGGGCGGCCTCAGCCGCTTCTTTCACATCGGCTCCGTTTTCGATGGCGCGGGCTGCTGCCAGAGCCATGTAGCCCAATCCCATCGCCGCTGACTCGGAATCGACAATTTCGATGGGATAATCTTCCATCATGTCGGATGCCGCCCGGGCCGAAGCCTGCGTGCCGCTGAGTGATTTAGAGATGAGGACGGCGACGATGGAATCGGCCGTTTCGGCGACTTTTGAGAAAAATTCATGGAACTCGCCCGCCGATGGCTGGGAAGTGGTGGGCATTTCTTTGGCGGTAGACAGGCGCTCATAAAAAGCATCGGGTTTAATGTCGATATCGTCACGCAGACTGCTGCCTTCCCAGTTGAGAATTTGGGGGATGACGTGGATGTTGTATTTTTCAACCAGCGCCGGGGGGATGTAGGACGTGCTGTCTACCACAACCGCAACTTTTGCTTTGCTCATGGATGGATCTCCTCTTGATTACGTTCTTCCAGGTTTCATAATGGACAAATGAAGAGTGCGGCATCCTCAGATGCCGGTTGCATACTTCGGCTGCGCTTAGCACAAGCTGGAGAATGCTTGCCTCTCTCCTCAAAGTGAGTGCTTACGTTTTACCACATAGTTGTTGTGAAGGGAAACGGCCGTTTCCCTTCACACTGCCTATAGTAACCCGCCGCTGCCCAAACCGTTTTGCCGGGATGGCCAAAAGCTGAATTTTAGGGTGATCCTTGAATTACTGATACAATAACCTGACCAAACTAATCAGGAAGAGAAAACCAAATGAACCGAGAATATCATCGTTGGTACAGTCCGTCGCTGGAGCGCGATATGGAACTGTTGGTCTTTG
The DNA here is from genome assembly GCA_002699125.1 of Anaerolineaceae bacterium. Taxonomy (GTDB): domain Bacteria; phylum Chloroflexota; class Anaerolineae; order Promineifilales; family Promineifilaceae; genus Leptofilum. The sequence goes on from PABI01000087.1 coordinate 38,925, forward strand.
GCCACAGCGGTGCCAGAGTGCTGGTGTTTCCCACCTCCAAGGGGCGTTTTTATGAATGGGAAGACCGGGGCATGATGCAGGTGCTGGGGCATCATATCCGCCAGGGCTGGCTGCAAGTTTACTGCGTGGACAGCGTCGATGCCGAAAGCTGGTACGCCTATTGGAAACATCCCGGCGCCCGCGCCTGGCGGCAGGTGCAGTATGAAAATTATCTGGTCAGCGAAGTGCTGCCGCTTTCCTGGCAGAAGAACAAAAATCCGTTTTTGATCACCGTGGGGGCCAGCTTTGGCGCTTACCACGCCGTGAACCTGGCGCTGCGTCGGCCAGACCTGGTCAGCCGCACCATTGGCCTGAGCGGCATCTACGACATCTCGCGCTGGGCCGACGGGCATGGCGGTGGCCACATTTATGCCAACAATCCGTGCGCCTACATTCCTAACGAACATGATCACGAGCGGCTGGAGCTGCTGCGCCGGCTGGACATCATTCTGGCCGTGGGGCACGATGATGGGCTGCGGGCCAACAATGAACAGCTTTCTGCGGCCCTGTGGCAGAAGGAGATTGGCAACGCGCTGCGTATTTGGGATGGCTGGAGCCACGATTGGCCGTATTGGGAGAAGATGTTGTTGACGTATATTGGGGGGCATGACTAAAGAGTATTCAGGTTTTTAGGTTTTCAGGTGTTCAAGGCAAAGCTACTTGAACACCTGAATAGTTGAGTACCTGCACACGCAATAAGGAGAGGGACGCATGACAAAAAAGATTGGCTTGTTGGTAGGCATGGAGTGGTCCTGGCCGCCGGCGTTTATTGAAGAGGTGAACGGCCGTAACCAAAACGTCACCGCCGAATTTGTCACCATTGGCGGCACGCAGATGAACGAGCCGTGCGAATACGCCGTCATCGTAGACCGTATTTCGCACGAGGTGCCTTATTATCGCTCCTACCTGAAAAACGCCATGCTGCAAGGGACCCACGTGATCAACAATCCGCTGATGTGGACGGCCGACGACAAGTTTTTTGGCGCGTCGCTCATTAGCAAATTGGGATTGGTGAGTCCGAAAACGGCCGTTCTACCCAACAAAGAATACATCCCCGGCATCGACCACAGCAAAAGTTTGCGTAACCTGGCTTTCCCCATGCCCTGGCAGGATCTGGTTGATTACGTCGGCGGCTTCCCCTGCATTTTGAAAGATGCCCACGGCGGCGGCTGGAAAGAAGTGTACGTCTGTAACAATATGGAAGAGCTGTACCGTAATTACGACCAGTCTGGCCTGCTGACGATGGTGCTGCAAGAGTTCATCCGCTGGGACGATTACATTCGGTGTATGGTGCTGGGGCAGGAGAAGGTGCTTGTCATGAACTACGATCCCAACACGCGCAAATACAGCCATCCCGAAGGTTTGTCACCGGAGCTGCATGATCGAATTGTGGCCGACTGCCAGACGCTGTGCCGCGCCTTTGGCTACGACATGAACACCTGCGAATTTGCCGTGCGCGACGGCGTGCCGTACGCCATCGACTTCATGAACCCGGCCCCGGACATGGACGTGAATTCGCTGGGCTACGAGTTCCACCGCTGGTGTGTGGAGGGCATGGCCGACTTGTGCATTGACCTGGCCCTGGAGCCGCGCCCGCCGGTAACCGAAACGCGCTGGAACGCGCTGTTTTGATTTTTTTTACCGCGGAGAACGCGGAGAGCGCAGAGAAAGAGAAGAATGGTGTGAAGATGGCATTGAAGGAAGCAATACGAACCTACCACGATTTGTTGACCGATGAGCTGGCGGCGGAGTCGCAGGGGCAGTTAGATGACCAGATGGAACAGCGGGGCTTGTTTTTTGGCACACGGCCGTTATGCACCGTGCTGCGTCCCCGATTTTTAACCCCGGAACAATACATCTTCGTGCGCAAATCGATCCGCCCGCTGCTGCGTGCCTTCGAGAAGATCTCCGAGCTGGCTGTGGAAGATGCCGAATTTTGCGCCCAGTTTGGCCTGCTGGATTGGGAAGAAGAGCTCATCCAGCACGAGCCCAAATACAAAGGTCACACGCCGCTCACCCGGCTGGACGCCTTCTACGTCACCGAAAACAGCGAACTGAAGTTTACCGAATACAACGCCGAAGTGCCGGCTGCCTCGGCCTACAACGACGTGCTGAACGAGGTGTTTTACGGCCTGCCGGTGATGGGTGAATTTTTGCGCCACTATGCGGTACGGCCGTTACCCACCCGGCACAGCGTTTTGCACGTTTTGCTCGATGCCTACCGCCAGGCCGGCGGCAGCGGTCGCCCCCAGATTGGCATTTTGGATTGGCACGACGTGCCCACGCGCAGCGAATTTGAACTGTTCACCCAATACTTTGCCTCGCAGGGATTTGACGCCAAGATTGTGGACCCGCGTGAAGTGACGTATGAAAACGGCAGTCTGCATCACGAAGGGTTCCAGATTGACGTCATTTACAAACGGGTGCTTATTACCGAGCTGATTGAGCGCGGCGGCCTGGACCAGCCGGTGGTGCGCGCCGTGCGCGACGGCAGCGTCTGCATGGTGAATCCGTTCCGCTGCAAGATTTTGTATAAAAAGATGAGCCTGGCGGTGCTCAGCGACGAGCGCAATGCCCATTTGTTTGATAAGGATGAAACGGCCGTCATCCACAACCACATCCCCTGGACCCGCACCGTCGAGGAGCGCAAAACGGTGTACGGCGGCCTGCCCATCGACCTGATCCCCTTCATGCACAAATACAAAGACCAGCTGGTGCTGAAGCCCAACGACGATTACGGCGGGCACGGCATTGTGCTGGGCTGGCAAACCAACGCCAGCGGCTGGGAACAGGCGGTACAGCAAGCCCTGACCGAGCCGTACATTGTGCAAGAGCGGGTAGTGATTCCCGAAGAACCGTATCCGAGTATTGTGGACGGCCGTTTGCAAATCTATGCCCGCATGTTAGACACCGCCCCCTTCATTTTTCACGGCGATTACGTTGATGGCTGCCTGACCCGCCTCTCCACCGACCCGCTGCTCAACGTCTCCGCCGGTGGCGGCTCAACCGTGCCCACGTTTGTGGTAGAAAAAAGGTAAGGAATGGTGAATGGTGAATAATGAATTGTGAATGAAAGCAGGCAGCAAGGATCATTTACAATCAAATGTTCACAATTCACAATTATCGACAAAATTATCAGGGATGGCGCTATTAGCAACTAAGCGCTCTCTAGCGCAGCAGGTGAATTTATGACCATCGAAGACCAAATCGAACAGGCCATGATTGAGATGTTTGCCCGGACGCATGCCCATTTTGGCAAGGCGGTGAAAGGGCATTGGTACTATGACAATGAGGCGTGTCCCGGCTGCGGCCGTAAGGTAAGCCCAATGCAGCACAAAGGCAGCGATGCCCTGTCGCTGAACGCCTACATTTACCGCAAGCGAGGCATATTGATTGGCTATATTTTATGCGGCCGCTGCGCCACCGAGATTCATCGCGCCGCCAAACGCAACCCCGGCGTGCAAATTGCCCGCCATGACATCATCGAAACCACCCTGGGCAACGCCTACGAAGCCCACATGAACAAAATGGATGCCTAAGAAAACAATCCGCAGATTTCGCAGATTAACGCAGATTAGATTAAAAAATCTGCGTCAATCTGCGCTAATCTGCGGATAAAAAAATGATGGAAACTCCCGTAACCCGCGAACTTGACCAAAAACAAATCCCCTACGAACTATTCAGCCACGATGGGCCGGTGCGCTCGCTGGAGCAGGCCGCCGCCGAACGTGACCAGCAGCCAGAGCAGGTGGTGCGCAGCCTGCTCTTCCGCTTGGCTGAAGACGACTTCCTCATGGTGTTGGTGGCTGGGCCGCAGCAGATCGACTGGAAGCAGCTGCGCCGCACGCTGGGCCAATCCCGCCTGACGATGGCCAGTGCCGATGAACTGCGCCGCGTCACCGGCTATGAGATGGGCGCGGTGGCTCCCTTTGGCCTGCCCCAGCCCGTGCGCGTCCTCGTTGACCAATCGGTCCTGGACCAGACGGAGATTTCGTTGGGGTCTGGGGTAAGGGGAACGGCCGTCATGATGAAAACGGCCGATTTGCTAAAAGCGTTGGGGGATGATGTAGACATTGTTTCTCTAGGATAAAAATATGGATTACGAAACCTTATCTGTTAACGAACTGATTGACGCCCTGGAACATGCCGGGCGTACGCCTGACCTTGATCTCATTCGCGCCTGCCTGGCGCGCAGCGAGGAGCTGGAACCGGCGCTGCTTGAGCTGCTGCGCACAGACCCCTGGCAAAAATACGGTCTAGAGGATGATACAGACCCGCGTGCCTATGGCGATGTCCATGCCGGGCATCTGCTCATTGCCGCCCGTTCCCCGTCGGCCTTACCCATCTTCGACGAAATTTTCCGAGATGAGAAAAGAGACCATCTCATTGAATGGTTTGGCGACAAGCTGCACCATTATGGCTCGGTGGCGCTGCCGCTTTTTGCAAATTTGATGTTGGATGAAGGAGCGTTTGGTTGCGGCCGTTCCGTCTCCGCCGGTATTCTGCGCCAGATCGCCTTGGACGAACCGGACTACAAACCCATTGTAATCGCCACCCTGCAAAAGCTACTGCCACCCCTGCCTGAAGGGGACGAGCCCATCATCGGTGACGACGAATTAGACGAGATGTGGACCTGGGCCGTGCTGGAGCTTTCTAGACTGGGTGATACAGAAAGCCAGGCGCAAATTGAAGCCTTGTTTGCCGCTGACGCCATCGACACCTGGATCATCGGCGACTATGATGATTATCTGCTGCGGTTGCAGGAGGACCCCGCCGACTTGCCCGATCCGTACGACATCATCCAAACCTATGAAGAATTGCACCGGCGGGAAGCCAGGGAAGCCGAACTGAAGGCAACCTGGGCCAGGCAGGAGCAGGAGAGGGCGGCAAGGCGGGAACAGCAAGCTGCCGAACGTGCCGCCGCGCTCCGCCAACGCCCTAGCACAACGCATGTGCAGCCCGTGCCCGGCACACCGGCAACACGCACCGAGCCCAAAGTGGGCCGGAATGACCCATGCCCGTGCGACAGCGGCAAGAAGTACAAGAAGTGTCACGGCCGTCCGGGCAGGAACTGATTCCATGTCAAAAAAGAAGAGACCCCAGTTAGGCAAACTACCGCCAAAGCACACGTTTTTCCTGAATCCGTATGTGGACGCTCGTTTTACGCGCTGCCCTTCCTGCGACAAACCCAACAAAGCGCGTAAATTCCCATTTTTAATCAACGTCTCTCCCATGCAGCCTTTGGTTCTCAACATGACCGGGCGATATTGCCCCAAATGTGACTTGCTTATTCTGCACCAGGACAGAGTAGAAGCGCTCATCGCTTTTACTTTGCAGAAATCTGCGCCATCCCTGATTGGCAATGAGTATCTGGTTGTGGGAACCGTTGAACGCAAAGCGTGGCGCGAATCACAAAAGCAGAAGGGCAACTTAAAAATGATTGTGGACAATCTGCATGGGTTTAAAGAAGTTGTTGTGTTTGAACCGGAGCACTATGGCTGGGTGCCGGATGAGTGATAAGGGCGCGCCGTACCCCCTGTCATTCCGAGCGAGCGAAGCGACGAGGAATCTTTCGACGTCCTTGAAACGGCCGGTTGCAGAGGAACATCATCCTGTGTTCAATTTCATCACGCGCGGCCGCATCCATGCCAACCTATTGTCACGAATGGTTTAATTTGCTACCATGTCGAGGCGAGTTAATGGTGCAGGCAGCCAGATTACCAGAACTAAGCTATTATTTGATTTAGAAGGTCGTCCGTGGCCGCCAATGAACTCGCACTTCTTGGTAGACGGGTGGCCTTTTTTATTAGGTTCCGTTTCAGTGCCAGTTCATAAAAGAGGTGTAAATATCATGGCAGAATTCTCCCGCGATCCCATTTCCATAGCTAGGCTATTGTTAGATTTGGAAAATCCACGATTCCCGGAGATTCAACCTAATCAGCCTAGTGCGATTCAGGCAATGATTCAAGACCAAAAGGAAAAGCTGATAAATTTGGCTGAACATATTACCCGTCATGGTGTTAACCCAGCTATTATCTCTATCGTTATGGAGTCAGATACGGATAGCAATGCTTACACCGTTCTAGATGGCAACCGCCGATTGGCTGCCATTAAGCTACTTATGAATCCGTCGCTAGGTAAAGAGGTGTTTTCGCAACAACAAATCCGTAGGCTCCAGTCCCTCGCTACTCAATATATTGAAAATCCCATCAATGGCCTACGTTGCGTTATTGTTAAAGACAGAGATGAAGCGGACATTTGGATACCACTGATTCATCGCGGGCAGAGGGAAGGAGCTGGGCAAGTAAGTTGGGATGGTCAAGTTGCAGCGCGATATGATGCGAGACGTGGTAAGCGCTCTTTTGCTCTACAGGTATTGGATTTTGTTCAAGAAAATGCGTCTCTCTCAGAAGAAGCTATGTCTCGCATTGAAGCTGGCAAATTCCCAATTACAAACCTAGAGCGCTCACCGCCTGACAGACATATGCGAAAAATAGGCGGGTCTTTCTCATAATTGAACTCAGGTTAAATTGGCTCATGAAGAC